>JBKPOM010000145.1:0-5684 GCA_046733115.1 Actinomycetota bacterium | reverse complement strand
TTGTGGTGTATCCTCATGAGGAGCTCCCGAACCGTGGCCTATAAAACGAGATCGTTTAGGGACCGCTTGTAGCCTTATTCACCGGAGTGCGTGGAAGGGTTGTTCTGCGAACTTCGCCCTAACGGCGTTCTAAGAAGTTAGTCGGCTAGAGGATGTACTTCAAGGCTAGGAGTGTGACCAAAACTCCGAGCGCGCCGCGGATCAGCCTCTCGGGCACGTGCCTCTGCAACCTCGTCCCCGCGTAGGTGCCGGCCAACCCGCCGAGGCCCAGTGTGAAGCCGAGTAGCCAGTCCGGCGCTATGGGGTGTCCCCGCCGAAGCCCGTGGCCGCGAGCAGCTCGTAGAAGGCGACCCCCGCCACCGACGTGACGAACCTCCCGATCAGCGTGGCTCCCGCAACCGTGTAGACCGGCAGACCGAAGACGGTGACGAGGAACGGTGCGATGATCGAGCCGCCCCCAATGCTGTAGATGCCGCCTATCACGCCGACGCCGAGCGAGAGTACGAAGACGGTCGGGGTGCCGATACGCATAGGGCTTACCGTCGTACTCGTACTCGACCTGCAGAGGCGTAGACGAGACGATCCTCACCGTCGAGTGTCCCGCTCCGGTCCCTTCTCCGGCGCAGCTGCGACCACGCACGAGGATCCCGTAGAGCATCCGCACGCCGAAGTACAGAAGCACCAGCCCCACGAACACCTCGAAGGCTCGCGGATCGGTGAGCACCGTGATCCTCAAGAGCGCGCCCACGAACGCACCTGGCAGCGTATCTAGGATCACCGCCCAGGCGAGCGGCCAGACTACTCGCCCCTCCCTGACGTAGCGGTAGACGCCCCCAGGCGCGGCGAAGATGTTGTAGACGAGGTTGGTGGGGCTGACGGCGAGGCTGTCGAAGCCCAGCACGCTCACCTGGAAGGGCAGCAGCAGGAACGCGCCGGATACCCCTGCAGGGGCGGTAAGTGCGGAGACGGCGAAGGCAGCCAACAAGGGGATAAGCGGGTTGACCTCGACGCCCGAGACCGGGAAGTGGACCATCGGCGCAGCATAGCGCCCCGCTCCCTTCTCTACAACGCCGGTGAAGAAACGAAAGAACCCTATTCACCGGACTGCGTGGAAGGCAAATTCTCAGAAGTTGGACCTCCGCTTTACGGAGTTCTGGGAAGTTCGCATAGCTTTGGACCGTACCCTCGCCCGTCGGGAAGGATGCCGGCTGCCCTTGGGTACAATGGGGCCGTGGGATACCTGATGACGGCGGCAGGGGGCGAGGTGGGCGTGAACCTCACGGACCCCGAATGGCGGGCCCTAGTCTACGTCGCAAGCGAGCACGGCTTCTCCGCCCCCCACCTCAGGCTCGAGGGGGGCGAAGAAGTCCTAAGCGTGGAGGCGGCCGATGTTCGAAGACTGCGTAGCGCCCTGGGTAGGGCCCTCGAAGCCCGCGACGTAGAAGAGATAAGGACCCCGGACGGCGAGCTGCACTACGACACCATCCAGCGCGTGCGCCACGTCCTACTCTTCGAGGGTGTGCGCCTGGCCCGCACGCGTGCCTGAAAGACCGGCCAATAAGCTCATAGGAGCGGCGCCAGAGGCAGCCAGTAACCCGTTCACCGGAAGGTGTGTAAGGCAAATACTCGGAAGTCCAACTTCTGCTTGACGGCGTTTTAAGGAGTTCGCATCCTACGTCCGCTGGCGTGATTTCTTCACTACTTTGGTGTACAAAAAGCATGCGTGATCGGCGGAAGGTCCCGACGAGGAGGAGGTGCTCTCGGATGATATCTCCTATGGAGCTTGGCTTGCGCTTGGCGGTGGCGGCGGTCCTTGGAGCCCTGGTCGGCCTCGAGCGCGAGCGGTTGGAGTGGGCGGCGGGCATGAGGACACACGCCCTCGTCTCTTTAGGATCCGCCCTTTTCATGGTGGTATCCATCTTCGGCTTCTCCGACATCCTCGACGAGAGGCACGTCATCCTCGATCCTTCCCGCGTGGCCGCGCAGGTCGCAAGCGGCATAGGCTTCATAGGCGCGGGCACGATCATCTTGCGCAGGGAGGTCGTCAAGGGGCTTACGACCGCGGCCAGCATCTGGGCGGTTGCTGCGGTGGGGCTTGCAGTGGGCGGGGGCATGTTCCTCGCCGCCGTCTCGGCGACCATCTTGGCCCTTGGGCTGCTCGTGCTCGCCAAGCCGCTTAAGGCGAGGATGTTCCCCAACCGCAAGGAAGCCAGGCGCGTAAGGCTGGTGGTAGAGCGGGGGACCCCGCTAGCAGAGCTTAGGGAAGAGATCGAGGCCTCGGAGGTGCCACTCGAGCGCATCGTGGTTCGACCGAGCTCGGCCGAGGAGGAGGACGACGCTGAGTTGGTCTTGGGCAAGGGCAGTGGGCAAGAGGAGCTGCTCTCGCTGATGGAGGGGCTACGCAGGGTCTCTGGGGTCCGCGAGGTGAGTTCCGCCCTGGCGAACGGTTCGGCGGAGTCGAAACCCAAGCAGTAGCCTCCGGCATCTCTATTCAGCGGAGTGCGTGGAAGCCGACTTCTGCGAACTTCGCCTAGACGGAGTTCTGAGAAGTTCGCATAGCCCCGGCCCATAGGATCGGGGCGAAGCCGCCTCTCCTGAGCCAATCAAAAATGGTCCGAAGTATGTAGCTCGACTCGTAGACATGCGGCCTCGTTTCTCACGATTCTCCCTCTTATGGAGAGCCGGGTATGCTAGGGATAGCCGCGTACACAGGGATAGCGGGTATCGTCATGCTTGCTACGGCCGCAGTGGGATTGGTGGGCTGGGGCTCGGACACTGTATCGGTCTCCTACCATGCGGGCATGGACCTCTTCTTCCTCTTCGTCGGACCCTCCGGGCTGGGGATCACGACCATCCGTCAGATAGTCGAGGGCTTCGGCGTGCTCCTGGTGGCGGTCGGGGGCGTGACGATCTTGGCCACGTGGTTGTTGCCGATACACTACCTGCATGGTCCCATAGAGATCACCTGCCTGATAGTAGGCATCGCGAGCGTCCTGTCTGCCCGATACCTGCCGGACCGGCGACGCGCACGAGGCAAGCTCCTCCGCTAGACACTTATTCACCGGAGTGAGTGGAAGCCGACTTTTCGGAAGTTCGCGGTATCAAGCTCTCCACCGGTTTTAATGGGTAGAGACCGGCACTTTCGCTTTGCCACCGATTGCGAACAAATGTCTGTAGTAACCACAGTTGGTAACTACGTACCCTAGGGCATCGGACCGAGGCCTAGCGCTACGGGTAGGTGAACTACGCCTAAGCGGCGTTCATATCTTTGTACATAAGACAGCAGCCCGGATTGAAGGCCCTTCTGATCCCTCACCCCACTACCCTCTAGCGGACCGGGGCGATAACCTCCACCACCCACCGTCGCCAGAACCGCCTCGACAGGCGTGCAGGTTCCCTGTGATCTCGTGAGCGCCTTCGTTGGGGTCGGGGTGGTCTCCTAGCGCTGTCTTACCTTGAGATTTCTTGCTTGATGCTGGGTAAACTACACTAGGCAGTCGTCTGATCCGCGGGCGATTGTGCCGGTGAAACCCTCCCGGTTAAGAGCAGGTAACCCAGTACCACCCAGGCGCAACAGAACAGGAGAAGGGTCCCGCTAGGTGCATGCAAACCGGAGAGCAGAAGTCCCCCTGGTCCCTCAGCAATCTGCAGCCCAGCAACCAGTTTAGGCAACACGTTAGCTTGTTCATCGAGGTAGGTGACACCAAGGACCACCGAACCAATCAATATCAACACAAGCCCTAACAGCTCGATGCCGAAGCCCCTAGCCTGCACCTGAGTGAAGTCTTGTCCGGGACTTCCGCCCCAGTAAGCGAGAACATCGTCCACTAAGCCTATCGAGAGGCCAGTGAAGGACAAGCCGAAGCCCCAGTTCTCACCCTTCAATCGGCTTCCGCTGCGTCGTGTGTAAAGCCCCGTTAGACCCAGTAGGCATCCCAGATAGACTAGGAAATACGCCCTACCGTAGTACAGATACGTGGTGTCCGAATAAGTGGCCCAAAGGTAGGAAAGTATGGGGGTCAGGGCGATGCCCAACACATCTCCTAGCATAGCCACAAGACCACTCACCCTGACCAGGTTTGGTGACATACAGGTTTCCTCCTTGCGACCATCCTTCGTATATTCCAGGATAACAAGTGGTAATGAATTACGAATGAATACTTAGACGGTGTCATACGCTCTCTTGCTCTCTATGCCTCTCGAGGTACTAGAGACCGTCCCTCACACCTTCCGGCTCTCCGGACGGCAACAGGATAGCCTTCGTGAGCGACCTCGACGGCAAACCTTCTGCAGTCAAGCTTTCAAGGCGCAAATCTATACCCTGCGCCACCACGCCGCTGCGTGCCCTCCTGAGCGCCTGGAGCATAGGACCAGGGCTCTGAGCGTGGGGTAAGGCTGATCGGCTGCGGCCTCGCTGCACGCCTCGATGCTACACGCCCGTCTCGTCCCCCGGGTTAAATGCGCGCGAACTCTGGGTAAAAGGTTAGTTGCACCTAGCGTAATTACCCGTTTGCGGTATATCCAAGGACTGATCCGAGTGTCACAATCTCGTTGAGCCGTGCTCGCCAGTTTACCGCCCTCCAAGGCAGCCCGGTACTTCTGCTTGCCCCTACTTTACCCAAGGTCGGGGAAGGTGACTCTCTGAAGTCCCTTTGCAGGATCGTGCATAACACCTTCCCACAAGCCGACGAATCGCCGCCGGAGACTGGCCCACGCAGAGCTACTAACCACAACGTTTAGTGGCGGTGGATAAATTACCGAGAAACGAATGCCGGCTTACTCATCGTCATGTCCTAAAGTCGGCAGTGATGCGCAAGGATCGACCCAGCGACAATCGCCTTCGTGTTTCCAACGGCCATTCCAAAAATTGCCGAACGAACCCCTCACAGCGATTAGCATAAGTGTTGATCCGATACTAGTCTTCGGGGATGAAACCCTACTCGAAGGGCCTAAGGATCAGGGTGCTCACCGCGGTGGACCGCGGGGTGCCCAGCGAAGAGGTGGCCAGCACCTTCTCGGTCTCGGTACCTACCATCAAACGCTGGCTCAAGCGACGGCGTGAGACGGGGGAGTAGAGGCCAAATCCATACCCCCGGGCGTCCTCGCTCGAAAGGCGCGGCGCTCGGAGCGTGGCTGCCAAAGCACCTCGAAAGGAACCACGACCTCACGCTTCGGGAGCACCGCGAGGCGTTCGAGGAGGCCCACGAGGGCACGAGCGTCTCGGTGTCGATGGTCGGCCGGGCGATCGCGCGCCTGGGAGGGGGCAGGTGGACGCTCAAAAAAAGTCCCCACTAGCGCCAGAACGCAACGAGGAGAAAAGGGGATTGTGCGGGTGGCTGGCTTCTTGCGTCGAAACAAGAAAGCTGTGTTCTTAGACGAGAGCGGCTTTCACACCTCCATGACGCGTCTTAGAGCGGTTTGCAGCGCAGGTGGTCCACTGGCACCATGCCCCTATGAACGCCTACTCAGAAGACCTCAGGAACAAGATCGTCCAAGCCCTCCGACGGGGCACGACCAAGAGTGAAGCCGCTCGCTCCTTCTCCGTGAGCCGATCCTCCGTCAAGCGCTACGCCAAGCTCGCTGAGGAGGGCCGCCCGCTCGCCCCCAAGAGGCGTCCTGGTTCCAGCCCGAAGATGGACCAGAGCGCCAGGAGGCTTTTGGAAGCGGACATGGAAGAACGCCCC
>JBKPOM010000144.1:0-34446 GCA_046733115.1 Actinomycetota bacterium | reverse complement strand
GGTCGCGGTCAGTAAGTCCGTGATGCTGATGTGCTCGTCGGGGGCGTGCGCCACCCTCGCGTCGCCCGCGCCGTACATGACGCAGGGCATCCCGCCGAAGCGGATGAAGAGGCGCATGTCCGCGCCGTAGGGGACGCCTTCCACGGTCGGCTCCTCCCCCGTCACCAGCTCGTGGGCCTCCCTCACGGCCTCGCATATAGGGGCGTCGAGCTCGACCTCGGCCGGGGCGAACTGGCCGCCGAACCACTCGAGCTCGGGCGGATGTTCGCGTAACCACGGATCTCGTTCGGCGACGACGCGGATACGTTCGAAGACGAGGTCTTTGAAGGACTCAACCTCCTCGCCGGGGATCAGGCCTACCCTCCCCTCGGCGACGAGCGACTCGGGGACGGTGGAGGCCCAGTTGCCGGCCGTGACGACGCCCACGTTGATCGGCACCTTGTTCTTTAACCCCTCGTAGAGAGGGTGGCTGAGAGCGGCGTTCCGCTCCCGCTCCAGCTCCTGCAGGTCCTCGAAGATAGGCACGAACTTCTCCAGCGCAGAGACGCCCTCGTCTCGGGCGGCGGCGTGGGCCGAGCGGCCCGGGACCTTGAGCCTGAAGACGAGCGAGCCGCCCTGGGCCGGCACGAGGGCAAGACGGGTAGGCTCGGTTATGAGGGCGGCGTCGGCGCGGTACCCGCGCAACACGGTCGAGAGGGCGCCCAGGCCCCCGTTCTCTTCCCCCACCGTGGCCGCGACGGTCACCTCCCCCCGGAGCGTCATGCCCAGGTCGGAGAGCGCGTCGAGCGCGACGAGGTGGGTTACGAGCCCGCCCTTCATGTCGCAGGAGCCGCGTCCGTAGAGCAGGCCCTCCTTTACCGCGCCGGAGAGCGGGTCCTCGGTCCACGCTGCAGGGTCTCCCGGGTCCACGGTGTCGATGTGGGCGTTCAAGAGGAGCGAACGCCCTTCGGCGCTTCCCCTTCTGGTGCCGACGACGTTTGGACGGTTCTCGTAGGAGTCCTGCTCGCCGACGTGCTCGATGTAGGGCTCCATCTCCCCAGGGGTCGCGTTCCAGATGTCCACCTCGAGGCCACGCTCCCTGCAGGCGCGTTCGACGACCTCCGCCACCACGCCCTCCTCGCCCGTCACCGAACGGGTGCGAACGAGCTCCTGCAGTAGGCCCACGGCACCCTCGCGCCTGGCCTTAACGGCGTCGCGTATGGCCTGCACGAGATCTTCGTTCAGCTTCACCATATTTCCTCCTCCGGTTCCCGAGGCCGCGGCACCGTAGCACGGGCCCGTTTTCCAGGCAACTTCCGTCGTGCTTGATTTGATAGCAGCGTGTAATTAGAATCATCCTTTTGGGGCGGGGCTGTGTAGGGTACGAACCCCGTACGAAAAGACGCCGCACCAAGCTAACCCGCCGGCGGCCGGGTCTGGCCGCGATCGCCCTTTCTGTCGCGGCCGGGCTAGACTACAGAGTACGAACACGGAGGGATAGGTTCACGGTGAAAGGACGATCGAAGAGCCCCTTCTCCGCGATGCTCGTCCTCGCCGTTGCCGTGGCCGTCGCGCTTCTACTCCTCGTCGGCTGCAGCGCGGGGACCGACGAGTCCTACCAGGGCAGCTCCCAGGTAGACGAGACCACGGGCCCGTCCGGTGTCGTCGGAGGGAAGATCACGGTCGCCTCCAACATCGCCTACCCGCCCTTCGAGTTCTCCCCCAAAGGCAGGCCCAAAGGGTTCGACATCGACCTGATGAACGAGATTGCCAGGAGGGCCGGTTTCAAGGTCGAGTACGAGAACGTCCAGTTCGACAGTATCCTGCGCGGGCTCGACGCCGACCTGTTCGACGCGTCCATCTCGGCGATGACCATAACCACGGAGCGCGAGAAGCAGATGGACTTCTCGGATCCCTACTTCAACGCCGACCAGGCGCTCCTGGTCAAGAGCGATTCGAAGATCAGAACGGTCGACGACCTCGCCGACGCGACCGTCGGCGTCCAGGCCGGCTCGACGGGCCAGGTCAAGGGCGAGGACCTCCACGACGACGGGCAGGTGGGGGAGGTCAAACCTTACAGGACCATCGGGGAGGCCTTCGCGGACCTCAGGGCCGGCAAAATCGAAGGCGTCATCTACGACCTCTCGGCCGCGCACAAGAAAGTCACGGAGAACGAAGGGGAAATCAGGTACGTCGAGCCCATCCCAACGGGCGAGCAGTACGGGATAGCGTTCCCCAAAGGCAGCCTGCTCGTCGAGCCCGTCAACCAGGCCCTGGCCGATATCAAGAACGACGGCACCTACGAGGAGCTCTACAAGAAGTGGATCGGGATGCCCCCCGAGGAGATACCGTAGAGAGCTTGTCAGCATTTCAGGACTTCAGCATTTCAGGTTGTCAGCTTCGTTCGCCAGGGAGCCTCGGTTCGAGCACACCTGAAGTGCTGAGAGCCGCGAAGCGGCATGCTGAAGTGCTGACAAGCGGAGGCGAAGCCGGAGCTTGCTGACGTGACCGCGATTCTGAGGTCGGTGCTCTCGATCTCGGCGGCGACTATTTTGTCGCGGGCGACGGGTTACTTGAGGTGGATGGCCCAGGCCGCCGTTTTGGCGGGTGGGTTGGTGGCCGACGCCTACACGGCCTCCATCCTGCTGCCGAGCCTGATCTACGAGCTGTTCATGGGCGGGATACTGTACTCGATCTTTATCCCCGTCCTGGTGGACCGCATCACCACGCACGGCGAGGAGGACGCCCGCCGGCTTACGAACGCGCTCTTCACGCTGGTGCTGCCGCTGATGCTGATCCTCTCGGTCTTAGGCATAGTGTTGGCCGAGCCGCTTGTGGGGCTGGTGACCAACTGGCAGTCCGCGGACAGTCTCTCTCCGGCAGAGGTCGAAGAGGTCCAGGGTCTCGCGGTGTTTTTCTTTCGTATCTTCGTCCTGCAGATGTTCTTCTACGGCATAAGCACCGTCGGTACGGGCGTCCTTCAGGCCCACAGGCGCTTTTTCCTACCCACCTTCGCCCCTGTGCTCAACAACCTGATGGTTATCGCTTCCTTCGTCGCCTACTACTTCTTGCGGGAGAACGACCAGCGGCTCGCGCTCTACGTGCTGGCTTTCGGCGTGACGGCGGGGATCGCGGTCATGGCCCTCGCGCTCGTCCCGACGATGTTGGAGCTCGGCTACAGGCCACGCCCGCAGTTCGGCCACCCCGCCCTGCTTCCCACGGCGCGGCTGGCCGGACCAATGGTCGTGCTGGTCGCGGCCTCGGTTGGCTTCCAGTTCTTCGGTGCCTACCTGGCGATGGGTTTCGAAGCCGTTGCGGAACTCACCTACGCTTTCACGATCTTCTCGCTCCCCTACGGCGTCTTCGTCGTCGCCATCACGACCGCGCTCATGCCCGAGCTCTCCGAGATGTACTCTTTGAGGGATGCCGACGGATTCCGTGACACGTTCTCGTTCGGCTTGAGGACGATGGCCTTCGTCGTCGTACCGTCGGCGGTTGGTATGATCTCACTCTCCAAGCCGATAGTCGGTGTGCTCTACGAGCACCTGAACTTCGGAGCACGGGCAACGGAGTTGGTCTCCGGGCTGCTCGTGGTCTACGCGGCGGGGCTGCTCGGCTACTCGGTGTACTTCTACCTGGTGCGCGCTTTCTACTCGCGGCAGAACACGAAGACCCCCGCCGTGTTGAACGTCGTTATCTTCTTGCTGTACGCGGCCCTCGCCTACGGGCTCTCCCTGGTCTGGGGCATCACCGGCGTGGTGCTCGGGCTGGCGGTGGCCTACTCGGTGCTCGCCATCCTGAGCCTCGCGGCGATGCGCAGGGAGACGGGCCGGCTGGACGGCCGGCGCCTCGCCAGTTCCCTTCTCAAGGTGCTCGTCTCCGGAGCGGCCATGTACGCCGTGGCCACGATCGGAACGACGCTCGTCGGGACGGGCTCGGGCTTCGCGGAACGCCTCCTCGTCCTCGTCGCCGTCGGCGGCCTCTCGCTCGCCGTCTACCTCGGGGTGGCGTTCCTATTGGGGACAGAGGAACTGAGGTCCGTTCTTACCCTCCTCAGACGACGCTCCGCCAAAAAAGCCGTGGGTTAACCGCGGGCTAAAGCGGGCGGTTCGCGAACCGCCCCCACAAGGAAACCGCTCTAATTCTTTTGCGGCTGGGTTTGAGATTCCCAGACGGTCTTCGAGAGGTTCTTGATCAGGTCCTGTCCCTCGTACACGTCGGCCGAGCCGTGCTTGGTCAGGATGGCGATGACGTATCGGTGGCCGCCGTCGTCCTCGACGATTCCGACCTCGTCGTAGACCTTGTAGAGCCAGCCGGCCTTGTTCGCCGCGTCCACGCCGTAGGGCAGGCCTGCGTCGAGCCACCAGTCGAGCTCGTCTTGGTGCATGAGGTCGATCATATAGCCGCAGCTCTTCTCGCTCGCGGCCTTGCCCTGGGCTATCTGCCGCATCATGGCAACCATGTCGTGGGGCGTGCTCCTGTTGTCGAGGGCGGGCACGGCGCCCCTCTCGCTGCTCACCTTCTGGTAGAGCAGCGTGTCCTCGGCGCCCATCGAACGGGCAACCTCGTTGACGTGTTCGGGTCCCCCCACCGTTCGAACCAGGGCGTTGGCGGCGACGTTGTCCGAGTTGGTCATCATGAGCACCAACAGGTCGCCGACGGTCTCCTTCGTCCCCGGCTTCTTCCACTGCAACCACCCGGCTCCGGCGGCCCAGTCTTCGTCTTTGATCTCCACCTCCTGCGAGAAGCTGAGATCCCCAGCGTCTACCTTGCGGTAGACGGCCACCATGATCGGCACCTTGATGATCGAGGCCGTAAAGAACTGCTCGTCCGGCCTGATCCCATACCCGTAATCCCCGTTGAGGTCCCAGACGTAGAGGCCTGCGACCCCGTGGTAGTCCTCGATCTGCTGCCGCGCCTCCCCAAGCACCCTCTCGACCCGGTCGTGGTCCGCCTCGGGCACACCGTCCATCACGGGTTCGGCCGGCGGGAAAGTCGTCCCGTCGACGTCGGGCAGGCTTTCGAGATCGATCTTCTCGTTGGTCGGTTCCGGCACTTTGGCCGCGAACGCGTTCTCGGGGTAGAGGTACTGGATGAGGTCCTCGGGCACGCCCGAGAGCGGGACCACGTCGTTCTTGGAGTAGTCGGGTTCGTCGGCGCGGACGGACTTCTCGGCCTTCCACGACTCGCCGTCCTTGTGGGTAAAGACCACGAAGGGCTTCCCCTCGCCCTCGGGCTCGAAGCGAACCGAGGCCCAGGACTTGTCGATCTTGCTCAGGTAGACGCCCTTTATGCTCTCGGGGGTCGTCCCCGGAAGCTCGGGGGCGAGCACAGCGTACGCGGCGGCCTCGGGCGTGGCCTGCTCGGGGTCGGGCAAGCTCTCCCCGGAAGCAGGCTTACCGGGTGCCTTCGCGGGGTCCTTCTCCGCGTTGGCCTCGTCGCCAGATTGGGAAGGCGTCTCTTGCGATTTGGCGTCTTTCTTCGAAGAGCCGCCAGCAAAGAGGCCGCCGTCAGAGACCTGGACCGCGACGTATGCGGACCCGGCCACGAGCGCCACCAGCAGGGTTAGGAGGCCCAACCTCCGGAGCGACCGGCGACGCCGGTTCTTGGCGAACATCTTGCTGCGGGGGAGCTGGTTCACGGCGTGCTAGTGGGGGCTTGCCCAACCGGTGGTGTTCGTGGGATCGGGCCACCCTCCGACCCGTGGGGCCGTGGTCTTGTAGTGCGGCGCGTTCGCCGGGACAGGCGGGTTGTAGCTGTAGCGGTAGGAGTACAGGACGCCGTCCCGGATCACCTTGCCGTCTTCCGTCACCTTCTTGTAGGTGGTCCACTTGATCCCCCTGACGGGGTCCTCCCAATTCTTCTCGGTGCGCATCTCGACCTTCTTGCCCGTCGGCTGGCCGAGGATCTGGGCGTTGAGCAGGCCCTTGTCGTCGACCCACTCGCGCACGACTATGTAGCCGTCGGTGGTGTTCTTGAACCTCATGTCCTCCGCGCCCCAGCCGTTCTCCCCGAACCACACCGTCGCGTCGAAGCCAGGCTTTATGTAGGGGAGCACGGCGTAGTGCGGGTGACGCTCGACGATCTCGAGCCCCGCGTAGATGGCCGCCATGTACAACGTCGAGGACACCTGGCAGAGCCCGCCGCCGTTGGCGACGCCGATGCCGCCGTTGGAGAAGGTCTTGGCCTCTTTGTACTGGAGCGACCTGGTCGGCTTGATGAACGAGAACACCTCGCCGGGCGCCAGAACCGTGTTGTTCACGGCGCTTGCGGCCAGCTTCATGTTGTACTGACGGTTCGGGTTCGAGTCCCAGAGGAAGTCGGTCTGGTACTCCCCGATGACCTTCTCGGGCTTGTAGCTCTGAACCTCGGCCGTGGTGACCTCGGGCTTGGGGGGCGGGCTCTGGGCGATGGGGACCTGGCCACTCATGTTGTGTAGAGCCCCTTCGAGGTTGGCGAGCGTGGCGGCCTGATCCAGGACCCGGCCGTTCTCGGCCTCCTTGACCTCGACCTTGCCGTCGTCGGTGACGCTGAAGGAGGCGTCCTGGGGCTCCTGGTTGTACCCATCAGCCGCCTTCGCCAGGGCGCTTTTGGCCTTGCCCTCGTCGTATCCGGCGACGAGGTCGACCTGCACCCCCCCGAGGCGCGAGCCCGCGGCGTCGGAGATGTGCTGGAACACGCCTCCCCTGCGCCCGACGGAGTAGGCTTCGTCCACCGCCTGGGCCGCGTTCACCTCTACGCCGAGGTCGTCGCCGCCAATGGAGAACCCGTCCTTGCCGGTGCCGAAGGAGATCTCCTCGAAGGTCGCGGAAGCGTCGCCCTGCACGGTCTTCTGGGCCTCGGCCTTGGTCATCCCGCCCACATCCACGGAGCCGATGCTGACGCCGCTCGAGATCTCGTCACCGCCGCCTAGAGAGGAGGCGAAAGAGGAGGCGAAAGCGACGACTCCGACCAGCAGGACGCCCGCGATCACGGCCAGGCCCGCGATCTTGCGCCTGCGAGCGTAGCTGATCTTTCTGGGCTTGCGCTTTATGAGCTTGCGCTTCACCATCCGCGTCGCCTCCCGGTTGGCCCGCGACCCACCCTCTTTGCTTATCTCTTTCAAGCAGTAGCCCCTCCTGCGATACCAATTAGCGCCACCGACCCTGCAGGGTCCCCTGTAGGGTCCCCTGTAGGGTCGCGGCGGCACACAAGCGCTAATTATTACGGCAAGCGGTCGAACCTTCAACCTCTTAGGGAAAATTGTTCCGGAAATACACAATCCCTGGACATCGTCCCCACGCGCCATACCAAGCCGGCCAGGGAACGCTCGCCGCAATCCGGCTGCACCAAACTTGGCTTTTGTGAAACGCTCCATTACACTCTGCTTTTTGGATCTGCACCGAAAAACCCTACAGAGTGAGAGGTTCCTTGCGCCAAGGATCACACGGAAGGGTAGCGAGACACGGAGCGCGGCTGCCGGTCCCGAGGAGATCGGGGGTCGGCCGATGAAGACGACCGTAGAGCTCGTCAAGGGATCGGAGCTGGAAGATAAGATCGCGCAACTGCGCATCCTCTCGTACCCGGATTTCCCCGAGGTGCACAACGTGGATTATTACTCTAACCTCTACCGCTGGTACCAGGACCATCCGCTCTCGGAGGAGTTGTACCGCTGGGCCTCCGTAACGGAAGAGGGGGAGGTCGTCGGCCACCTGACGGCGTTCCCGCAGTTCTACAGGATCGACGGCCAAAGGGTGGCCGCCCACACGCCGGGCGACTACATGGTGCTCCCCCAGCACGGTTTCCAGGCCATCATGCTGATGCGCTCCTTTTTCCGCACAACCGAGAACTGCGTGGTCTGCGACATGGTGCCGGCGGTTATTGGCGTCGAGACGCGCCTGGGCGCCGAAGTCGTCGGAGATTTGAAGTACGCGGCGAAGCTGATGAACGTCTCGCGCCTGCCCATGCCCTCGGTTCCGGCACCATTGAGGAGGCTCTTCAAACTTCCGGAGACGTTCGCGCCGGCTCGCGGGTTCGCCGACAGGCCCGGCGCCGAGACGCAGGAGGTCGAGGAGCACGTCGCGCCGCCGGCCCCTCGTCCGCGCGCCCCGATCCCACGCCCCCTCCAGAAGCTGATGAACCGTGGACTGGAGGCTGTGGATGAGACGCTGAGCCGCGGCTTCGGCGGAGACCTGGAGGTCGAGGAACTCGACTCCTTCGACGATTCCTTCGACGACCTGTTCGAGAGGGTCGCCTCGGTGGTGCCATGCACAGCTGAGAAGGACGCGGCGTTTTTGCGCTGGCGTTACGGGCCCGGTTCTCCCCAGGCACCAGTGACCGTGCTCGGGGTGAAGTCGGGAGGGCGTATGCTCGGCTACGCCGTGCTAAGGACCGCCTTTCACGGCCAGGACGGCTACATACTCGACCTGACGGCGCTCCCGGGGCGCCAAGACGTGGTGCGGGCGTTGCTGCGCGAGACGGTGCGCTCTTTTAGAGAGATGGGCGTGCAGATAATAAGGTACAGGTTCATCGAGTCGCCCACCTCGCCGAGGCCCGCCGACCTGCAGCGTTTCGGCTTCTTCCGCCGCAGGGGAAGAAGCCACAAGCTGCTCACCAAGTTTACGGACAAGGGCCTGCACGGGACGACCGGCGACCTCGTCAACTGGTCGATGTCTTTCGGCGACGGCGAAGCGGGCTTCTGGCTCAGATAATTCTGGCTCAGATAAATAAGGAGGCTGACATGGTTTCGGGCAACGGAGATGCGAGGGCCGCCATACGCGGGTGGCTGCAGGAGAACGTGACAGGCGGGCGCGACGTGCCCAACGACGAGCCGCTCATAGACAACGGCGTCATGACGTCGCTCCAGACCGTAGAGCTCGTCGTGTTCCTCGAGGACACCTTCGGCATCGTCGTCGAGGACGAGGAGTTCGACGAGGAGAACTTCGGGTCCGTCGATGCCATCGCGACGCTGGTGGAGAGCAAAGCGGCGTGAGGTTTCGCCCCGAATTCACGCTCCCCGACCTGCTCCACAACTCCGTGGCGCGCGACCCCGAGAAAACGGCCGTCGTGGAGGGAGATGCGCGGTACACCTACGAGGATCTGGAGCGCGAGAGTTCGGCCCTCGGGGCGGCGCTCGCCGACTCCGGCGTAGAGAGGGGCGACAGGGTCGGCGTTCTCGTCGAGAAGTCCTGGGAGGCCATCGTCGCGATGGTCGCGGCGTCGCGCATCGGTGCCGCCTACGTCAACGTCAACCCGCTCTTCAAGGCTCCCCAGGTCGAGTACCTGGCGGGCGACTGCGACATAAGGGTCGTGATCGGGGACTCACGGAAGCTCGACGAACTGAGCCCTAAGACCGTCGAGACCGCCTTCTACAAAGGCGCGAAGCCCGAAGGACACGCCGCGAGATCCTACGTCGACCTCGCGGAAGCGATGAAAGGCTACGGACTCACGGAAGACAGGAAGATCTCCGAGTCGGACCTTGCGACGATCCTCTACACTTCCGGATCGACGGGAATGCCCAAAGGCGTAGCGACGAGCCAGCGCAACGTGGTGGTGGGGGCCCAGATCGTCTCCACGTACCTACAGAACACGCCCGAGGACCGGATACTTTCGGCACTTCCCCTCAACTTCGACGCCGGAATGAGCCAGTTCACGACCTCGTTGCGGGCCGGCGCCACTTTGTATCTGCTCCGCTCCAGGCTGCCGGGCGATCTCCTCAAGGCGCTCAGGCGGCACGAGATCACCGGCGTCACCGGCGTGCCGCCGTTGTGGGCGCTCCTGATCCGGGGTGCGAGGTCCCTGCGGGAAAGCCCGCTCAAGCACCTGCGCTACCTCGCTAACACCGGAGGCCGCATACCCCAGGCAAACCTCGACGAGCTTAGGCACCTGCTCGAGCCCTCGGGAACCAGGATCTTCCTGATGTACGGGCTTACCGAAGCTTTCCGTTCGACGTATCTGGCGCCGGAGGAGATCTGGCGTTCCTCCCCCGAGCAGGGCAACTGCATCGGCAAGGCGATTCCGAACACCGATATCATGGTAATAACCAGAGAGGGCAAAGAAGCCGCCCCCGGCGAACCCGGCGAGCTGGTCCACCGGGGACCGACCGTGGCGCTGGGCTACTGGGGCAACGAGGAGGCTACGCGGAAGGCCTACCGTCCGAACCCGCTCGCCCCGCCGGAACTCTTGGATGTCGAGCGGGTCGTCTATTCGGGGGACACGGTCAAGCGCGATGAGGAAGGCTATCTGTACTTCCTGGGGCGCGAGGACGCCATGATCAAAAACCAGGGCTACCGCCTAAGCCCGGAGGAGGTCGAGAACCTCCTGCTCGGATCTGGGTTCGTGCACGAGGCCTGTGCCTTCGGCGTCGAGAACCCCGCCGTCGGGCAGGACGTCATAGCGGTGATCTCCCTCCGCGACGGTGGCGAGGATGGGACCGTGGACAAAGTCCGCGAGTACGTGGTCGAGAACGGCCCGCCCTACATGGTGCCCAAAGAGATACTCGTCAAGGACGAGCTGCCCAAGACGGGTTCAGGCAAGATCGACCGCAAGGGGATCAGCAATGCTTACTCAAACGGATAAAGCGAAAGACCTGGCCGAGCGCTTCGGCGGGGAACTGGGTGGCGAGTTCCTCCCCTCGGGCATCCCCATCTCCCGGATAGCCGAAGACTACGGGACGCCCTTCTACCTCTACCACGGGGAGATGATCTCGGATCGAGTCCGCCGCGTCCACGAAGCCCTCGGGACGGAGGTCTCCTACTCGGTAAAGGCAAACCCGAGCCTCGGCGTCTGCCAGCTGATAGCCTCGCAGCAAGAGGCCGGGGCCGAGGTCGCCTCCTCGGGGGAACTCGCGGTGGCGCGGGCCGCCGGCTTCGAACCCGAGGACATCGTCTTCGCGGGCCCAGGCAAGACCGACGACGAGCTCGGGCGCGCGGTGGATGAGGGCATCTTCGCGGTCAACGTCGAGTCCTTGGGCGAGATCGACCGCCTCGCCGAGATAGCCAGGGAGGCCGGCAAGACGATCGGGGTCGGGCTCAGGATCAACCCTGAAGCTCAGCTCATGGGCTCGGGGATGCGTATGGGCGGCACGGTCGGCCAGTTCGGCATGGACCAGGCGGAGCTAGGTGAGGCCGTGCGGAAGACGCTCTCCCATCCGGAGCTCACGCTGCGCGGCGTGCACGTGTACACGGCGACCCAAGTCTTCGAGGTCGAGCCGTTGCTAGAGCACTGCCGTAGCATTTTGGAGATCTCGCTCCAGATGGCGGACCTCGCTGGCCATCCGCTTGAGATGATCGACTTCGGCGGCGGCTTCGGTGTCCCCTACTTCGAGAAGATGGCTGAGTTCGACCTGGACACCTTCGCGGCTGGCTTCAGAGAGCTGCTCGCGGGCTACCGCCCCGACCCGTGTCTCGCGGGTTGCCGCTTCCTCTTCGAGCTGGGGCGCTACCTGGTGGCCGACGCTGGCGTCTACGTGACGCGGGCTGTGGACGTGAAGGAGACGAGGGGCAAGACCTTCGTGGTTACGGACGGCGGCATGAACCACCACCTCACGGCGACGGGGAACATGGGGCAGGTGTTCAGGAAGGCCTACCCGCTCCTCAACTTGACCCGCATGGAAGGCGTGCCCGGCGAGGAGGGCATCGCGGTGGCCGGCCCGTGCTGCACGCCGTTGGACACGTTCGGCAACAACATCCCGCTGGCCGACCCTGAGGTTGGAGATCTGATTGGGGTGTTCTACAGCGGCGCCTACGGCTACTCTGCCTCGAACCTTGGCTTCCTGAGCCACCCCTCACCCGCCGAAGTGTTACTCTGGCACGGCGGGGCGCACCTCCTGCGCCCCGGCGGCAGGCCCGAAGACGTCTTGACAGGCCAGGAAGCCCTTTCAAAGCCGGGCGTTAGGGGCTAGATGGAAGCCTGAAAGAGTTGAGCACCACCTACGCGGTAAGGGAGGTAGGCGATGTAGCCCCGTCCCAATGGGACGCCTGGCTCAAGGAGTCACCAGGGGGCGGCCACGTGCTGCAGAGCTACGCGTGGGGCGAGTTCAAACGTCAGTTCGGCTGGACGCCCCTGCGACTGGTGCTCGAGAGGAACGGCGAGGTGGCCGGCGTGGGCCAGTTCCTCCTCTACAACACTATGCCCGTCCCCGGCGCCCTGATGTACTGCTCCAAAGGCCCCTGGCTGCCCTGGGACGACGAAGATGCCGTCAAGGTCTTCTTCGAGGGCGCGGCAGATGTGGCCAGACGCTCGGGGGCGCACACGCTCAAGATCGAACCCGAAGTCCACGAGGACGATGCTGGCGCCAAGGCCCTGCTCGCGGACCTCGGCTTCCGCGACGCCCGCTACGATCTCAACTTCGACACAACCGTCACCGTTGACCTGAGCCCCTCAGAAGACGAGCTGCTCGCGAACATGAGGAAGTCCACGCGCTACGGCGTCCGCAAGGCCGCGAGGGAGGGCGTCGAGGTGGTCGAGTCCGAGGACTTCAAGGAGGCCTGGCAGACGTTCTACGGTTGGATGGAGGACACGGCCGAGCGCAAGTCCGGTTTCACCATCAGGAGGCCGCGAGAGTACCTGCACGATATGATGCGGACGATGCAAAGCGCGGGGCGGGGGCACCTGTTCCTCGCCGTGCACGAGGGCACGCCCCTCGCCGGCGTCTTCGTCTTCACCTTCGGCCGGAAGTACTGGTTCATGCACGGGGCGTCCAGCACCGAGAAACGCACCCTCAACCCCAACCACCTCCTGCAGTGGGAGGTGATGCGCTGGGCCAGGGAACGCGGCATCGACTACTACGACATGGTCGGCATCCCCAAACCCGAAAACCGCAACGAAGACGACCCCTACTACGGCGTCTACAGGTTCAAAATAGGCTTCGGCGGCGACGTCACCGACTTCGTCGGCTGCCTGGACCTGCCACTAAAAAACGCCCGCGCAAAAGCCTGGTACGAGCTAGAGCCCGCCTATTACCGACTCTACTACAAGCTCAAAGGCAATGTGTTTTATTAGCAGGGCAGCACTTCAGCTTTGGATTTTGCTGAAGTGCTGAAAGCGTAGGCCGCAGGCCGGAGCGTGCTGATCTACTCTGCTGCTGGAATCGCGTGACCGAAGTAGTCTCCGTTGACCTCTGCCACGGGCACTATTGACGTGGGGATCGTCTTTCCGTCTTCTACTAGGGCCTCGTAAGATGTATTCCAGTGCTCCTTGTCGACGACCTTGCCGCCCTCTCTCTTAGTGTAGTAGGTGGTCCACTCGGAGGAGTAATAACCTGTATAGACCGGCTCCGAGGACATCGTCACTTTCACGTCGTCGGGAACGCCGTAGACGTTGGCGTAGATATAGTTGTCGTTGGCCACGTACTCCTGCAAAAGGATGTAGCCATCGGTGGTGTTCTTGAACTTCATGTCAAGCTCGCCGTTGCCGTACTGGTCACCGAACCACACCGTCGCGTCCATCCCAGGCCTTATGTACGGAAGCTGCGTGGCGTGCGGGTTACGTTCGACTATATCGAGGCCGGCGTAGAGGACCGCGTTGTACAGCGTCGAGGTCACCTGGCAGAGACCTCCACCCAGGGCCGAGCTCGTCGCGCCGTTGGCGATGATGTGGGCCGACTCGTAGTTCAGCCCGGAGACGGTGTCGGTCATCGAGTAGACCTCTCCGGGCGCCAGGAACGTGCCGCTTACGGCGCGCGAGGCGGTGTCGAGGTTGTTCACGCGCGCCTGGCTTTTGTCGGAGGTGGCGGTGTAGTTGGTGTGGTAGGAGCCGAGGAGTTGGGTTGGCTTCTTGGCCTGAAGCTCCGCCGTGGTGTACTCGGGCTTATCGACGGTCGTCGAGACCTGGTACTCGCGCTTGCCGTCGAAGATGCCACCCTGTATGTCGTCGAAAAGTTTATCGCCCTCGACCTTCCGACCGAAGTGGGCGGGCTTCACGATGACGTTGCCGTCGGAGTCGAAGCTGTAGCTGGCGTCCACGGTCTTGACCGTCAGGTCGTTGTAGATGTTGGCAAGTACGCCGTCCAGACGGTCGCGGTTCAGGCTGACGTCGATGTTGCCGTCCTGCTTGGTGACGTCGAGGGCCGAGCCCAGCTTATCGGGTTGGATCGTCCAGCTGTCGCCGTTTTGGGCTTTGATCTCGATCGGCTCGGAGAGCGCCCCGCGGGCCTTGTTGGCCGCCGTCTCGGCCTCGGCCGTCGTGACGTCGGGGTCGAGCACCTCGCCCTGGAGGCTGACCTTCCCGCTCATGTCATCGATGGCGCCGTCGATGCTCGTCATCGTGGCCGCGGGGTTCAACTCGTATCCGTCGCTGCTCTTCGAGACCTCGACCTCGGACCCGTAGATCTTGACGTTGGCCTCCGCGGGCTGGTGGTTCACCTGGGTTGCGATGTCCTGCACCTCGGCCCTGGCCTTTTCCGTACGGTAGTCGATGTCGGGTGGTATTGTCGCCCCGCCGAAGGAGGCGCGCAGGCGCTCGGAGAGGCGATCCAGGACGTTTCCCTCGCGCCCGACGGCGTAAGCCTGGTTTACGGTCCTGGCGACGTTGAAGCGCACTCCCATGTCTTTGGCCTCGCGGGAGAAGTTTTCCGGGCCGCTGAATTCGATCTTTTCGAGCGGACCCATGACGCGGTCCTCGACGGTCTGACGCGCCTCGGCGGTCGTCATGCCACCCAAAGAGACGTTGCCGACCTCGACGCCGCGGTGTATCTTGCCCGAGTTAAGCCAGAAGTCCGCCGCCACGAGCACGGCGATGATGGCGCAGATGATGATGATCGGGCCCACAACCCCCCGACGCTTGCTCTCCTGCTTGCGGGAGTCGAACGGGTTCGAGCCGGAAGAACCGTAGTCGGAACGTATCCTCTTGCGCCTGTCTCTTCTTCTCCGGTATTTGAGACCCAACTATCTACCCTCCGCGTGCGGCCTCCACGCGCCCGAACAACAGATTGCTAGAGAGGTCCCCCCTCTCCCGTTTTGCTGGCGGCTCCTCGTCCTGGCCCGAACGAGCACCGCCCGGAAAGCCTATCACGGCAATGGTGAGTACGCCACCTTTCTACGAATGCTTGCCGAAGACGCCCGACACAAGGGAAGGTACGATCCACGAGCGCCGGCACAACATCTGGTGTCAGTCTCCAGCCACGTCCCCTGTTTCTTCTTCCAACGCAACCGCGGGAGTTCCGAGGGTGGCGCCCTGGCTCCTGAGCAGGCGCCGCTCGGTGTCGTACGCTTGCACCATCATCGCGAGCTCGAGCCGGTCTCGCTTGACGGGAAGGGTGCCAGCTTCATCCTGCCTGGCGAGCTCCTCGCCATCGACGCCCAAAGACTTTTCGAGCTCGGCGATCCTGCGCCGTATCTTGAGTCTCCCGCCCGGCGTCAGGCGCAAGTAGGTGCGCTCGTCGGGTCCCTCGAAGGGATAGACCCAGGCGCTCCGCAACCAGTACTGGAGGATCTCGCTCCTCAACTCCTCCTTATTCTTAAGCTCCATCAAATCCTCTTCCGTTTTTCGCGTATCCGGTCCGCTCCCACCCTGAAACCCCACCACCCTCTGGGCGTATGGGAAGGTTACCATGAGCCCCATGCAAAGAGACCCCCAGCCCTGGCGGAAGCTCGGCGAGACCCTCGCCGGCCACTTCACGGCCCGCGCCCGTGGGCTCCTCGCCTCCGAGTTCGTCCTGCTGGACAGGGAAGGCGCGGAGATAGGACGACTCGAGATTCACGGTACCGCTAGCGCCGAATTCAAAGCCGGAGACGCAGAAGCGCGGATCGAATGCGTCGTCCGGTCCGGCTACAGGATGCGTTCCCATGACAACGAGTTCCTCACCTCGACGGGAGATGCCACGTCGGCCGAGATCACGTACCTGAACCACCCCTACAAGGCCAGGCTATCCCTGCTGCGCAACACGGCCGAAGCCGGCCCGGCAGAACACAACGCGACGATCCGTACGACGATCCGTATCAAAGGCGGTCTCACCAACCGGAACTATGAAGCGTCCCTCGAACTGGGCGACGAAAACTCATTGCCCGTGGCGCTGTTCCTCCTCTACCGCCTCGTCGCCCTCAGGCGCGAAGCGTACCGCGCCGGCTGAAGTGCTGAAAGCGGAACCGAAGGCTGGAGCGTGCCGTCAGCCGGCGCCAGCCGGTTACCGTAGCCTTGGTGGCAGCGGGTGGTCCTTGGGCGTGGCGTAGATGGTTACCGTGGAGCCTTCGGGGGCGAGGCTCCCGGCGGCAGGGTCCGTCGCCCAGGTCACGCCGCGGGCGGCGAAGCCCTCACGGTAATCGCGGACGTAACTTACCTTGAAGCCGCTATCTGTGAGGGCATCCGCCGCGTAGTAGTCGTAGTAGGCCGTCACGTCGGGGACAGGAACCATCTTGGCCCGGTCCGGCGTCTTCGGCCGGGAGGACTTCGTCTGTGTAACGGAGGCGACGTTCTGGCTGCCGGACTGATCGGACGTCTCGCCTGCGGCGTCCTGCGCCGTATCCCCGGTGTTCTGTCGCGGCGGAGGGGGTTTCGTCTCGACGGGGTTCATCCGGCTCAGGGTCTTGGCCACGTCGCCGCCTTGTGGAAGCCCGATCAGGCCCGATGCGAGCGCGCCTCCGCCACCGAGAATGAGCATGAGGGCGAGGACCGTGGCGAAGACGAGGCCGGCGCCGCGGGCCTTGCGACGCGCCGATTGGGGCGTCTCCGTCATCGCCGACTTCTTGGGCAGTGCCTCTATCTCTATGTCGGCGAGCATCGCGCTCGCCGAGAAGTACCTGTCCCTTGGGTCCTTCTGGAGGGCCTTCAGGATCACCGCCTCCATCGCGGGCGAGATCCTCCTGTTCAGCTTGTGCGGTGGCGTCGGGTCCTTGTGTATATGCTGCCTGGCGAGGCTTTTTACGTCGCCCGAGAACGGCGGCCTTCCCGTCAGACAATGGTAGAGGAGCACGCCTACGGAGTACACGTCGCTCCGCGGCGTCGCGTCTTCCCCTTTAAGCTGCTCCGGAGACATGTAGCGGGCGCTGCCTACGATCTCACCCGGCGCCCCGACCGCATCATCCTCCTCGATGATGCGGGCGATGCCGAAGTCGGCGACCTTGACGGTCCCTTCTTGTGTAAGGAGGATGTTGGAAGGCTTGATGTCCCTGTGGATGATGCCCCGCCTGTGGGCGTATGAGAGCGCGAGCAAGAGCTGAGCCGCTATCCTCCTCACGAACTGCTCGTTCAGGCGGCCACCACGCCGGTTGGCCAGCAGGTCCCCGACGTCCCTGCCAGCGACGCACTCGACCACGATGAAGGGCACCTCGCCATCCTGGGAGATGTCGTAGACCTTCACGATGTTCTGGTGGTCCAGGGACGCCATCGCACGGGCCTCCTGCCTGAAGCGCCGCCTGAAAGAGGGCATCTCGGCGTAGTCGTGGTGGAGGGTTTTAAGCGCCACGGTGCGGCCGAGGATGTCGTCTTCCGCCCTGTAGACGACTGCCATCCCACCGGAACCGAGCGTGCTCTCTACCTTGTAACGTCCCGCAAGGACCGTTCCGACCGTGGTTTCCAGCCTCTTACCGCCTCCAACTAAAAACACCCTGGAATGCATCAATTATATATGCCCGCAGGTACTCCAGGTACACTACCAGAGGGCGACCACGACGTTACCCAATATGCTGGAGCGTGTCAATCGCGCACGCCACATCTAGTGGCCGTTTGCGTCAGAATGGGCCAGGATCAGCCTGCACACCGCCGGGAAGGAGAGCATGAAGACCGAATTCGACGTCTACCTGCGCTACGAGGAGCTCACGCGGACCCTGCGCTCGCTCGCGGAGGAGTATCCGGATCTTTGCAGCATCTGGTCCATCGGCAAGAGCTACGGGGGACGTGAGATCTGGCTCGCAGAGCTCACCAACTCCGAGACGGGACCGGCAGACACGAAATCGGCCTTCTGGGTCGACGGCAACACCCACGCCGGCGAGGTCACCGGCTCGATGGCGGCGCTCTACCTGATCGAACACCTCCTCGAAAACCACGGCACGTACGATCTCGCAACCCGCCTCCTCGACGAGCAGTCCTTCTACATCCTCCCCCGCCTCTCCCCCGACGGCGCCGAACGCTACCTGACCACCTCCCACACCCTGAGAGCAACCCCACACCCCTGGCCCGACCCAGAAGAGGAACCCGGCCTCCAGCCCGACGACGTGGACGGCGACGGCAACATCGTGCAGATGCGCGTCGAAGACGAAAACGGCGAGTGGCGCGTCTCCGACGAGGACGCGAGGCTCATGGTCCCCCGCGCCCCCGACGAGGCCGATCCGGATGCGAGCTACTACAGGCTCTACAGAGAAGGGACCTTCAAGGACTTCGACGGCTTCGAGCGGAAGATAGCGCGCCCGCTCTACGGGCTCGACATGAACCGCCAGTACCCCTACCACTGGCAGGACGATGAGAGGGACGCGGGACCCTACCCATTATCCGAGCCGGAGTCGAGGGCGCAGGTAGATTTCTTCCTTGATCACAAGAACGTCTTCGGCGTGCACACCTACCACACGTACTGCGGCGCAATCCTGCGCCCCTACTCGAACAGGCCAGATGAGGAGATGAGAGAACACGATCTCGCGATCTACGAGGCGCTCGGCGACCGGGGAACGGAGATCACAGGCTACCCGAACATCTCCGTCTACCACGACTTCAGCTACGACCCGAAGAAGTCGATAACCGGCGCCTTCGACGACTGGGCCTACGACTACTACGGCGTCTTCGCCTTCACTATAGAGTTCTGGTCGATGGCAAAGGCCGCAGGCGTTGAGGTCGAGGACTTTATCGAGTTCGCTCGCAACCCACCCGAAGAGGCCGCGCTAAAAATGCTCGCCTGGAACGACACGGAGCTGAACGGCGAGGGCTTCGTACCCTGGAAACCCTTCGACCACTCCCAGCTAGGCCGCGTCGAGATAGGCGGCTGGAAGACCAAGTTCACGTTCCAGAACCCGCCGCCGAAGTACTTGAAGGCCGAATGCGAGAAGCTAACCCGCTTCGCCCTCTCCCACGCCTCCACGGCTCCCCGCCTGCGGACCCGCCTCGAAACCGAACAGCTCTCGCCAGACCTCCGCCGCATCGAGCTCGTCGTCGAGAACACGGGCTACCTGCCAACAAACATAACCAGCGTGGCCGTCGACAAGAAGCTCGCCAAGCCCGTCAAAGGCATACTCGAGTTGCCGCCGGACGCGAGCCTGATCTCGGGACAACGAGAGGTGGATCTCGGCCA
This sequence comes from Actinomycetota bacterium, assembly GCA_046733115.1. GTDB lineage: Bacteria > Actinomycetota > Rubrobacteria > Rubrobacterales > Rubrobacteraceae > Rubrobacter_D. The sequence goes on along the minus strand of JBKPOM010000144.1, from coordinate 15,275 downwards.
CCTCGCGGGACGCTCTGCGCTCACCGCCAACAGGTGGAAGAACCCGCCCTTCTTCCAGGGCCTCCCCTCCAACTACGCCCGCCGAACAGTCTGGATCATACGCGGCGGAGGGCCTATCGAAATAGAAGTGCGCGGCGGCCGCGCCGGCAGCGCCCACCTGAGCACGAAGTAAGCATTTCAACATTTCAGCCGGTCAGCATTTCAGCTTGCTTCGTCGATAGTTAGCCGGCTAACTATCGAGATGGGGCTCTTGGCGAGCAGGTTCGCGGGTGTCGGCAGGCGCCGCGTGGGACCTAGCTGACAAGCCTGCGAAGCAGGCGTGCTGACCTGCTGAAGTCTTCGATTTCAGCAGATCACTTCTCTAATCCAGGCGGCGATCCAGCCCTCTTCGGACCTTACGTAGTCGCCCCTCCACGAGATGCCTTTCAGGCGGTCGAAGATCCTGGCTGCTTCGAGTGGGTCTTCGAGGCCTATCTCGACGCTGAGAGCTTCGATCTCGCTTCTCGGGACCTGGACGGGGATGCTCTCGAACCTGTCCTTCAGGACCTCGCGCATCCTGATCTGCTGCTGCCCGTCGGGGGTCCGGTATCTGCCCTCTCTGATGGCCGACCTCCTCTTCGGATGGAGACAGTTTGCCCCTCCCCGATAGACGAGGCTGTCGTAAAAAACACTACGCGGGATCTAGATCCGACCGATCATCTCCAGTACCGCCGCGATGGGCCGCTCCCCCTGGTAGGAGACCGCAACGCCGCCTTCCTCGTCCAGAACGACGAGGGCCGCCGCGCGGCCCGTGTTCCTGGCGCCGTAATTGCGGCTGACGAGGCCGCCCCAGTCGGGGAGGATGACGACGTACTCGGCGGGGTTCGCGTCCGGGGGCAAATCTTCTGTGGCCCCGTCGTAGGCCTGGTTCAGGATCAGGCCGACCGACATCCAGTAGAACGGCGGGACGATGGAGAGGTCTATGACGCTTGCGACGAGGACGTCCTCGGGGTCGGGGTGGTGGGCGCGAACGGCGTGGTTGATCTCACGCGCCGTCGGTGCCGTGCCCTGCAGGTGGAAGATGACCACGACCTTGCGCCCGATCACGCTCCGCGTGTCTACCCGCCGTCCCGAGCCCGCGGCCAGGAGGCTGAAGCGCGGCGCTTGCCTGTCTCGAGGCCTTGCGCCAACGGCTAAACACCTGCTAGACCTTCTTTCTGTGCTTCCGACCCCTCCCGATGAGCGAGAAGCCGACGGGGACGACGAGCAGAGTCAGGAAAGTGGAGGTCGCCAGTCCCCCGACCACGGTTATGGCGAGGCTGGAGGAGATCAGGCCGTTCCCACCGCCGGAGAGCTCGAGGGCCAGCGGAAGCAGGGCGAAGATGGTGGCAAAGGCCGTCATCAAGATCGGCCTCAGGCGTGCCCGGCCGGCCTCCAGGATGGCCTCGCCGGCCGTCTCGTAGTGCTCCTGGGCCTTGGTGGCGAAGTCCACGAGCAGGATGGCGTTGGAGACCACAATGCCGATGAGCAGCAGGATGCCTAGCAGCGAGGGAACCGAGATTGCCGTGTTCGTCAGGAACAGCGCGCCGAAGGCGCCGACCGTCGTGAGGGGCACGGCGAGAAAGATCACCCTCGGGACGCGGAGCGAGCCGAAGAACACGACCAGGATCAGGAACACAAGCACTAGCGCCACGATTATGGAGAGGAAGAGGTTCCTGAAGCCCTCGTCGATGTCCTGGTTCTCGCCGCCCACCTGCGCCTTAACGTTGCCGGGCAACGAGACGTCGGCGAGGGCTTTTTGAGCGTTCGTCGAGACGGTCTGGGTGTCAGTAGAGGTGATCTGGGCCGTCACCGTGACAGCCCTCTCCCGTCGACGCGGCTGACGGCCTCCGGCGACCCCACCTCCTCGGCCTCGGCGACATCTCCCGCGGTGGTGCCGCCGAGGAGCGCGCCGAGCGAGGTCGAGACCACCGGCGAGAGCCCCGCCTTCGTGGCCTTCTCCGGGTCCACCTTTACCTCGACCTCCGGATTGCCGCCGGAGAGGTCGCTCTCCACGTTGTTTACGTCGTCGAGATCGCGGAACTTCTGCGTCACGATGTCCTCGGCCTCGGCCAGCCCTTTCTTCGAGCCGCCGGTGAGGACGGCCTCCAGACCGCCCTGCGGAGGGCCGTTCTGCAGGATCTGGATCTGGAAGTTCTCCCTGTAGAGGTCGTTGCCTCCCTGGTCCACCCGATCCAGCGTCCGCCTGACGTCCGCGTCTTCCTTTACGTTGATGAAGCCCTGTGCCATGTTTCTGGGCCGGACCGAAGACTCCGGGTCCGTGGTGTCCTCGCCGCCGATGGAGACCTGGTAGCTCCTTATGGCCTCGTCTTGGTGCAAGAAGTCTTCGAAGGGGCGCAGCTTGTCGCTCGTCTTTTCCAGGGCTGTGCCCGCGGGCAACCCACGTCGGCGATGAGGAGGCGCTCCCCGCTCGGCGGGAAGAAGGCGACGGGCAGGAAACGTACGAGCCCGAGTCCCCCACCGAAAGCCAGCAGCGCGAGCAGCAACGCCACCAGCCTGTGCCGCAAGCTCCAGCGCAACATCGGAGTGTAGACCTGCAGGAGCAGCCCCTCCGATTCGTCGCCGGAACGCCGCCCCGTCCGGGCGACGAGCAGCACTAGCCCCCCGACCAGCAGCGCCGCGGCCACCGCGATGGCCACGAGGAGCACAGCCCCCACTCCCGAGACGAGCCCCTCCACGCCATCGACGAAGCCGGAGGGGAGCCTTGGCATATCACCGAGAACCCCGGCCGACGAGGCGACGACGAGCGCGATCGCCTACGCGGAGAACAACACGACAACACCGATCACGAAGCGGCCAAACCGCCGACCCTCCGCCTGTTCTCGGGAGCCTCGCCGGAATCCTCGTCCGTATCCTGCGGCGCGCGGTCCTCAGCGCGGCCCCTGATAAAGATGCTGACGAGAACCGGGTTATGGTCACCGCCACGATCAGGGAGGCGAACAAAAGGCCAGGGCCACGGTAATGGAGAGCGGGACGAAGAACTTGGAGACGATGCCGCCGACGAGGGCGAGCGGGAGGAAGACGGCCGTTGTTGTGAGCGTCGATGAGGTGATGGCGCTCGCGATCTCCGTCGTTCTCTTGAGCGCGGCCTGCTCCGGCTCGTAGCCGCTTTGCACGTAGCGGTAGGAGTTCTCCAGCACCACGGATCGCGTCGTCCACCACGCGTCCTACGGCGATAGTCAGGCCCGCCAGCGTGATGATGTTGAGCGTCAGGTTATCGGTCCAGGAGAAAAGCAGGGCGACGAGCACTGACGTGGGCAGAGAGACGGCCGTCACGAGCGTGGCGCGCAGAGAGCGCAGGAAGGCGAAGATCACCAGTGTCGCCAGCACGGCGCCGACGAGCGCCTCCTCGACCAGCCCGTTGACGGACTCCTCGACATCGGTCGCGGAGTTGAGCACGACCACAATCTGATCCCGGCCTATCTCCTCCCGCACGTCGTCGAGCACCTTCTCGACATCAGCGGCGACCTTGACGGTGTTGACGTTGGTCTCCTTTACGACGTTGAGACCCAAACTCGGCTCCCCGTTGGTGCGCGAGATGCCGAACAGGTCCGATCCGGTCCGATCCGACCTCACGCACCTCCGCCACGTTACCAAGCAGCACCGTCTCCGGCGCTTCCGACGTGGCCGCAGCGGTAGGCGGCGCAGTGGTAGGCGGCGCAGTGGCGCTGGTCGGAGCAGCACCTGTAGGAGCACCGGTCGGGGCGCCACCTGGGGGAGCGGAAGAACCGGCCGCATCAGGTGCGGTACCGCCCGGTATGCCTCCCGACGCCGACGAAAGGACGCCACTCGTGTCTCCGGTCGGGGCTCCGGTCGCGCCGCCTTCCACGCCGACGGGGAGGTCTTCGAGGGCGCTTATGCCCCCGAGGCCGCTTGTGGCGTTGATGGGGGTCTCGCGTCCGTTCACGGAGACGCTGCCGACGGGCGCGTCCACCTTGGCCCCGCTTATCCCGCCGACCACGGCGTCGGCGGTGGTGAGCCCTTTATCCTTCAATTTCTTGGGATCTAGATCCACTTTGATTTGTTTCTTCGCGCTCCCGATCAGATCCACGCTCGACACGCCGTCGACCTCTTCGACGGAGGGAACGACGTCGTCTTCGGCGTATTTGGTGAAATCGGCGAGGTCCCCGTCCTTGGCCGCCAGCGAGAGCGACGGGATGGGGAACTGCGAGGCTGACTGGCTCTTGACCTCCGGGTCTCCGGCCTGAGAGGGCAAGGATATGCCGTCGAGCGCGGATTGGAGGTCGCTCTCCGCCTCCTCGGTGTCCTGGTCGAGGTCGAACTCGGCGAGCACAACGGAGAACCCCTGAGAGGAGGTGGACCGCACCGACTGTATGCCCTACACTCCGCTTATGGCGTCCTCGACGGGCTGCGTGACCTGCTCGTCGACGAGGTCCGGTCCGGCGCCGACTACGGGGGGCGAGATGTTGATGATCGGGAAAGAGATGTCGGGCAAAAGCTCCTGGTTTAGCTGCGTCGTCGCGTAAGCACCACTCCCTATGAGCAGCAAGGTCGCCAAAATAACGACGGAATTGTTCTTAAGGCACCAACGGATGATCCTCTGCATTAGTTCTCCTCCCCCGCGGCGGTCCCAAGGCTCTCGGCCAACAGCCTGAGCCCCTTGACGAAGGCCAAGGCTTCCTCGTCCGTCATCTGGCTCATGGCGGCCTGCAACGGACGCCGGCGGTCCTCCACTAGGCATCGGGCCACGTTGTGCATCCCTTCCACGTAGTCGACCAAGACGACCCGCCTGTCCGCCGGATCGCCGTGCCTGTGCACCATCCCGTGCTCGGCGAGCTTGTCCACGAGCTGCGTCGCGGCCGGCGGCGAGACCTCTAGCTCCTCGGCGAGCTTCCCTACCGACCTCGGCCCGCGCGTCAGCGCGATCAAAACCTGAATGTGCCCCGGCGATACCTGCACGTCCGTCAACCCGCGGCGCGCGATCTCCCCCATCTCCACCGGACTGGGCCGCTCGACCAGCCGCATCAACGTCGGTAGCAACATCAACATCTCGTCGACGAGCTTCTCCCTGTCCACGTGGATTCTCCTACAAAATTTAAGCCACTTACATAACCGGCTTGAATGCTATCCTGGGCTTGCGGTTTGTCAACAGGAAATGTGGCCGATGCTTTCGGGTACGATCACAGGCGTCGAGAGTTTCCAAGGAGGTTGGATGAAACGGAGGACTGCGGTGGCGATCGGAGGCGGCATCGGTGGCCTCGCGCTCTACAACCGGCGGTTGGAGAGGAGCGGTGGGGAGATCCCCGACCGTCTCGGCGGCCAGCGGCGCCGCTACCGGTGGAAGGGATATGACCTCGCGTACTCCGTGGCCGGGGAGGGCGAACCCTTGCTACTCGTGCACGGCGTCTATGCGGGGGCTTCCTCCTTCGAGTTTCGGAACAACTTCGAAAAACTATCTGGGAGCTTCAGGGTGTACGCCCTCGATCTTTTGGGGTGTGGTATGTCGGAGAAGCCGGGGCGGCGTCACGAGCCAGGGGACGTGGCATCGCAGGTCGAGAACTTCGTGCGGGAGGAAATCGGGGGTCAGGCCAACCTCGTCGCCAGCTCGCTCTCGGCAGCGCTAGTCGTGCCCGCCGCCGTGCGCAGCCCGCGGCTCTTCAAGAAGCTCGTCCTCATCTGCCCGACCGGCTACGGCACCCTTGGCCGGCCGTCGGGATGGCTTGGAGACGCCATCTACGGCCTCTTCCGCGCTCCCGTTCTCGGGAATACGCTCTACCACGCCATCGTCTCCCGGTGGGGCCTACGCTACTTCCTCAAGGTCATGACGTACAACGACCCGGACCTCGTAACCGGAGAGCTGGTCGAGGATTACTACCGCACGAGTCACCAGCCGGGAGCGAGGTACTTCGTCGCCGCCTTCGTCTCGGGCAAGCTCAACCTCGGGGTCGCCGACCTCTGGCCGCGGGTGCCGCACCGGACCCTGATCTGCTGGGGCCTCGAAGCGAAGACGGCCCCGGTAGAACACGCGCAGCGCTTCGTGGAACACAACCCCCGCTCCGAACTGCGCCTCTTCAAAGACGCCGCCCTGCTGCCCCACGACGAGCGGTCAGAGACCTTCAACGAACAGGTAAAGAAATTCCTGGTGTAAGCCGGTCAGCACTTCAGCACTTCAGCCGGTCAGCCTTTTGTTACTGCTGAAAGCTGAGGCCTGTAGCCTGAAACCTGATGCCGACACTATCGCGTCACGATTTTGCGGCGGCGGGGCTGGAACGTCTCTTTCGCAAGAAAGAGGAGAAGCCCTCGATCAGGAGTGAGAGGCCCAGCCACGCCCATCCGACGCCGAACAGGATCCACAACACGGCGCCGAATGTGCCCAGGTCCCGCGAGAAGGAGATCAGGCCACACAATGATCCGAGGACGAAGGGCAGGAGGCCCCAGGAGGGCAGGGCGCCATCGCGGGGGGAGGTGACGGCAAAGAGGATCGAACCCACGGCAAGAACGATCAGGCCGATCCGGAAGGTGTTGTATGCCGGCGCGGTCACGATAAAGATGTCGTCGATCCCGAGCCAGTACAGGCCGATGTCGCCGGCCATGACCATGACCAGCCCAACGGCTGCCACGAGGGACCCGAGTTTCTCCAGGAGGCCAGATCGTTCCGACTGATGTAGCTGGAGGCCGATCAGGCCGAGCAGGAGGAGCAGCGGGGCCGGCCAGAACATCTTCCAGAACACGTTGGGGGTGTGGAAGGCGAAGTTGGAGATGTAGACGCCCGTCGGGGAGAGCGCCCACAAAGCTCCGCCCGGCACGCACAGTATGCCGCTCCACCTGAGCAGGAATGACAACAGCCTACGCAACACTTCCCCTCCTTGGCCGGTACGGTAGCATGTCCCCGGTTAGTAGTGGGGCAGGGGGCCGCCGGCGTCCTTGATGATGTAATCGTTGAACATCTTCTTCACCACGGCCGGGTTCGACGAGGCCATGTTCTTGTCCATCTTCGGGTCCTCGTCCAGGTCGAAGAGGTGAGGGTCCGAGCCATCGTAGAGGCTGAACATCGCGTACCTCTCGTCGCGGGTCCAGACGTGGTCGTGGTAGCCGGCGGTGAAGTGGGGCCTCGGGTTCGGGGCCTTCCCGTCGAGCACCACCGAGAGGTCCTGCCCCTCCATCTGCGGGTGCCGCTCGACGCCCATCAAGCCGAGGATCGTCGGCGCAACGTCGTGGGTTGAGGCGTAGTGGTTGCTCCTCTTACCAGCGCCCTTCCCTCCGGGGTGCCTGATAAAGAAGATGGTGTCGATCAGCTCAGGATACATCGCGCCGGGGACCTTGCCCGCGTAACCGTGCTCCCCGAAGGCGTGCCCGTGGTCGGAGAGTAAAATCAGCATAGTGTTGTCGAGGACCCCGAGGTCGTGCGCCTTATCCAGGAAGTGCCCGAGCCAGTGGTCGGCCATCGTCACCTCGGCCGAGTAGCGCGCGTGCATCCGCTTGAGCTGGGCCTCTGTGAGCCAGTCGGAGGGGCCGCTGCTAGACGTTACGGGCTCGGGGCCGTCGAAGCCGTTGCTGTAGAGGTCGATGTACTTCTGCGGCGGGTCCCACGGCTCGTGCGGATCGTAGTTGTCGACGACCATAAAGAAAGGCTGGGCTTCCTTCGCCATCTTGAGGTACTCGGCCCCTTTGGTGAATACCCGCGGGGCGAACCAGTCCTCCTCGCCCTGGCGGCCCAGGGTGTTCGCCCAGTACTGGCGCATGATCTCCGCGGCGTGCTCGGCGCTCGGGCCGCCGATCAGGGTGTTCTCCATCTTCTTCTCGGAGGCGGGCGACTGCGGCCTGAAGTAGTCTCTCTCCTGACCCCTGATGAAGTCGAAGGCGTGAAAACCGCGGTGCATGTCGTAGAAAGGTCTGAACTGGTGCAGCGTGTCGGTGACGATCAGGTTGTAGAAGCCCTCCTTTAGCAGGATCTCGGCGAGCGTCACCTGGTCCCTCGGGATGGGCTGCCAGCCCCAGAGGTTGACGTCCTCGCTGTACCACTTCTGCCAGTTCCTGAACGGGAAGGTCCTTATCCCCGTGTGGATCGCGCGCCGCGCCAGGATGGTCGGCAGCGACTCGGGGTGAGAGCGGTCGAAGCGCAGGCTCTCCTTCGCGAGGGCGTCGAGGTTGGGGGTCTTGATCCAATCGTTTCCATAGACGCCCAGGTGGTCCCTCCTGAGGCTGTCTATGATCACCAGTATTACGTTCATTCTAGATCCCCCGCTCGGAAGGTACTCGTCGGATACGTGCGTGAGGTTGGTTACCATGGGGCTGCAGCCGGCCGCGCCGAGCATGGTAGCCCCCGCTGCGCCGGCGCCGGCAACCTTAAGAAAGTCCCTGCGCGTGATGGTACGGTCCTTCACTCATCGCCTCCGGGCGCACGCCGGCAAGCAAGGACAGCGGGCCAGGAGAGGCCCGCGCGCTCGGCGTATTTCGGCCGTGCAAATCGTATCTTGTCTTCCATCTACAAGTACCTTCCTCGTCGCATCGAATTAGCCGCCGGAGATTGTAGCGAATAGCGCCTCCGTCCGCAGGATTGTATTACGCCTTTGCCGAACCTCGCACCGGAGGGGAGCTTGGTCTAAGGTATGCGCGGCAAACGACGCAAGGACGGTTATGGACCCATATACGGAAAGCCTGGAAACGTACGTCCCCTGGCGGTGCTCGTGAACTGGCTGGTCACGGGCGGCTGCGGCTTTATCGGGACGGCCCTGATCCGAACTCTCGTACGAGAGGGCGGCCATAAGGTCAGGGTGGTGGACAACTTGGCCGTAGGAACCCGCGAAGACCTGGCCGCAGCGAGCGACTTCGTCGAGGTCTCGCCGGAAGAGCCCGGTCCTGTCTCATCGGACGAGTGGGTAGAGCTCGTCGTCGGCGACATAAAGGACGAAAATCTCGCACTACGCGCCGCCCAAGGCGCAGACGTGATCGCGCACTTCGCGGCCAACACAGGGGTGATGCCCTCCGTAGAAGATCCCAGGGCCGACTGCATAAGCAACGTGGTCGGCGCGCTCAACTTTCTGGAAGCCGCCAGGCACAACGGCGTGGGGCGTTTCGTCTTCGCCTCCAGCGGTGGGACGGTTATCGGGGAGGCAGAGCCGCCGATACACGAGGAGATGGTCGCCCACCCGGTCGCCCCGTACGGGGCGAGCAAGCTCGCCGGCGAGGGCTACTGCTCGGCGTACTTCCAGACCTTCGGCATCGAGACCGTAGCCCTGCGCTTCGGCAACGTCTACGGGCCCTTGTCGGGCCACAAGAACAGCGTGGTCGCACGGTTTATCAAGCGGGCGATGGACGGCGAGGTACTGGAGATCTACGGCGACGGTACCCAGACCCGCGATTTCATCTTTGTTGACGACCTGATCCGGGCCGTCCGTCTCTCGGCCACCACAGACGGCGTCGGCGGCGAGGTCTTCCAGATCGCCACGAGCGCCGAGACGACCGTTCAGGAACTAACCGATAATCTCCTCCCCGCCCTAGCCGCCGTCGGCCTGAAAGACGTCGAAGTCCGCAAGACCGCCGCCCGCCGCGGAGAAGTCCGCCGCAACTACGCCGACACCTCGAAAGCGCACCGCATGCTCGGCTGGAAGGCAGAGGTCGGCCTTGACGAAGGCCTCAGGCGCACCGTGGATTGGTTCGTGCGCGGGTGAAACCCAAACCTTACAGTCGTTGTCAGGAAGTCGTTACTGACAACTCCGCATTCAGCCCTCAGCCTTCAGCGATCAGCCAAAAACCGAAAAGCTGAAGTGCTGAGAGCTTGCAAAGCTGTCCGGCCGTTCTGCAAACTGCTCTAGCTGTAGAGTTCGGTGATCTCTTTTGCTTTGCGGCGGGTGAGTTCGACTAGCTCGGACGGCGACTCTACCTTGACCTCCGTACCCGCGCTCAATATTCGTGACGCGTAGAAGTCGATCTCCGAGCGCGGAACTCTGGCAACTACGACGCCGCGTCCGTTCGAGTCCCTCCCGATCTTGCCGAACAGGGAAGCCAGCTCGAAGCTCTTCATACCCCGTTCGCTGACATGCGCCTGCACCTCGAGCATCTCGCCGTCTCCGCTCTCGTACGGGAGGACCCACTCGCTGGACGGGACGTGCGGAGGTTTCGTGAACCCACCCACGGGCTCGATGCTTCAGAATCGGTCCGCCCTGAAAGAGACGTTTTCCTCCCGCTTGTAGTCGCGGCAGAAGCAGTACCAGAACCTCTGGGAAGCGTACACGCCGAAGGGGTAAATGACCCGCTCGGAGATGCCGGACTTTATGGAGTCGTAGACGACCCTCAGCTGCGTCCCATCGAGGGCGGCGCCCAACAGCTCGCCGAGCAGGGGAGCTTCGTGTTCTCGCGTCGGTTCGATGATGGCCACGTGGCGCCGCAGGGCGTCTAACTCCCCCACGACATCGGGAGGCTGCGCCGCCCGCAGTTTTGTAATTGCCGATAGGTTCTGAGAGCCAAACGGCGACGCCGAGTAGCGCAACAATGCCTCGTAAGAGACGATCAAACCCAGCGCCTCATCCACGGTTAGAGCCGGAGAAAGCCGCCTGCCTCCCCTCGGCAACGCGTATCCCCCTCCCGGCCCTGGCGTCGAACGCAACGGCACGCCCATCTCGGAGAGGACGCGCAGGTCCCTGAGCATGGTGCGCCTGGAGACTCCGAACTCCTCGGCCAACTCGGCGGCCGTGAAACGGCTCCTGGTCTGCACCCTGATGAGAAGCTCCAGTAGCCTCGCTGCACGCGACACGCTTTCTCCCAAACTAGCGAAGTAGGTGGCGTTGATTGTCACCATTGTAGATTAGGCTGAGGGCCAGATCACCCCACAGTGAGGGAGAAGCGGCAAAGTGGAGCTCGAAGAGAAGATCGCCCTCGTAACCGGCGGGGGTGCCGGGATAGGACGCGCGACCGCCCTGCGGTTGGCCCGTGAGGGGCCGACTGTCGCGGTCGCCGATGTGGACGAGGACACCGGTTCAAGCACCGTTCGTGAGATCCAATCCCAAGGAGGGAGGGTGGCTTTCGTTCTCGCCGACGTGGCTTCAGAGGCCGACGTGTCGAGGATGATCGCCTTTGCCGGAAAGGAGCTTGGCGCCCTGGACGTGCTGGTGAACAATGCCGGCGGTGTCGAGGAGCCGTATTTCCCTGAGGGTAATCCCGAGCATTGGGGACGCGCCATCGACCTCAACCTTCGCGGCACGATGCTGGGCATACACTTCGGCGTTCGCGCCATGCAAAAGCGCGGAGGCGGCGCAATCGTCAACATCTCCTCCATGGGAGAGATCGGGTTCCAGCCCTACGACATACCCGAGTACGGCGCGGCCAAAGCGGGAGTGGTGCGCCTCACGGCCTCACTGGCTACCCTCAAAGAACGATCGGGGGTTCGCGTGAACTGCATCTGTCCGGGATGGGTGGACACCCCGGCTTCCCGATGTGGCCGCGCCCAGATGACACCCCAGGAGCGGAAGGAGCTGGTTCCGCCCGTTCTTCTCGCACCCGAGTAGATAGCCGACGTCGTCGTGATGTTCGTCGAGGACGAAGCGATGGCGGGGCGCGTGATGATCTGGCAAGAAGGAACGCCCTGGCGTATTGTGCTTCTAGATGCCCCGTACTGACGGGCCGGACGAGAAATGCTCGATGAACGGGCTTTCGACGATCGCCGCCTACGCCTACAGTATATGCCTCGACCTGGACTCGGGCGGCCTTTAGGCGACCCGGCTAATCCATCGATCTGAAGGGTCGCACATCGGCGTCCCTGGGCCCCGCCCGTCTGCGCAGAGACAGATATAAGAAGCCTTGGGCCGCGGCCGCGGCGAAGGTGCCGATTGTCAGAGAGTAGGAGACCCTCTCGACGACGCCCACTTCGAGCGTAGCCAGGCAAGCGGCGGAGGCTAGCAGGCCCGAGAACCATCCGAGCGCGGCCAGCCTTCCGCGTCCGAGGGCGAAGAGGCTCTGGCTCACCGTCTCGGAGAGGAGGTAGAAGGCCGCCATCGCCGCCAGCGCGACGAGCACGGCCCGGCCAACCACGAACTCGTCCCCGGCGAAGAGCCTGAGCCCCCACCCCCCAAGCAGCCACGTGCTCCCGACCATAAGTATGCCGACGAGGCCGACGACCCCTAGCGCCCTTAGTACGAAGCGCTCGAAGGCAGCCTGGCCCTCGGTAGAGAGCATGCGGCTCGCGCGGGGCAGGAGCGCGCCGATGGCCGGGCTTAGCACGTACTGCGGGATGCGCGTAAAAATGAGCGCCGCGGCGAACAACGACACCTGGGCCCTCGTGCCGCCTGTCAGCTCGGCCAGGATCGGTCCACCGTTCATTAAAGCCTGGGCGAAGGCCATACACGCCAGCACCGGCGCGGCGAAATGGAGGGCGTGCCCGGTCGAGAAGGGCTCTCCCTCCCGTTCCGGCGGCGGCACGGGCGCGGGCCTTACGGCCAGCACGCCGATCAGGGGGGCGAGCACGATAGCGAGGGCCGGCCCGAACACGCCCCACCCCACGGCGAGCAGGACGGCGGCGAGGAGCACCCGGGCCGCCGACTCCGCCACGATCTGCACTCCGAGCCTAAGCGGCTGCCGGTGCCCGTTGAAGATGCCCCGCCGGAAATATTCCGGCGAGTACAGCACGACGGCGACGACGAACGCGACCGTAAGCCAGGCGCTGCCAAAGAGGTCTGTCAGCGCCGGACTCGCAAGTAGCGCCCCGAGCACGAACACAGCCGCAAGCCCTATCTGCCAGCGCCTCACCGAGGCAACCACCGGCCTCCAGTCCGTGCCCCGCGCCTCCCTCTCGGCGACGTAGCGACCCAGAGTCTGGGTCGCCCCGATCCAGAGGACCTGCACCGTCAAGAACGTGGCCGACCACAAAAGCGCGAGCGGCGCGAACCCCGTCTTGCCGAGAACGTGGGTCGAGATGCTCTGGAACGCGAAGGTAAGCACCCCGGAGACGCCGAAGGAGACTGCGATGTAGGCACTTCCCGCGCCCGCGCCTTGCCGCACTTTAAGCCCGGAGAGGAACTTCATGATCGTCTAGCCATCAGCTCTTTGGTCGGGGGTCGAATCCTTGCGCGCACATGCTACCGCGCGTCGAGCGGACGGGAAACCGCGTACCCGCCGCTTCCACTACCGTTCTGATGGCTGAAAGCCGGTCGCTCTATCTAAGCCACGTCGAGATAATCACCCTGAAAACCCCCAGAGGATAGGCGAGCTTCGGGGGCTTCTTCGTCTCGCCCGCGGCGCGGCTCATCATCGAGACGGGGACCTGCTCGAAGCGCAGCTTGTTCTTGAGGCCTTCGAGTATGATCTCGTTAGCGTTGAAGCGGTCCTCGCGCAGGTTGAGCTTGTGGAGCTCGGAGACCCTGATCGCCCGGTAACCGTTCGTGCAATCGGAGACCTTGACGCCGGTGAGCAGCGAGATCATACCCGAGAAGAACACTACCCCCACGTGACGAACGCTCCCGGCCTCCTGGTAATAACCCATGAACCGGGAGCCGAGCACGAAGTCCGCTCTGTTCTCGACTATGGGCTTCACGAGACGGTCCAGTTCTTCCGGCTTGTACTGGCCGTCGGCGTCGAGGTTGACGACGATCTGGGACTTTTCGGCCTGCGCAATGGCGAAGCCCGTCCGCAGGGCGTCGCCCTGCCCGCGGTTGACCACGTGGCTCACCACGGGCACGCCCTCGGCCCTGGCAAGGTCAGCCGTCCTGTCGGCAGAGCCGTCATCGACGACGACCGTCTTGACCTTGTGGCCGAGTACCTCGTCCGGGATGCGGTGTAGCACGCCCTGGATGCCGCCCTCCTCGTCGTAGGCTGGCACGATTATGAGCACTTCGCCCGGGTGTCCTTCGGCCCTCTCTTCGGTGGAGAGGTATCTCTCTGAGTACTCCTTTACGGCAAGGCCGGTGACGATCTCGCCGTTGCGGCGTCCTGCCGCGCGCACGCGGCCCAGGAGGTTCAGGAAGAGCCCGAAGAGGAGCAGCACGGCGATCGAGAGCAAGGCGAAACCGCGGTCCTCGAGGCCGAGCAGGCGGGTAAAGACACCGAAGATTTGGGGTACGACCGAGACGAGGGCAACGCCGAGGGCTATGAGCAAGGAGATGAGCAGGTCGAGCCTGCTCCCCCCGCCCCAGAACTTGAAGACGCCGTAAGCCGCGAAGAGCAGCGCTATGACGACGCCGGCGATGCTTATGTGTTCGGCCTGCAGCATCAGATCTTGCTAGGCTCCGCAGGAGCCTTGTTGATGCGCTGCGTGGCCTTGCCCGGCTTCCAGCTCACGCCCGGCATCACCACCTCCGGGTCTATTCTGTCCCGATGCTCCAGGGCCGCGTAGTACAAAGATAGGTTCACGATGTTCACCGATGGCCCTCCTGCTGGTGTACGCTCTCCTCCTGCGGCCTCCACAGTGAGGTGGCGGGAATCTTCGAGATGTCGCAGCGGTAGGCGTACTTGCTGGCTATCTGGGTGACCTCCTCTAGCAGCCCGTCGCTTAAAGTTGTCGGTTGCAAGCCCAGGTCCAGGAAGCGATCGTTGCGGACGTGCAAATCGTTCTCGGCGGCCTCGTTGCGCGGGTTCTGCACGTAGTCTATCTCTGCGCCCGTGCGCTCGGAGACTAGCCTGGCAAGATCGCGCAAACGGTGAGTTTCGGTCATCTGGTTGTAGACGTTGACGCGGTCGCCCCTTTCGGGCGGATTCTCCAGGGCGAGCTGTATGCAGCGCACGGTGTCCTGGATGTGGATGAAAGCGCGGGTCTGGCCACCCGTGCCGTGGACGGTGAGCGGGTAGCCTACGGCGGCCTGCATCAGGAAGCGGTTGAGAACGGTGCCGTAGTCGCCGTCGTAGTCGAAGCGGTTTATGAGGCGCTCGTCCAGCCTGGTCTCCGCGGTCTGGGTTCCCCACACGATGCCCTGGTGCAGATCAGTGACGCGCGTCAGGTCGTTCTTGTTGTAGTAGGCGAACAAGAGCTGATCCTGGGTCTTGGTCATGTGGTAGATGCTGCCCGGGTTCGGCGGGTAGAGGATCTCCTGCTCTACAATCTCGCCCCCTTCGGTCTCGACTTTGACCGTCAGATACCCCTCGGGGATCTGCATCCCGGCCGTGCCGTAACCGTAGACGCCCATGGTCCCCAGATGCACCACGTGGGTGTCGAGCCCGCTCTCGGTGATCGCCGCCAGCAGGTTGTTGGTCGCGTTGAGGTTGTTATCCACGGTGTAGCGCTTATGGTAGCTGGATTTCATCGAGTAGGGCGCAGCCCGTTGCTCGGCGAAGTGGATGACCGCGTCGGG
>JBKPOM010000143.1:0-16672 GCA_046733115.1 Actinomycetota bacterium | reverse complement strand
TGCGAGGGGCAGGTTGCCCACGTGTTACTCACCCGTTCGCCACTTTACTCACCCCGAAGGGCTTTCTCGTTCGACTTGCATGCCTAAAGCACACCGTCAGCGTTCGTCCTGAGCCAAGATCAAACTCTCCGAACTATACCGATCAGGTGCCGAAGCACCATAAAGGTAATGGTTGGTGCGGGCGCTACCCGCTCGGCGATCCGCAATTACACTCCCGGACCGCAGAGAGTCAGTCTCGGCGGTTAGACGGGTTCTCTACCCAATCTTTTACTGCTATCCAGTTTTCAAGGCCTCAAGTCCCTGCCTCTCGGCGGAGCCGACGAAGACTTCTTTGCGATGGCGACTAAAACGCCCACCTTTCGGCGGGCCAGGTACGCTCTCCGAATCTGCCGGAAGCCTTACCCTATTTGCCGCTCTCGTTTTTCAAGTCGTTCCCCGTCATCAGCTAGGGAAGTATAGCACCACCTCAATGGGTGTCAAACCCATTTTCGGACGTTTTTTCAGGCGAGCCGCGCATAGCGACGCTTGCCGACCTGGAGCACTTTGCCCTTCAAATCTTCGGTCCCCAACGAGAGCTTTTCGTCGCTTATGACCCGGCCACCGACGCGCACGGCGCCGCCTTTGATGAACCGGCGCGCCTCGCCGTTGGTGTTCGCGAAGCCGGCGAGCGTGATGAGAGCCACGATCCAGATTTCTTCCTGATCCGGCAACTCGACAACCGGCGCGCCATCGGGCACCTCGCGCCGCACGACGGCATCGAAGGTCTTCTCGGCGTCGGCGATCGCAGAGTCACCGTGAAAAGCTCTGACCAGCGAGCGGGCGAGCTCGCGTTTCTGCTCGACGGGTTCGCCGTCGGGCATCGGCCGGTCGAGCAGGAGGGAGAAGTAGTCGGGCATGAGATGGTCGGGTATGCTCATGGTCTTGCCGAACATCTCGCCCGGCGGGTCGGTGACGCCTATGTAGTTGCCGACGGACTTGCTCATCTTGACCTTGCCGTCGGTGCCGACGAGGAGCGGGGTGGTGACGACGCACTGGGGCCGCTTGCCATAGTACTCCATCACCTGGCGGCCCATGAGCAGGTTGTATAGCTGGTCGGTGCCGCCGAGCTCGACGTCGGCGTCTATGGCCACCGAGTCGTAGGCCTGCATCAGAGGATAGAGGAGCTCGGTCAACGTGATCGGGCCCTTCGCTGCGTACCGCTTGGCGAAGTCGTCGCGCTCCAGAATGCGTGCGACCGTGGTCGCCCGGGTGAGCGTTATGATGTCGGCCATCGTGAGCGGCGCGAGCCACTCCGAGTTGCGCCGTACCTCCGTCCGGTCTCGATCGAGGATGAGATCTGCCTGCTCGAGGTACGTCCGCGTGTTCTCCTCAATCTGCTCGGGCGAGAGAATGGGACGCTCCCTGGAACGCCCCGAAGGATCCCCAACCCGCGCCGTGTAATCCCCTATAACAAGCACCGCCACATGCCCGAGATCCTGAAAAGCTCGCAGCTCCTTCAAGACGACGGCGAAGCCGAGGTGAATATCCGGCGCCGTCGGGTCTATCCCCAGCTTGACCCGCAGCGTTTCGCCGCCGGCGAGACGACGGTCCAGCTCCTCGCGTAGGATCACATCGACCGCGTTCTTGTAGATAGACCCGTGCCCGGAATCTCTGTTCATTAACAGATCGCAACCTTCTCGCAATTCGAATGTAACCTGGCCCGACGTAGTGTAGTATAGCGGCTCGATGCCCCGCACCCAGAGCAAAACCAGCCGCGGCAAGGGGGCCGGGAGGGCCCGACGGCCGGTTCGTCTACCCGAGCACCGCAAAAAGCGTACGGCTTCGAGGAAGGATCCGGCCTCCAAAATTCTGCGTGACGTGGGCGTCCTGTTTTTGTGCGTGCTGGTCGGGGGGTGGCGTTTGCGGGC
Source organism: Actinomycetota bacterium (assembly GCA_046733115.1). Taxonomy (GTDB): domain Bacteria; phylum Actinomycetota; class Rubrobacteria; order Rubrobacterales; family Rubrobacteraceae; genus Rubrobacter_D. The sequence goes on along the minus strand of JBKPOM010000143.1, from coordinate 14,765 downwards.
GGTGGGTATCTGGGGCTTATCAAGAGCGTGCAGAAGGTCAACGAGCCGCGGACCTCCGAGACCCATCCCACGTACATCTATTCGGCGCCGCTCGGAGACAACGACGATTCGCGGCGTGTGATCGGCACGATCTTCGAGGGCCAGAACCGCAAAACGGCCTCGCTCTCGGAGATGCCGCCGCAGTTGCTCAACACCGTGGTCGCCAAGGAGGACGAACGCTTCAGGGAGCACGGCGCTGTGGACCTGTGGGGCATCATACGCGTGCTCTACGTCGACATCAGGGCCGGCGAGGCGGTCGAAGGGGCGAGCACCATCACCCAGCAGTACGTCAGGAACGCTTATCTATCGCAGGACCGTTCCATTACCAGGAAGATCAAAGAGGCCCTCATCGCCCTGGAGGTGGAACGTAAAGAGGACTCGAAGGACCAGATCATCGCCGATTACCTGAACACGGTCTACTTCGGCAACAACGCATACGGGGTCGAAGCCGCCGCCGAGACCTACTTCAACAACTCGGTCGAGGATTTGAGCATCGCGGAGTCGGCGACCCTGGTCGGGCTCCTTGTGTCCCCATCCACCCTCGAAGAGGCCCCCGAAGGGGCGCGGTACCAGCGAAACCTGGTACTCAAGAAGATGTTCGACACGGGCTACATCACGAGCCAGGACTACAACGCGGCACTCGAGGCGCCGATGCCGGAGGACTGGCCCATGAACCCGCCGACGCAGTCGGGGTTCTCGGGTCCGGCGCTTACCCGCGATTCGCCGAGTACGCGCACGACGAGCTAATACGACGTTACGGAGCCAACACCGTTCTGCAGGGCGGCCTCGGCGTGTACACGACCATAGACTTGAGGGACCAGGTCGCGGCCCACGACATCGCGTACGGGCCTGCCGGCTATCTGCCCGACGCCGACGACCCGGGCCTCGCCCTCGTCTCCATCGAGCCAGGACGGGCCGTATAAAGACCATAATCGGGGACAGGAACGAGAACGCCCAGTTCAGCCTCACCACCCAGGGCAGGCGCCAGCCCGGCAGCTCGTTCAAGGTGTTTGCCCTCATAGCGGCCCTCGAGCAGGGCATCGACCCGAACACCAGGTACGTCTCCGAGAAAAAGACGTACAAGGTCGACGTCGGCCTCGACAAGCCCGAGACGTGGAAGGTACAGAATTACGACGGGCTCGTGCGCGGCAAGATCAGCCTGAAAGAAGCACTCTGGTGGTCGGACAACACCGTGTTCGCCGACCTCGCGATGAACGCTGACGGCCGGGGCCTGAAGGACGGCCCGGAGAAGATCGCCGAGGTCGCCAGGAGGTGTAGCATCACCGTGGACCTTCCCAAACATCCCAAGCCTTCCATCGTGCTAGGGGCTTACGAGGTATCGCCGCTCGACATGGCCTCCGCCTACGCCACTATCGCCAACGGGGGACGAAGGGTCGAGCCGAACGCAATCACCAAGGTCGTCAGCGACGAAGGCCGCGGCGACGAGAAGGTGCTGTACGAGGGGCCAGACTATCCCGAGGGCGAGCAGGTCATACCCGAGGACGTGGCCCATGAAGTTACCGAAATAATGGTGGGAGAATGGTGGGAGACGTCACCCAGGGCATCGCGAAGGACGCCTCGTTGGGAGGCCGCCCCGTCGCCGGTAAGACGGGCACCAGCGAGAACTACTTCGACGCCTGGTTCTTAGGCTACACCCCCCAGCTCGTTACTAGCACGTGGATGGGCTACGCGGAAGGCGGGAACACCCTCGAGTACGTACTCGACTACGCCAGGAAGCTGCACGGCCTACCCGGCGGCATCACCCCGACCATGATCTGGAAGACGTACACGCAACAGGTCCTCAGAGGCAAGCCCGCCGAACAGTTCGAGGGCGTCTCCGTGTCCGAGCAGGAAGATGAGACCACGCCGGCTGCGACCGGCCCCGTACCCAGGGCGACGAACAACGTCCTAGGGGTTCGTGATCGCGCAACCGCGGACCGGCGCGCCCGGGGTACGGTGCGGCGGGCGGATCGCGCCGCTGGCGGAGCGCCTGCGAACGCAGCCCCGGCGAGCGCGAGCGCTCCCCCGGCGAGGAAAGAGCGTTCGCGCGCCGCCCGCAGGGGAACCGTGCGCGCCGGGAACGTACCTTCTAGCGTTGCGCCGTCTAGCGCTTCGCCCTCTAGCGTCGCCCCGCAATAATCTTCGGCGGCACCGAGACGTTCCTGTCGCCATCCACCAGGTAACGCCACGGCAGCTCGGTCCCGCGCGTGATGCCAATCCTGGTCGTCTCGACAATACCTTCTGGGCGCGTTCCTTGCGAGATGGTCAGGTTGCCTGAGGTAAGATCCCGACCGTCGTAAGCCAGGTCGATGCCGAGGGCCTGCGTCAGGCGTCCCGGGCCGTTGCAGAGATCGCGCGGACGGCCCCGTCGAAGCTCCATCAAATCTTCCCCTTCTGTAGGACGAAGTGCCCGGATCAGAACCGCGCTCCCGACGCCCTCAGGCTCGCAGACCACGTTGAGCAGCTTGTGGGTTCCATAAGAGAGGTAGACGTAGGCGATCCCAGGCGAGCCGAAGATGTTGCGGTTGCGCATTGTTGGACCTTTGTACGCGTGGCACGCTGGATCCTCGGGCCGGTAAGCTTCCGTTTCGACGATCTCGCCCGAAGCACGCCCTTCGGTGCTGTCATGGGAGAGGACGCAGCCGAGGAGTTCGACCGCGACATCTCTTGGGTCTCTGTCGTAGAAGGCGGCCTTCAGAACATCTGCGGAGATGCCTGTTCCCCCGTGAGGTCGGTGATGCGGCGGGAGAGCTCGTCGAGATCGAGCCCAGCCTCCGAGCGTATCGAGGATTTCAGGAGGGGACGGACCTGTCCGATCTGGAGTTGCAGCTCGCGCAGCAGCTCGGTGGAGCCGCTCTCGGCACCGACCATGTCCCTGAGGATGGTCCCCTCCGTTCGGCCGGCCACGAGCGGGTCAGGTAGTCCCTCGACGTAGACGAGCGTACGCCTACCGCTCCCGCGGTCCTCCTCGATCGGGACCAGGGCGACGATCTTGTCGGCCCTCACGTACTTCCCGAAACCAAGCGTGACGATACGGTCCGCGATCGCCTTCATCCCAACGCAATCTCCATCTTGCTATCACTTATAACATCCCGCCGTATCCCGGGCGACCTGGCCGGCCACCCCGATACTACTGGACGACGCAAGAAGAGCCTTCCTTCTCCCCGGAGGCCGGGAACCCGTGGGCCAGACCGTTCGCGGTAAGGCGGGCGCGGTGCCTGTAGCCTTCGGAGGTGTAGTGGGTCCCGTCGGAGATAAACCAGTCGTCCTCAGTATGCGACGCCCAGTCGAAGACACGCATGTTCGGGTACTTCCCGCAGGCGTCCTCCAGAGCATTGTTCCAGAGCCGCATGTTCTCCTCCGAGTAGGGCCCGCTGTTGAGCAACGACCTCACTGTCACCCACATCACCGGCTGGTCCCCAATCACCCTCATCATACGCCCGATCCGGGCCTCCAGCCCCACGGCCGAACCGACGTAGACATCGGCGGTGTCGTTGGTGCCGAGCGCGATCACCCAGCATCCCTCGTACCCGTGCGCCTTGAACCGTCTGGCCAGGGTGTATCCGTTGGCCTGCTGGGCATTCAGCGTCTCGACGATCGACCTGGCGCCGGAGATCTCGAAGTACTGTTCCGTGGCGCCGACCCGCGCGTACTGCGCGCCCAGACGCTGTCCCGCCTTGGGCAAGTAGCTCGGCAGGACCATGCCCTCCGACGTGGAATCGCCGATGTACGCGACGGAGTTACAGGAGGAGGCGTTCTGTGACGCAGCCTCGTCCGACTTCGATGCCCCATCGGACTGCGGAGACTTCGCTTCGTCTGGCGTGGTCTTCCGCGTCGAGTTTCTTCGCCCCTTGGCCTCCGGCGCGGGGGTGGTATCTGGCGCATCGACCGTGTGGTGCGAAGACACCCCCGGGTCTGCGGGCGCCCTATCGGCAGCCGCCGACAACCCGCTGCTATTCGGCGTTTGGGGTTGGATCACCCCCGCCAAACCGGCCACGTCCAGCGCCAGGACGCCCAGCGCCAGAACCACCACAACCCTCCTGCCAACAAACCGCCGCCGTCGCTGCAGACTGCTCCGGGCGCCGCTGCGCCACTCGCCAGACCTGAGCTGTCCCGAGAGCCGCCCAATGGCGCCGCGTCGGATTGGTTCTTCGACGAACCGCCAGGAGAGCGCGGCCACGGCGATGGTCGCCGCCACCTGGAGTATTTGCAGCGAGAGGGTCGGCTTCTGCTGCAGGCCTGGTGCCGTGAGCACGATGATCGGCCAGTGCCAGAGGTAGATGCCGTAGGAGCGAACCCCGATCCAGCGCAGCGGCGACCAGCCTACGCCCACGCCCAGAAGGCTGGCGGGATGGGCCAGCGCGGCCACCGTCGCCACCGTGCCGATCGAAAGCAGCACGATCCCACCGTGGTACAAAAACGGCGAGTACTCGCTGGTGCGCCAGATCAGAAGCGCTATGACCACGAGCCCGGCAACGCCTATGCCGTCCAATAAGACGCGCCACCTGGTGGCTAGGTCGGCGCTGAGACGGCGGCTCGGCCACACCATCGCGAGGGCCGCGCCCAGGAGCAGGCCGAACGCGCGGGTGTCGGTTCCCTCGTAGACCCGCGTCGGGTCGACGCCGGGCTGGTAGAGCGCCCACATGGCGATAGCGGAGGCGGTAGAGAGGGCCAGCGTCAGGCCGGTCAAGGTCACGTCAGTCAGCACGGGACGTTTGCGGGTAAAGCGCAGGCCAAGCCAGAGCAACCACGGCCAGATCAGGTAGAACTGCTCCTCCACCGCGAGCGACCAGAGGTGCTCGAGCGGAGGCGGCGGCCCAAACCGGGCGAAGTAAGAGGCCTCGCGCACGATGTTCCACCAGTTGCTGACGTAGAAGGTCGCGGCGAGTACGTCGCTCCTTAGGCCGGGGAGGAAGGATGGCTCGAACAACGTAACCCACGCCACCACGACCGCGATCATCAGGAAGAGGGCCGGCAAAAGCCTACGAGCGCGCCTGATCCAGAACTCGCCCAGCTTCAGGCTCCCGGTAACAGCCCTCTGCCCGAGGAGCAGGTCCGTGATCAGATATCCGCTAAGGGTGAAGAACACGCCGACACCGAGCAATCCCCCCGGTGCCCAACCCAGATCGAGGTGATAAGCGATCACGGCAAGCACGGCGATGGCACGCAGCCCATCGAGCCCAGGCATGTAGCGCTGGGACCTGCCGACCGGCTTAGGCACGCGGCGCACCCCCTGAAAAGTGCGCGAACCAGCAGGGTAGCCTGCTCGCGCGAGAGTCGGTTTCGCGGATCGCGGCTACGCGGCGGTTCAACTGCCGACGCCCCGTCCGGTGACCGAGTACGGCAAGTCTATGGACCAATTTTTGCCGGACGAGTACGCCAAGATGACGGCCTCCCTCTGCCACGATAGCTCGATTCTCCGCCTCCTATTCTAACCACGATTACAAGGGGAGTTGCAACCGACCCCAGAAAGTGTGCCTTGGCGATGCTGAACCACAATGTAGCGTATCCTCTTCGGACCCGGTATATTCCTGGCCGTGCGGCTTGGTGCGAGAACCAGAAAGCTCGAAGGCGAGACTGTCGAGTTGCGGCGCCACGCCTGCGCGAACTACGGGCTCTACGCCAGGTGGTACGGGGACCCGGAGATCTGGCACCTGACAAGCTGGGCGCCATCTCCCCTGAACCGCTCGGCGGTCGAGAAGTTGTTCGAGGACAGGGAGGTCTCCCCCGTCGACGACTCTTTCGCCATCCATCTCAGGGATGACGACGAGCCGGTCGGTGTGATCAGCCTCATGAACATCAGCGACGCCAACGAATCGGCGGACCTCTCCGTGATCGTGGGCCATCCCGACGACCGCCACCAGGGCTACGGCACGGAAGCCATCGGGATGCTTCTGCGCTACGCCTTCGAACAGCTAGGGCTGAACCGCGTGGGCCTCAGCGTCTTCGACTTCAACGGCGAGGCCATCTCGGCCTACGAGAAACTGGGGTTCGTGGTAGAAGGGCGCTACCGCCAGGCCATAAAGCGGCACTCGGGCTTCCACGACGCCATCCTCATGAGCATCTTGAAGGACGAGTGGCAGATCGGCGCCACTAGCTCCTGACGCGTGCGCCGAACTCGTCTCGAAGCCTGGCGACGATGCGACCGACCTCGGCGTCGACCTCTTCATCTGTAAGGGTCATTTCGCCCTGAAATGTGAAGCCGAACGCGACACTTTTCTGCCCTTCTGGGACGGGACTTCCCGCGTAGACGTCGAAGACGCACACCTCGGTGAGCATGGAGCTGGTGATTTCTTGGATGGCACCGAGGATCTCACCGACAGGTAGCCGCTCCTCGACGAGGACTGCCAGGTCTCTGGCGACGGCGGGCACGTTGACGAACGGCTCGAACCGCGGCTCCGGGTCTGGCTGGCACAGGGCGGGGTCGAGCTCGAGGGCCGCGACCGGCCAGCCCGCGAGGTCGAACCTCTCCACCACCTCGGGATGCACCTCCCCGACCCATCCGGCCTCCTTCTCGCCGACCAGCACCACGGCGGAGCGTCCCGGATGCAGGTATGGTCTCTCCGCGCGGACGAAACGGGCGCCTGGCACCAGGCGCTCGACGATACCCTTGGCCTCGAAGAAACCGGCACGAACCTCGGGGACGTTCCAACCAGCCGCCCTGACGGTGCCAGCGAGCACGACCCCAACCCTGTTCTCCTCACGCACGCCCATGAGCCGGGTTTCCTCTTCCCCGTCGAGTTCGCCCGTCATGCGGAACCGGAGCGCGGCGTCACGCATGTCGTCCGGCGGAGGGTCGGCGAAAAAGGCTTTGCCCAACTCGAATAGCGAGACGCCCCTGGCGCCGAAGGCCCGATTGCGAGCGGCGGCGTCGAGCAACCCGGGAAGGATGGTGGTCCGCAGGTGGCTGGCCTCGACGCTAAGGGGGTTCTGCATCCTGACGGTTTCGCCGTCGAGGCCTAGGTCCTCCCAGCGCTCCGGGCCGAACGGGTAGGTGATCGCCTCGGCGAGCCCCAGATCCGCGAGCAGGCACCTGAGCAGGCGATCTCTTTTCTGCGTATCCGTTAGCCTGCCCGTCTGGGGGACAGCGGGCAGCGTCTCCGGCACCCTGTGCAGTCCGATCAGGCGTCCAACCTCCTCGACGAGGTCGACCTCGCGGCGAAGGTCCTGCCTGAAGGTCGGGACGATCGCGGCCAAGCGCCCGTCTTCCCGCTCTACCTCGCACCCCAGTGCTTCGAGCCGCGCGACCGCCTCGTCTAGTTCGACGGGCATGCCAAGCACGAGTTCTGCCCGATTCAGGCGCATGCCGACCCACCACGGATCCACCGGCTCGGGGTAATGGCTAAGGGTGTCATCGGCGACCCGTCCGCCTGGGTTTTGCGTTAGCAGCGCGGTCACCCGGTCCATGGCGAAGTCGACCATGTTCGGGTCTAGGCCGCGTTCGAAGCGGCCCGACGCGTCGGTACGCAGTCCGAGCTTCTGGGAGGTCTGGAGGATGTTGCCTCCTACGAAGTTTGCCGCTTCGATCAGGGCGTCCGTTGTCTCTTCGCCCACCTCGGCGTCCTCGGCGCCCATAACCCCGGCGATCACCAGCCCACGCTCCTCGTCGGCGATCACGAGCATCTCTTCGTCGAGCCGGCGGGTGGAGCCGTCGAGGAGCGTGATCTGCTCACCTTGCCTGGCGTGCCTGACTACGATGCCATCCCGCACCTCCGCCGCGTCGAACGCGTGGATGGGCTGTCCGGTCTCAAGCATGACGTAGTTCGTCGCATCCACGACGGCGTTGATGGGCCGCATGCCGGCGGCATAGATTCGACGCCGCATCCAGAGCGGGGCCTCCTGTCCAGGTTCTAAATTCGAGACGCGCCGCAGGTCGTACCGAGGACAAAGATCCCCGGCCTCGACCCTGAGCCGGAAGTCTTGTGTCGGCTTACCTCCGGTCTCCGAGGACGGCTGTGGAATCTTGTAGTGCACCTTGAGGATGGCGGCGAGTTCTCTAGCGACCCCGATCATGCCCCACATGTCGGGCCTGTTCGGGGTCACGTCGATGTCGAGAACGGTCTCCCCGACCGGGAAGTAGTCGGCAACTGGATGTCCGACTTCGTGCGTCTCGTCGAGCAGCAGTATCCCCCCGTGGTCGGCGGAGATGCCGAGTTCGCGTTCGCTCATCATCATCCCGTAGGATTCGAGACCCCGCAACTTCGCCTTCCTCAGCTTCGTTCCGTCGGCCATGACGCTTCCGGGCAGCACGACAGGCACGCGGGCACCGGGATAAGGATTGGGGGCGCCGACCACTATCTGGACCTCGTTGCCGCCGAGGCTCACCTTCGCGACGAAGAGCCGGTCGGCGTTGGGGTGGGGGCCGAACTCGATAACCTCCCCCACGACGACCTCGCCGTCGGTAACGCCGAAGTGGTAGACGCCGTCGATCTCCTGGCTGTGCAATGAAAACAGGTCGATCAGTTCTGCAGCGGATTGGTCGAAGCCGAGGTACTCGTGAAGCCAGGTTAACGGAACGCGCAAGGTGTTTCCCTTCTAAGGATCAGAACTGACGCAGGAAGCGGAGGTCGCCCTCGAAGAACAGACGCAGGTCGGGGACGTCGTACTTGACCATCGCCATCCTGTCGGGGCCCATCCCAAAGGCGAAGCCGGTGTACTCCTCGGAATCGTAGCCGACCTCCTCCAGCACACCCGGGTCGACCATCCCGGCCCCGAGCATCTCCAACCAGCCTGCACCTTTGCAGACCTTGCATTTCGTGTCGGTGCCCCCGCAGCCGAAGCAGCTCACGTCCAGCTCCACGCTTGGCTCGGTGTACTGGAAGTAACTGGGACGAAGCCGGATCTCTACGCTTTCACTAAAGACGTGCCGCGCCATGGCCGCGAGGGTACCCTTCAGATGCGCGAGCGTGAGGCCCTTGTCTACGGCAAGGCCTTCGACCTGGTGGAACATCGGCGTGTGCGTCGGGTCGGAGTCCCGCCTGTAAACGCGCCCGGGACACACGATGTACACGGGCGGGTCCTGCGCGAGCATCGTCCTGATCTGCAAGGCCGACGTGTGGGTCCGCAAAGAGAGCCCCTCGTCCAGGAAGAACGTATCCTGCATGCTGCGCGCGGGATGCCCCGGCGGAATCCCAAGCGCCGTGAAGTTGTAGTAATCCGTCTCGATCTCGGGCCCCTCCGCGACGCGGTAGCCCAGGCCAACGAAGAAGTCGACGACCCCGTCGATGACCCTCTGCGACGGATGCAGGTGGCCCTTCTGGAAAGGGATGCCGGGCAGCGTGATGTCTACCGCCTCCTCGCGCAGTCGTTCTTCGCGCTCGCGGGCCGATACCTCCCCCATCCTGCAGTCGAGGGCGGCTTCGATCTCTCGCGAAGCCAGATTGGAAGCCCTGCCCACCTCCTTGCGTTCTTCGGGAGATAGACTTCCTATGCTCTTCTTGATCTCCGTAAGCTCCGCCGAGCGCCCGAGATATCGTACCCGCACGTCTTCGAGTGTGGCCGAGGAATCGCCCGAAGCGACGGCGGAGAGGGCCTCGGATCTCAGCTGCTCGATACGCTCGCGCACCTTCATAATGGGCGATTATGGTAGCACACGCGAATACGCCTCGTAGAGCAAGATGGAAGCCGCTACCGACGCGTTTAACGACGGCGCAAACGACGGTATCCCGACCCGCATCTCACAAACATCGACAACGTCTTCGGGCAAGCCAGACCCCTCGGTACCGATGCACACGACGAGCGGCCCCGCCGGTATGCTCTTCGGCGTCTTCCCCATATCGGGCATCGCCGCCACCGTCACGAAACCCGCGTTTCTCGCCGCCTCCAGAAAAGGGCCGGACTGGACCTCCCGCGCGACCGGCGCGTGAAAGATGGACCCCATCGACGCCCTGACCGTTTTGGGTTTGTACAGGTCAGCGGATCCCCTGGAGAGCGCGACTCCAGCGCCGAACGCGTGGGCGGAGCGGATGGCCGTCCCAACATTACCTGGGTCCTGAACCCCGTGCAGCAACACGACGCGCTGAGTCCGCGAGAGAAGTTCGTTTATCGTCAGATCCAAGAAGGGAAAGACCCCGACCGGACCAGCCGGGGTCTTGAGCGTCGAGACGCGGAGGATCTGCGCCACTTCATCGAAAACCCGTAAGGGGGTCGTGGGGGCCTCCTCCAGAAGCGTGGTCCCCTCGGCCAGAAACAGCCGCTCGGCCTCGCGGTACTTCTTGGCCTTGAGCCTGGCGGCCCGCTTCGGGGAGATCGCCGCGTAACCCGGCATTCTCGAGCTACTCGTCGCCCTCTGCGACCTCGTCAGCGTCCGTTGCGCTCGCCTCGGCGCTCGCCCCGGCCTCTGCTTCGTTCTCCGTAGTCTCCGTCTCTGCAGCGGGATGCGTGGGCGTCTCGGGCTGCGCTGACGCGACGGCCCATTCCACTTCGACGCGGCGCTCGACCGGTTTTCCGTCGAGGGCGTTCTTGGCCTGCTCGACGATGGCGACGAAGATCTCAGGCTCCGTGACGGCTAGGTCGGCCAGGATCTTGCGGTCCAGGTCTATCTCGGCGAGCTTCAGGCCGTGGATGAATTTCGAGTAGGAGAGGCCGTACTCACGGGCGCCGGCGTTGATGCGTTGGATCCAGAGCGCCCTGAAGTCCCTTTTGCGCTGCTTGCGCCCCTCGTAGGCGTAGACGCCACTTTTCCAGACCTGCTCCTTGGCCCTTTTGTACGAGCTGTGCTTGGTCCCGCGGTATCCCTTCGCCTGATCGAGGATCTTCCGGCGCTTCTTACGGGCGTGAATGCTGCGTGCCGTGCGCGCCATGCTACCTCTCCCCCAGAAGGCGCTTGAGCTTCTTCTCGTCGGAGCGGGTCACGTCGATCTCCTTGTTGAGCCGCCGCTTCTGCTGCGGGGTTTTCTTCTCCAGGAAGTGGTTGTGGCCTGCCCTGCGGCGCTTGAGTCTGCCATTCCTGCGCGCCACGAAGCGCCCGGCGGCACCCTGGTGGGTCTTCATCTTCGGCATTTTTCCTCCACGTTTCGACGGTTGCTACCTGCGAAGAGGCTCGCGGCACGGGAGAAAGGGCCGTTCCGCCTCTTTGAATCGCCAGGCTAGTGTATCAAACTGTTGCTTATCTGCGAGCGGCCCGCTCCCTGCGTCCGCTGGGCTGGGCGGCCTCACCTTGCTGCGCTTCTCTGGACTCTTTCTTCGGGGCCATGACCATCACCATGTTGCGTCCATCCAGGTTCGGCTGGCTCTCGATGCGTCCGAGGTCGTCGAGATCGGTCGCGAGACGCCTCAGGAGCCTCTCTCCCAACTCAGGATGCTGGACCTCGCGTCCGCGGAACATTATCGTGACCTTCACCTTGTCGCCGCTGCGCAGGAAGCGCTCGACGTGGCCGCGCTTGGTGTTGAAGTCGTGGTCGCCGATCTTGGGTCTGAGCTTTATCTCGCGCACGTTGACGTTGACCTGCTTCTTGCGGGCGGCCTTTCTAGCCTGTTCTTTCTGGTACTTGAACTTGCCGTAGTCCATCAGGCGGACCACGGGCGGATTGGCGTTAGGTGCTACTTCCACGAGATCGAGGTCAGCCCTCTCGCCGTAATCCATGGCCTCGCGGATATGCTTGATGCCTAGCTGCTCGCCGTCGGCCGAGATAAGGCGCACCTCGCGTGCCCGGATCTGACCGTTTATTCGCGGCTCTTCTTCAGTGACTACTGCGCACCACTCCTCTCGAAATCGACTTTTCGGGGCCGTTCGTCCTCCCCGGACGATGGATTTGTTCGTGCGCCGGACGGACGCGGACCCCACGACGTATTTGATTATACCGCGAGCCCGTGCTCCGTGTCTAGATGAGCTTTCAGCATTTCCGCACTTCAGCATTTCAGGTTTTTGTTCTTGCTGAATCGCTGACTACGCGATTAGTATAAAGTCGATACCTCTGCCAATGCCTTTATGCGCGAGAGCGGACTTCCTCCAACACGCTCTCGGCGAAGGTGGCGAGATCCATTTCCTCCTGCTGTTTCACACCGCGGCGGCGGACGTTAACGGTGTTCTCGTCGGCCTCTCGGTCCCCGACGATGAGCAGATAGGGGATCTTCTGGCGGGCGTTGTCCCTGATCTTTTTCTGCATGCTGTTTTGCGAGTCGTCGACCTCGACCCGCAGGTCTTTCGCACCAAGCTCTTCTTGAACCTTTCGGGCGTAGTCGAGGTGCCTGTCGGCGATAGGGATGACTACGACCTGGACCGGGGAGAGCCAGAGGGGGAAGGCGCCGGCGAAGTGTTCGATCACGACGCCCATGAACCTTTCCGTGGACCCGGTGATGGCCCTGTGCAACAGCACGGGCGTGTGAGCCTTCCCGTCCTCACCGATGTACTCGCAGCCGAGCCGGACTGGTTGGATGAAGTCGACCTGGATGGTGGAGAGCTGCCATTCGCGTCCCAGCACGTCCTTGGCCAGAAAGTCGGCCTTGGGACCGTAGAACGCCGCCTCACCGGCCTCCTCGTCGTAGGCGATGCCGGCGGTGTCGAGCGCTTCGCGCAACTCCTTCTCGGCCCGCGACCACTTGGCATCGTCGGCGACGTACTTGGCCGAGTCCTGGTCGCGAAGCGAGAGCTGGACGCGGTAGTCGGCGAACCCGTAGGTGTCGAGGACCTCGCGCACTATCTCCAGAGCCCGCGCGAACTCCTCCTGGATCTGGTCTTCCGTGCAGAAGACGTGCGCATCGTCCTGCGTGAGGGCACGCACCCTGGTCAGCCCGTTGAGCTCCCCGCTCTTCTCGTAACGATACAGCGTCGCGAACTCGGCGTACCTGAGCGGCAGGTCCCTGTATGAGTGCGACCCGGAATTGTACAGTGTCATGTGACTCGGGCAGTTCATCGGCTTCAGGCGATAGCGGGTGTCGCCGTCCACCATCGGCGGGAACATCGAATCCCTGTAGTGCTCCAGGTGCCCGGACTTAGCGTACAGCGCTTCGTTGACGAGGTGACCGGTCCACACGTGCTCGTAGCCGTAGCGCGTCTGAACATCGCGCACGTAGTCTTCCATGAGGTGGCGCATCATCTCGCCTTTTGGCAGGAAGAGCGGAATGCCGGCACCAGTGTCAGGCGAAAACGTAAACAGCTCTAGGTCCTTGCCGATCTTGCGGTGGTCCCTCGCCCTCGCCTCTTCGAGGCGCCTTAGGTACGCTTTGAGCTCCTTCTCCGTCGGCCAGGCCGTGCCGTAGATGCGGGTGAGCATCGGGTTCTTCTCGTCGCCGCGCCAGTAGGCGCCCGCTATATTCTGCAGCTTAAAGGCGCCGAGGCGGCCGGTGCTCGGGACGTGCGGACCACGGCACAGGTCGAAGAAGTCGCCCTGTTTGTAGACCGTGATGTCGCCGTCTTCGAGGGCCTCGATGATCTCCGTCTTGTACGGGTTGTCCTGGTAGAGGGCCTCGGCCTCTGCCTTGGAGACCTCCTCGCGCTCTATTGGGAGATCGCGCGCAACGATCTCGCGCATCCGCTCCTCGATGCGCGGCAGATCCTCATCCGTCAGCCGTCCCGCCACCTCGATGTCGTAGAAGAAGCCGTTCTCTATCGGCGGGCCTAGCGTCAGCTTGCTTCCGGGATAGAGCTCCGTTATTGCCTGGGCCATCGTGTGCGCCGTGGAGTGGCGTAACACTTCGAGGCCGTCGGCGGACCCTTTAGTTACCACCTCGAAATCTCCCCCGCCGCTCAGAGGGGCATCGAGGTCGATCAGCTCCCCATCGAGCTTCGCGACCACGGCGTCGCGGGCGAGGCGTTTGCCGATCTTCTCGGCGACGTCCCGGGCTTTCTCGCTGGGCTCTATCTCCAGTTGTTTACCGTCGGGTAGCTTGACGGAGGCCATGTGCGCACCTTTCCTGGCGGGGATAATGGGAAAAACGCAGAGGTTGGCTAGGTAGTTCGACGAAGTGCGCCAGCGAAACGCGCGCGGCGCAGTGGGCGATAGTGGGTTCGCACCACCGACCCCTTCCCCGGTAAAGCTGTGGAACGCTCGTTCATACCCTTCACAAGTCTACACAAAATCAGAGAAATACCATAGTAGCGATGGTGAGGTTTTCCGCACGGGGTAGGTCTTGCACGAAGAAGTCCGTGCTAGTAGTGGTCTGCGGTACGCCGGCTAACGTAAAATACCGTACATACTCGCGCTCGAGTGAGCGTAAAAAGCGCAGGAGGTGACACGAAATGGTGTTGAAGCGGTCCGCGCAGGTCCTCGGGGTGGGGCTCCTACTGGTAGGTCTATTGGGGCTGGTGCTGGACAACGAGTTGTTTCTGGGATCCTCAACATTGACATACTCGAACCCGTAGTCCATCTGATAACGGGCGAGATCTACTCTTACGTGGGCTTCGCGGATGTGTGCGCCACAACCTCCGAGTTGGGCATCAGCGTGGCGCTGAGCGCGGCATTGTTGCGGGAGACCACGGCCGAGAGAAGGCGCACGATCCTGCTGAGCGCTGCCGTCGCCCTGGTCCTCGTGGGGCACGAGGTGCTGCGCGCGTCCTGATGGCTGTTGGCGATCAGCCAAAATAACACCCGAAAGCTGCCAGCAGGCCCGAAGGCCCTAAAGTGGGCGATAGTGGATTCGAACCACTGACCTCTTCCGCGTCAAGGAAGCGCTCTCCCCCTGAGCTAATCGCCCGTAGTAACCGTGGGCGGTTCTCCGCCCCTCCGAGAGGCGGCACCCGGAATCGAACCGGGGTACAGGGTTTTGCAGACCCTTGCCTAACCACT
>JBKPOM010000142.1:0-18776 GCA_046733115.1 Actinomycetota bacterium | reverse complement strand
ACTTCCTGGTCAATACGATCAACCGCCTCCAGAAGCTTCCGAGCTGGAAGGATACGGCCATCATCCTCGCCTACGACGACTCCGGCGGCTGGTACGACCACCAGATGGGGCCGATCGTCAACCACTCCAGCGACCCCAAGTACGACTTCCTCTCCGGGTCGGGGATGTGCGGTAATGCCAAGCCGGGAGCGTACCAGGACCGCTGCGGCTACGGTCCCAGGCTGCCCCTGCAGGTGATCTCCCCGTACGCCAAACAGAATTTCGTGGACCACTCGATCACGGACCAGACCTCGGTGCTGCGCTTTATCGAGGATAACTGGGGACTCGGCAGGATAGGCGATCAGTCCTTCGACGCCAAGGCCGGAAGCCTCGACAATCTGTTCGATTTCTCGCACGGCAGGAATGCCCACAGGCTCTTCCTCGACCCGAGGACCGGAAAACCGTCTCGCAGGAGGTAATGTCTTTGGAGTGCACCTGCTCGCTGGATGGAAATCTAGGCATTGAAGGTCGTGCCGCCGATGCACGAGGTCAGTATTGACACCACTTTGTTCGGCAGTTTTGTCTTTATGGCAATCCGTCAACGTCGAGGCGGGCGAGGGGTGCTACACCGCCTGAGCGCCTGGTCTGCATAGCCTCAAGCTCGTGGAGGGCTTTGTGAAACAGCCGAGAAAGGTGGGCCTCGTAGCGGGGGACCTTCTCTAAGGTCTTCTCGTCCGGCAAGAGACGCTCGCGACTCATCCTTGCCAGCTCCTGCTCTACCCGCTCTGCGGCTGCCTTGGCACCGATTATGTTCAGTCGAGCCCTTTCGGTGGCAGTCTCTATCAGCTCTTCCTCATCCTCCCCGGTAACGGAAGCTATGGCAGAGATGCATTCCCGCACCAAGGATACGGTCCAACCGTCCCATTCGGCCATGTCACCCTCCAGGCCAGCCCAGTCGGGAATCTCTTCGGGCAGGCGCACCTCGTCGGCTTCCACTTCTTCGTCCGTCCGAGCCCAAATGAGATCGAGGATACCGGCTGCATCAGAACCGGAAAGACGCTTTTCGTCGGGAAGCTTGGGAAACTGCTTGATCAGACGCTGTACTCTTCGAGCGTCTTGGAGGGCGCTGCGTACGTCCTCCGGGTGCGAGGGTCCTACCACGTAGCTGCCAAACCGGCGCTTATGCGCCAGTTCGTCCTCCATCTTCGCCTGTGAGAGAGTGATGGTCTCTGTTTCGTAGCGGGTGACGCGATGCAGCCTCCAAGAGAGCGGCGCCACACGCCCGGCCAGCACCTCCTCTAGGTGCCCCTCAGGCTGTAGGCTCTCCAGCACGCCGTCTCGGTGCTCCTCCCAATCCTCGGTCTTCTCCACTCCTGGGACGACCGGAGCGGGGGAGCGGATGCCGTGGCGGGTGGCGTTCCATCTCACCCCCTCCTTGCCTTCCTGGGTCACTGGTCCTCCCTTGGTCATGTTTGAACCTCCTTCAAGAGTCGATAAGGTCACGCGGCTCCTCCCTTAACTCCATCCACTCCATGGCCTCTAGTCTCGACCGCTCCCAGCCTTTGAGCGCCGGCTGCGGGCAATCCTCAGCTCCTCCGCTACTTCGGGAAGCTTCAGGAACTCGCGTTGTGTCCATGTAAACCTCCGCATATCGAGTACATCTACACAGATGCTAAGCCGTCCAGGCGGTGAGTACTAAAACACGTTTCGGTCGGGAAACTTCTTTACGAAGAAAATTTTGAAACTCGATGTGCTGTGTATTTGGGGTCGTGCCGATAGAGGGCGTAGGCTGAGGCCAGAAGTCTATCCTTGACCTTATCTGCATCTCTCCACAGCTGGTTGCTTGCGGATTCGGAGTGTCCTTCGGGAAGCTTTTTCCAATGTGTGCTTAGCACGTGCTCCTTGAGCAGCCGGTGCGCTCCTATTCCCTCTTTCATCTCACCATAATCTCTTAGGTAGAACGCAACGCATGCGGGAATGACGGGTGCCCTTGGTAGCGCTGAAGGTGCGAGAACACCTTTTGTATCGGTAGTGGCGCTCTTTTTTGCTGTGGAAAACGATGTGCCCTTCACCTTGGCGGCCGTAAGCGCGGCACTTTCTGTTGTGATAAATTCGCTCGTACGGGTTCACGTGTGTCTGCTCCTGCTGACGTTGGACATCAGCAAGGGTGCCGTGGAATCCGCTTCCCTTAAACTCCTATCCGCGGTTGCATGGGGTACTACCCGAAGGATTGGGCTGGAGCGGTTACGCGCTAGAGCGCACCTACAGGGCAAGTAGAGCGCCTTGGCGGCGAGCCTGATCGCGGGAGCGGTCTGGGTGCTATGTCATCTGCCGCAGTTCTTCGTCGAGGGCACCTAGCAGAACGGACTGGGCTTCGGCTCTGTTTCCATCTGGCTCTTCATGACCGTGCCGTTCCCCGAATCTGTTCTGATCACGTGGGTGTACAACAATCCACACCGGAGCACGCTGTGGGCGGCGTTGCTCCACTTCCACTTCATGACCAACTTTACCGGCGTGTTCCTCGGGCTGTCCGATCTGGCGGAGTACTACCGGGTCACATGGGAGTTCGTCGTGGCCGCCGGCATCGTGCTCCTCTTCGGGCTCACGACGCTTTGACGCTAGCCTTGCCGTAGTTGAGCCAGATTGGTCGGCTAAATGAGAAGTCCTGCTCATTCCGCAATCGTCTCTCGCTGGTAAACTGCAGCTTGCGGTGAGAAAGACCCGGGACGGAGAAAAGGCCCATGAGCACCGAACCCACCGAAATGTACGACCGGGGTGAACAGGAGGACGCTGAGAAGCCGGATGTGGACAGTCTCTTCGACGCGTCCTCACGAAGCGAGGTAGTGCCGCTCGAGACGCTCCGCCGGAACGACCTCGAGCGGGGCGGTGGGAAGGGGGCCAACCTGGGCGAGCTGTTCTCGGTAGGGCTGCCCGTCCCACCCGGCTTCTGCGTGACCACCGCAGCCTACCGGCGCGCCGTTGCGGAGACCGGTCTCGCCGAAACGATCGACGAAGCGCTACGGGGCGTCCGGGACGAAGATCTCGCCTCCGCCGAAGCCGCGCCAGCGGGCATCGGCGCGCTCTTCGAGGACCTGCCGCTGCCGGACGACCTGGCCGAGGCGATCCTGGCCGCCTACCGCTCTCTGGGCGCGCCGCCGGTGGCGGTACGCTCCAGCGCGACCACAGAGGACCTGCCAGGCGCCAGCTTTGCCGGCCAGCAGGCGACATCGTTGAACGTCCGCGGTGGGGACGAGCTGCTCGGCGCGGTGCGGCGCTGTTGGGCTTCCCTTTGGTCGGCGCGCGCCATCGCTTACCGGAAGCGTCAGGGCTTTCACCACGAGCGGGCCGCCGTTGCCGTCGTCGTCCAGCGGCTCGTACCCGCCGAGGTGTCGGGGGTTCTATTCACCGCCAACCCCGTGACGGGAGCGCGGCACGAGCTCGTTATTAACGCTGCTTCGGGCATCGGGGAGGCGGTGGTCGGCGGTCTCACCACCCCCGACAGCTTTATCCTGGACCACGCGACCTTAACGGTGAAGGAGCGGCAGACGGGGCGGCAAGAGGTGGAGACCGTTCTGACGGAGCGGGGCACGAACGAGCGTCCGCTCGACCCGGATCAAGCCGCCCGCCCGACGTTGAACGATGCGCAGCTGGCGCGATTGGGCGAGGTAGGGCTTGCTATAGAGCGCCACTTCGGCGATCCACAGGACATTGAATGGGCCTACGCCGACGGCCGCCTCTGGGTACTCCAGGCACGACCGATCACCAACCTGCCACCCTCGCCGCTCGAAGACGTACGCTGGGAGCCACCTTTCCCCAACTCCGCCTGGTGGCGTCGGCAGGTGGTCGAGAACCTGCCGGAGCCGCTCTCGCCACTCTTTGACGAGCTGTACGTGCGCGAGGGCCTCGAGCTTTCGATCGACGCCTTCATTGCGTTCTTCCGACTAACGTACTTCCGGCTGGAAGACGTTACCGACCGGCCTTTCTTCGCCACTATCAACGGCTACGCCTACTCGCGGGCCAACTACAAGCTCAGCTGGCGCACGGCTCCGGCGCTCTTGCGTGTCACGCTCGACGAGTTCCAGATCCTATTTCGAGAGGGACCGGCGTACTGGCGCGAGCAGGCGCTTCCCACCTACCTGGAATTGATCGAGCGATGGAAAGCGTTGGACCTGGCCAACACTCCCGACGAACGCCTCCTGGCGGGCGTGCGCGAGTTGGCCCTGGAGGATGCCCGCTACTGGGTCGCCTGCGCCCTGATGATAGGAGACGCGAAGATAACGGACGCGCTACTGGGTCGCTTCTTGACGGTGGCGGCGCCCGGTCGTGGCCTGACCAGCGGGATGTTTCTACGCGGCTTCCCGTCCCCGACGGTGGAGGCGGAGGCCGAGCTTGAGGGGTTGGCCAAGCGTATCCGTGCCTCAGATGAGCCGCGAGCACTCGTCGACGCTACGCCTGCTGCGGGTTTGCTCGAAGCGCTGAGGATTACGGCGATCGGTCAAACCTGGCTTGCCGCCTTCGCGCAATACCTCGACCGGTACGGCCACCAAATCTACAACCTCGACTTCGTCGTGCCTACGCAGGCCGACGATCCCCTGCCGATCCTGCTCAGTCTCAAGGCGATGGTGAAGCAAGCCGGCCACGACCCCCGAGCCCGCCAACAAGCAATCGTCGCCGAACGCGATACGCTCGTAGAGGAGACGGCGCGTTCTCTTGACCCTCTCCGCCGGAATCTGTTCTGGGTCCTGCTCGGCTGGGCGCAGCGCTTCGGCCCGTACCGCGAGCAAGCGCTCTTCTACATGGGCGCCGGCTGGCCCACCCTGCGGCGATTGGCACTCGAGCTGGGCCGGCGGCTGGTCGAGAGCGGCTCGTTGCTTGCGGCCGAGGACGTATTCTTTCTCGAGACTTCCGAGCTCGAGGAGGCCACAACAGCGCGGGTTGCCGATCAGGCCAGTCCAAATCTCGCGCAGTTAGCTCGTGAGCGGCGCGAGTTGCGCGAGGCCCGCAAGCGACTGCATCCGCCGCCGGTGGTACCGCCGGGCCACAAGCTGCGGTTTGGTCCGATCGATATGTCGGCCTGGGAGACGCAGCGGCACAACGAGCCAACCGGCGCGGTCCTGAATGGCTTCGCCGTCAGCCCCGGCCGGGTGAGTGCCCCGGCCAGCGTGATCCACTCACCGTCCGACTTCTCGCGGATGGAGCCGGGCACGATCCTAGTGTGCCCTACGACGACGCCGGCCTGGACGCCGCTCTTCTCTCAAGCGAGCGGACTGGTGACCGACGTAGGCGGTGTTCTGGCCCACGGCTCGATCGTCGCTCGCGAGTACGGTATCCCTGCGGTGCTGGGGACGGGGCAGGCAAGCCAGCGGATCCGCCACGGCCAGAGCGTAACCGTGGACGGCGATAGGGGAGAGGTGCTTCTGGAAGAGTCAGGACAAGGATCTAGAAAGGATCCGTTCATGGCGAAGAAGCAGTGGAGAGATCTCACGGATTTGCAGAAAGGGGTCACCGTGCTCTCGAGTGCGGTCCAGGTCGCGCTGCTTGCGGCGGCACTCGTGGATATCTACCGGCGTCCGCAAGAAGAGATCCGGGGTAGCAAGCCGTGGTGGACCGCGGTGTCTTTCGTCAACTTCGTCGGCCCGGTCTCCTACTTCCTGTTCGGGCGCAAGCGGTAGGCACGACCGAGAAGAAAGAGCGAAAGTGGGGCTTGTGACGCCCCCGAAGCGGGGCGTGCAGCCTGACCACGGTTGAGCGTGGCGCTACCCAGTGACATAAGTGCCTGCAAAACAGCCATTTTGGCGGGATTCGGAATAGGGAACAGGCTTACTCGTAATGAGCAGGTCAGCGGTTCGAGTACGCTCGTCGGCGCTCCTTTTTACCTGCAAATTTCACAAACGTGAAGAGTTTCCGATATTCGTTGCGGAGCCTCTGTCAGCAGTACGTCAGCAGTAGGCTTTAACCCAAAGGCTCGTCAATGCCGTCGGTGGCGTGCCTTCCTATCGAGGGTATCCAGCGCGAGCAGCAGTCGAGGGCTCCCAGGCGTTGTCCGAGCCGCGAAAGCCGGAAAGGCAGCCGCAGCCGCCGTGGCTCTACCCGTTCCAATAGAAACGCGGGGTTCCTAGGAAGGATAAGGATGCCTAAGGCGGTAGTGGATGGCACCATCCTTATGTTGGAATGGCATGATTCGTCGAATAAGCGGATCGGTAAGGAGCATGGACGTGCCCACGGAAGCGAACAAGAGGATCTCTTGGCGCCTGCAAGAGGAAGTCTTCGGTCAAGGCAAGCTGGAGTCGGTGGACGAGTTACTGGCTCCCAATTACGTCAGCCATGCTCCGGGTGACCCCGAGCTGAGCCGCAGACCCGAGGATATCAAGGAGACCGTACGCGCCTACCACTCGGCTTTCCCCGACATTATCTTCGCGGTCGAGAAGCAGGTCGCCGAAGGGGACATGGTAGTGACCCGCTGGATCGCTCGCGGCACCCATCGGGGTGAGTTTATGGGCCTCCCTCCTTCCGGGAGAAGGATCGAGGTGAGTGGGATGAGCATGGACCGTATCTCGGGAGGCAGGATCGTCGAAATCTGGAACAACTGGGAAGCCCTGGAGATGATGCGCTAGATAGGTGCCATCGCGGATGCCGAGCATACCCAAGGAGCATAGGGCCTGCAATGCAGGGAACACAAAACCACTTTCCCAAGCGGAATTTGCAACCCCCTGCAATCCTCGGCAACCATTGACCGTACACTCGTAATTAGATTAGATCAGCGGTTCGAGTCCGCTCGTCGGCTCTCCCAGAACCGTTTGAATGATGAATGTGTATTCGTCGAGAGCGCCGGTTGTTCGGGCCGACGACTACCCGGGCAGATACACCTCGCTGGCACGGGCGGACTAGACGCGGCAGCTGTTTGAATCGCGAGACCTCTCCGTCGCCAGCTCGCAGCTGTAAGCCGTGTGCTCCACGCCGATTTAGAGGCATCGGTGACAACTTCGCAACAGTTTGATAACGCCTCCAAAAGGCGGCGTGAAACCCCTTGTACGCCGCACGAGGGGTGCTAGATTGATCGTGTTGCATGCCGTCGGCACATAGCCGAGACGAGCGAGGTTCGAGGGGAGGTGTGATGGCTATCTCCGGAGTTATGGCCGTAGCCAAACAGGAAGGATTCTCTGCGTTCCAGCGGGGAGCGGAGCGGGCATTCGCCCGGTTGCGGGTCGCCTTCTGGCCGGTGGTGCAGACGGCCGTCGCGGCGACCCTGGCCTGGTCGGTTGCTGCGTTCGTACTGGGACACGATCGTCCGTTCGTTGCCGCCATAGCCGCGGTCATATCGATAGGCGCGGTGGCCGGGCAGACTTTGAAGCGCGCGGCGGAGTGGATCTTCGGTGTCGCCGTGGGGCTCGCGGTCGCAGACCTGATCATGCTAGCGATAGGCACCGGGCCCGTGCAGACCGGGGTCATAGTGGGCTTGGCGATGTTTGCCGCGCTCTTGATGCGGGGCGGCATTGGTATGGTAACCGAGGCGGGTGTCTCCGCCGTGCTCGTGGCGAACCTCGATCCCACGACCTACGGGGTGTCGCCCGACAGGTTCCTGGAGGCGCTCGTGGGCGGCGGCGTGGCCCTGGCCATATGCGCCGCCTTCCCGAGCAACCCCATCACGCGCGCTCGGCGGGCGGCGCGTTCCGTTTTGGAAGATCTCGCTACCGCCCTCAGGGATGCGGCCGCGGCACTTATCGGCGGGGACCTCGAGCTGGCCGAACGCGCGCTCTCCGAAGCGCGGCGCATAGACGCCCGGGTCGCGCAGCTGCAAGAGGAGCTCGATGGTGGCTACCAGATCGCGCGCTTCTCCCCGGCGCGCAGGCGCCACCTCGGATACCTGGCTCACTACGCCACTGCGGCCGACCAGCTCGACCTCGCGGTGCGCGACACCCGCGTGCTGGCCCGTGCCGCCGTCACGCTGGTGCGCGAGAATGGGGTCGCGCCAGGGCCCCTCGCGGAGGCGATCTTAGAGCTCGCCCTGGCGGTGGAGGCCCTCGCCGGGTACGTGGAATACTCCGACCGCTCTCGCGACGATACCCGAAACTTCGCGCTGGGGGCGGCGGGGGAGGCGACGTCCGTGCTACAGAGCAGCAACGACCTGCAAACTAGTGCGCTCGTTTCCCAAGTTCGCTCGACGGCCATAGACCTGCTACAAGTGGCTGGTATGGACTCCTCCGAAGCACTGGAGGCGCTTCGCGAGGCCACGCGTTTAGGCTCGGGTGAGTGACGACCGATACCGGGGGCGGAGGGCTGCGCACCGGTAACGTTCGAGTAGCTCACCCTCGGCGCAAGAGCCTCCGGTATCACAGTTGCGGCGAGGGCCCATCCGCTGCCTGCTGACACCACTTTGACACCACCGGGAGCGCAATACTGTGCAACATGGGGCAAGGCAGAGAAAGGAAAACTCTTTAGGTATGGAAGAATTGCCACCCCGAGTAAACCTCTGCAACGCTTGACTGATCACTCGTTACGAGCAGGAAAACGGTTCGAGCCCGCTCGTCTGCTCTCCCGTCATGGGCTTAGATAAGCCAAACACTGCGAAAACATGAAACCCTTGGTCAGCCGGCGGGGGCTATTTGGTACCACTGGGCCACTGGCTGAGTACTCTGTACATCTCGTCAGCGGTACTCCTACTCATTTAGGGTGTCCAGGGCTCCGCTGATCCTCATAGTAGCACTGGCTCCCCAGTTGATCAGGACGGCGTGAGGCGACGCGATAGGCACTCAGCAAACCCAACAGGTGCGAGGTAAGCTGCTCGGTGTACTGCTACCCAGCTTCAGCACTCAGAATGGGGGCGATCAGATGTGAGCACGAGAGGAACCACCTGCTGCATCGTCGGCGGAGGACCGGCCGGCGTGATGGTAGGCCTGCTGCTCGCCCGCCAGGGAGTGACCGTGTAGTGTTTGAGAAACACGCCAACTTCCTCAGAGACTTCCGCGGCGACACGGTACACCCGTCGACGCTCCGGATCATGGACGAGCTCAGCTTTGGTGACGAGTTCCTGCGGCTGCCGCACACGAAGATGACTCAGGTGACGATGGAGATGCCGGAGGGGTCGGTTACGTTCGCCGACTTTAGAAAGCTGCCTGAGCCGTTCCGGTACGTGGCCTTCATGCCGCAGTGGGACTTTCTCAACTTCCTCACTGGCAAGGCTCGCCACTTCTCCAACTTCGAACTGCTGGTGCGCGCTGAGGTGACGGGCGTCATCGAGGAAGCCGACCGCGCCATCGTCGGTGTCCGTGCCGAGACGCCCGACGGACCTCTGGAGGTGCACTGCGAGCTCGTGGTTGCTGCGGACGAGCGGCACTCCGTGGTGCGTGCGGCGCAGCGCCGGTCTGGAACCGGTCGCCAGTTCGGCCCCGATGGATGTGCTCTGGTTTCGCCTCACACGGCGCCCAGAGGAAACGGCCCCGTTCTTCCGTGCTGGAGGTGGCCACGTCGTCGTGAGCATCAACCGAGGCGACTACTGGCAGATCGCGTACGTCATCCCCAAGGGGGCATTCGCTACTGTAGAGGTCACAGGACTCGAGGAGCTGCGGAGGAACATTGCAGAGCTCCTCCCTTGCCGAACGGACGAGATTCACGAATGGGACCAGGTCAGGTTGCTGAGCGTCCGGGTAGACCGGCTTCGAAAGTGGTACCTGCCGGGACTGCTGTGCAAAGGCGATGCAGCGCATGCGATGTCACCGGCTGGGGGAGTCGGCATCAACCTCGCGATCCAGGACGCCGTGGCCACGGCGAACATCCTCGGTCCTGTTCTACGCCGCCGTAACCGTCCGTCGATCCGAGACCTGAGCCGGGTCCAGCGTCGCCGCGAGCTGCCGACCCGCTTGACCCAGGCGTTCCAGGTGCGGGCCTTGCGCGGATTGTATCCGGACGGCTCCACCGGCGAGCAGAAGCCACCGCCGGTCATTAAGGCGTTCCGACGCCTACCCGTGCTGCGACGCCTGGCCCCGTACTTCATCGGCATCGGCATCCGATCCGAGCATGTGCGAGGCGAGGCTTAAATGAGGGTGTGCGTGGTCGGGGCAACAGGCGTGGTCGGCAGGTCGCTGGTGCCGCTTTTGCTGGGTCGAGGACACTAGGTGCTTGCCCTAGTGAGGTCAGTAGAGAGGGCTAGCCCGCTCTCCGAGCTCGGCGCGTACGTCGAACGTTTCGATCTCCTCGAGGTAGGTGAGGCCAGACGCTTGTTCGAGCTGCTCTCCGGCTGCTCGGCGGTGGTCCATGTGGCTACAGCCATCCCGCGCGACTTCGCCGCCCCGGGCGCATGAGACGCCAACACGCGGCTTCGCACGGAAGGCACGCGGTTGTTGCTCGAGGCGATGCTCTCGGCGGGTGTCGATGTCTATCTACAGCAAAGTATTACTCTTGCGTATCCCGCGGCGGAGACCGCTGGCTGGACGAAATACCCCCTTCGACGCCTCCCCGGAGCGAGCGGAGGTGGTGGTGCCTGTGAGCGTGATGGAGGCGCAGGTGCGCCCAGTGGATCCTCGGCGGCTACACTGGTGCGTGTTGCGTGGGGGGATGTTGGTAGGACCTGGCACTGCTCAAGAGGCAACGGTCACTCGGTTGCTGGCGGGCGAGGAGAGAGTTCCGGGTGACGGTCGGGGTTTCCTGTCGCTCGTGCATGTGATGGACTTCGCCGCCGCCGTGGCCTACGCGTTAGAACGTGTACCGGCTGGATCGGTGTTCAACGTGGTAGACCAACCGGTGAGGCAAGGCGAATACCTCAGACGCTTAGCTCAGTTCGTGGGAGCCACTCTTCCACTGCACAGACCGGCGGAGGATGGTGACGCTCCTTCGCAACGATGCTCCAATCGCCGCGCGCGAGAAACTAAGTTGAAGCCCAACACATAGTGTTTGGCCTGAAGCTCAGTCATCGCAAGCGCTGTAGGTGACCCTAATTTGACCCTACCCGCGCGCAATGCTCTGCAATGGTGGGCAACACAGGGAACAAGAAACCGCTTACTTATGCGGGTCTTGCAAGTTCGCGCAACGCCTAGCAACCGTTGACGCCACACTCGTAACGAGCAGGTCAGCGGTGCGAGTCCGCTCGTCGGTTCTTTGTTTTGCCTCGATTTGCAGGTAAAACATATAACAAAAGATAAGGCCCGGCACTGTGGCCGGGCCCATTTACCCTAACCGTACACTAACCTGCGAAGAAAATTCGCCGCTCTCGGTGTGGTGGTTGGCTACGTTGCCATCTTCGGCATCGTCCCTGAGCCCAATGAGGGTGCCACCGCCCATACTTGGCAGCTACTCATGGCGCACAGATACCGTTCGTGGGGTTCTTCGCGATCAAGTGGTTACCCTGCGCTCCGAGGCGGGTGTTGGCGATCCCGGCGCTACTAGGTGGCTCCGCGCTTGCGGCACTCATACCCCCTGGTCTTCTTCCTCAAGCTCTAGGACGAGAGACGCCGCGTGCCCACGCAAAGGAGCGACACGGCCGAGGGCCTGCGCCGTTGCTCTTATCCACCGAAGCTCGTAGAAGTGGCATTCTCGACGGTCTGTATCCAGGATCCTGGATACAGAGGCCTATAGGCCCGCTGTAGAGCCCCCAACCAACCCAGGGAGGAGAAGGCGTGAGCTCCAACCGCGACCTAATCCTTGAGGACGCCCGCTCGAATTCGGCAGGGCTGTGACACACGGTCCAGCTTGCCGGGACGCTGCTGAGCCCCTGGAGAGGGTGGCGGAGGCCGTGGAGATGCGAGGGTGTTGGAGAATTCGAGACATCCGGGTACCTTGCCATGAATCGGAGCTTGACAGGACGGATGATCATACGTATGATTAAATCATACGTATGATTAAAAGAGGCGCGTTGGCAGGCACAGACACCAAAGAACGGATACTGGACGCCGCGGAGCGGCTCTTCGCGGCACACGGCTTCGCTGGCACCTCGCTACGGGCAGTGACCAAGGAGGCGGGGGTAAACCTGGCAGCTGTCCACTACCACTTCGGGACGAAGGAGGACCTGCTCCGGGCCGTATTGGGCCGGATCGTCATCCCGGTCAACCGCGAGCGGCTCGAGATGCTTGAGAAGGTGGAAGCTGCGGCGGGGAGCGATCCTCCCTCGCTCGAAGCGATCCTTGAGGCTTTCATCGCTCCGGATCTGCGATTGATACGGGATCTCGGAGAACGGGGCGTCATTATAACGAGGTTTCTCGGCCGTTCGTATACGGAGCCGGCCGAGATGGTGCAGGCGCTGAGCCGGGAGCACTACGAGGAGCTAGGTCAGCGATTCATGGAGGTACTGGCTCAAGCACTCCCCGAGGTGCCGCAAGCAGAACTCTATTTTAGGTTCAAGCTTGTTGTCGGTGTCCTGACCTATATCCTGGCTGACACCGACCGTATGGGTGGGTACGCGGAGGATCTCTCCGACGTGGACGGGACGGTTGGGCGCCTGGTCGCCTTCTTAGCCGCGGGCCTGCGGGCTGCTGTGCCGGCGCCGCGGCGGCAGGATCAGGCGAGGGAAGGAGCGTCCTCATGAGCGGCGCAGAGATATGGAGAGCTCAGAACGCGGGGATTTCGGCTCCAGAGGTAGCCGTTCTCCACCAGGTTTCTTCGTCGGATAAGTCGAGCGTGTCCGGTCCTATATTGCACCGCACGCCCTGAGAGAGGAGACAACAAATAAAGATAACTGTCTTCGGAGCGACGGGCGGCATTGGCGGCAATGTCGTGCGACAGGCGCTGGACGCCGGGCACAAGGTGACGACGGTGGTCCGTGATCCGGCCCGGTTCGACGTGAGCCACCCCGCGCTCGAGGTGGCGACGGTGGCCGACCTTACCGACCCCGAGGTGCTGCGCCCCGTGCTGGAGACCAGCGATGCCGCGATCTCGGGGGTCGGCCCGCGCACTCGCAAGGACAGCCCAGTCGCCTCGAGTGCCACGCGCGGAATTCTGCGTGCGATGGAGGCGAGCGGAGTACGGCGCTTCGTGGCGGTGAGCGCGGTGCCGGTCGGCCCCGTACCGAAGGGCGAGAGCTTTGTTAACCGCCGGTTATTGCTGCCGTTTATCAATGCGTTTGCGCGAGACGTTTACGTGGACCTGGCCGAGATGGAGGACGAAATCAGGCGCAGCGCCACGGAATGGACGATCATGCGGCCGCCTAAGCTCACTAACAAGCCGCTGGCCGGCAAGTACCGGACCATCGTGGGCGGTAATGTGCCTCGCGGCTACACGATCTCACGTGCCGATGTTGCCCATCTCATGCTTCGCGTGCTCGAGCAACCTGAGACGATCAAGCAAGCCGTCGGCATCGCCAATTAGTGGACTCATGAAACGATTGGAAGTTACCCATGTTCACCGCATACGTCGTTGTCACCCTCCTGGCCATCGCCGCTGACGCCTTCTCAGGCGTCGCTGCCCTGGTTCACTTCAAGCCGATCATCCCCGGCATGCTCAAGGCAGGCGTGCCGGAATCGTGGTTGATCTTCCCGATAGGCACCCTCAAGACAGCGGGCGCGATCGGATTGCTGCTCGGCCTCATCGGCGTGCCGCTGATTGGGCCGGCCGCCGCAATCGGCCTCGTCTTGTTCTTCGTCTGCGCCATCCACACCCACCTGCTCGCATGCGACTACTCGCCCCAGTTCGGCCTGGCGATCGGGTTCCTCCTGCTGAACACGGCCGCTTTAGCGCTGGTACTGGCCTCGTCTGGCCTCGTCGTAGTGGGCATATGAGTTAGGTTTGTCCGGTAACGGGAGGTCGCCAGGTAGGAGGTTTTCTCCGGCCAGGCGTCTACGCCCTGACCCAATCTGGTCGATGCGTGCAGGCCCCTGCCCAGACGAGCGGGGGCCTATACACGCCGCCCAGCGGATGTCGCTGCGTGCGACCGTCAGCCGAGCGAACAGTAAGCTCCGGTCCGGCTCCTCGGACTTCTGGTGAGGCGATTTGGGTGCTGAGGTAAGAAATTTTACCCTAAACGAACAGCGAGTCGACGATCGTAACCGCCGGGTGCTTTCCGGGTCCACCGTGGAAACTCAGGCAGTTCTCGCACTTCTTAACGGCCCCTTGTGTACCACGCGGTTGCCTCAGATTTCCGCGGAAAGAAGAGACCTGCGAAGGTCGTCGGTCGCTGCCTTACACTAACCGGCCCACTAACCTGGGCGTAATGGAGCGTAGCGCGGCGATACGCTGTGGACACTTTTCCCGTTAGCTAAGCGACTTTTCGGCTTAGGTAGAGTGGCCCAAATCTAACTCGTAACGAGCAGGGGTGAGCGATTCGAGGCCGCTCGTCGGCTCCTCGTTCCCCTGCAGATGTCGTAAAAAAAGGCTACTCGGCACAGGCTGAAGAATAGGAGCGTAACAAGAACGCAGGTTAGCGAGACGGAAAAGGCGTCTCGGACTCTCATTTCTGCTGATAACGCTGTTCATTTCCTCTTCGAGATGAACCGTAGTGGTCGCTAATGCACAAGCTCTTTGTGTTTTTGACGCTGATGTAACTATCGCGCAATAATCGAAGTAGCAGGGACAGGTGAGGAAAGGAGTGCAAAATGGCAACAAGGTCGGCAAACGACTGGCGCCTTCACGGTGTTCGGATAGTTCGAAGCGACGAACTAGATCTCAATACTCCCCAAACGCCGGGTATGACCCGTGCGGCGGCTATCACACATGCCACAGCCGGCGCAAACAAGCTGTGGGCGGGTACCGTCACGATCCACCCTAACGCCAAGACCGGTCCCCATCACCATGGGAGACTTGAGAGCGTGATCTACGTGATAAACGGTCGGGCGCGGATGCGGTGGGGGGAGCGCCTCGAGTTCGTCGCCGAAGCTGGGCCGGGCGACTTCATCTACGTGCCGCCGTTCGTTCCCCATCAGGAGATCAATGCGAGCCAGGACGAACCGCTTGCCTGTGTCGTCGTGCGCAATGACCAGGAGCCGATCGTTGTCAATCTCGATATCCCGCCTGCCGAGTCGCCGGAGGAGGTGCACTGGATAGACCATATCCATCCGCACCCCTAAGATCGTGGCGAACGGGCTTTCGGAAGTTCTGGGATTGTGAAAGGACCATGCACTCTCGACCAGTAGCCCGAGGGTGCCTGAGGCTCATCTTCGGTGAGGTGGTCCACTGCATATCCAGAAACTGTATCTCGGGTGGGAGGATAGAGAGCATGCTGCCTGCGCCGCGTCGTGTCTCCGAAGGGCTGCGTATTGACGCTAACCTTAAGCTCAATACGGCGCACAAAGCGCTTCTTAATCTCGGGTATGCAGCCTACCGCTGCCAGCTTTAGGACAGCGGCTTAGACTCTGTCATTAGGCCTTGTGTTGACGACAGTTTTGACGACAATGCGGGCGATATTCGCCGATAAATGGCGAACTACCGCTCTCTACGGAAACACAGATTTGGTCTATTTATGCACCTTTTCCGGACAGAACGGTATACCGCGGCATGTATAGCGGCGCAGTCGTAATGAGCAGGAAAGCGGTTCGAGTCTGCTCTTCGGCTCTTTGTTTTTGTCCAGTTTACAGGTAAAATATAGTAGGTACGAACGAGTCGGAAGCGTTTATCAGCATTCTTGACGACAGTTTGACGACAACGGGAGCTAGGATGGCGAGGTGTCCGGTCCCGTTGACGGAATCTTGTCGGTAAGCCGTTGGCGGAAAGAGTGGGCCCTGGATTCGAACCCGTGACCTTCGAGCTAGGAGCCTGAGGAGCTACCTGACTACTCCAGCCTGCGTACTCGTGCATACCACGTGGGAGGAGACGAAGGCGGGGTAGCTAGTGCCCAGCACCACAAGTCGAGAGTCACGCCATGTTCTTCGACACAACCCGGAATACGGGAAATAGGGGCGACACCTGCTCGAACTCGGCAAGCGGCGCATCCTTGTCGATGGGCAGATGCGCTCTGGCAGCGGGCGCTCGCTTCAAGTAAGCCTTCAAGATAGGCGCGCGACGATCTGGCGCAACCTTTTCCAGGCGCACCTCCTCGCGACGACCATGGCGTAGGGTGATGTTGCCCCCGCTGCCTTCACGTTCCGTACCCAGTTCACTTCTTCTCCGAGCATGGACACGAGGTAGCGCTCACCTCCAACGACAACCGGCTTCACGGCTGGTAGCATGCGAGACACTTACTGTGTTCTGCAGAAGGAGGAGAGCATGACGGACTACTTGCCGGAGCTCTACCAGCACTTCGAGCGTCGCTACCCGGCGGTCAAGGAAGCGTTCGACGCCTTGGGCGCCGCCGAGCACGACGCTGGGCCTTTAGCTGAGAGGGAACGCCGCCTGATCAAGCTCAGTATAGCCGTGGGCGCCGAGTCGGAGGGCGGCGTGCGTTCGCATGTCCGCAAGCTGCTCGGCGTCGGCGTCTCTGAGGAGGAGATCTTGCATACCATCGTCCTCGCGCTCACCACCATCGGTTTCCCTGCTACCAACGCGGCTCTGAGCTGGGCCGAGGAAGTCTTATCCGAAGAAGTTTGACGATAGTCCTACGGTAATTCTATGGTAGAGCCGATTAATTCCGGTGAATAGAGGCGAACGCGAAAGAGCTTAGAGATAAGCGGGTTTCTAACCCCAGCTAACGCCGGCGTCCCGATGAATAATAGGAGTCGACACAACATGTAGTGATGTTGAAGAAAGATACACTCTCGGACACTTCGTAGTAACTAACTTCAGTCTCTACAGACTGAGACCATCCCGACGTCAGGAGCGATGGATCTCCACTCCGGTGCTCGGGCGGTGGTATGCGGAAAAGTGTCGCGACGTCGCGGCATTTCGATACTCGCCACCCTACAGCTATTTCGGCGAGGGCGCTTACCCTACGGGCCGGGGATATACAGGTTCTCGTATATGAACTTCCGAGAATTCCATACTTTTAGACAATTCGATGAATAAGGCAAGAAGAAGGTTCCTTAGAGCCGGAACAAGTGCCGGGAGTTCTCATGAGCGATCTTGCGCCGGTCGCTTTCGGCGATGGGTGCACCTTCGATCCATCGCGCGGCTTGGCTCATCATCTCATAGGGGTAGTCGATCGAGAACAGGATCCGGTCAGCCCCCACTGTAAGCAACGCCGTGATCAGCGCCTGGTCGTTGAAGTTGCCGCTCGTCGTTACGTAGAAATTGTCCGAGAGATAGTCCTGAAGCCGCCGTTGGACCTTCTTATCAAAGGGGTTGTACTCGAAGCAGTGCTGGATGCGCCAGGCGAGAAAGGGTAGGCCCTCGCCAAGGTGGCCCAAGATGACTTGCGCCTCCGGGAAGCGGTCAAAGAGCCCGCTGTAGACGAGCCGCAGCGCGTGAGTCGCTGTCTCGGGCGCGAAGCCCCAGGTCGCGCCCTGAAGCTCCTGGTGGTTGTCGAGGCTGTGCACGGGCGGCAGCGCGGGGCGCGGGTGGAGGTACACGGGAACGTTTAGTTCAGTCACCGCCTCCCACAACGGCCTAAATTTAGGCAGGTCGAGGTACTCGCCCTTGTCCATGGCGTCCACGTTCTGGTAGCCGCTGACCATCGCGCCCTTGAAGTCAAGTTGCTGGACGCAGCGCTTAAGCTCATTCGCCGCCTCCTCGGCGTCCTGCAGAGCGATGGACGCGAATCCCGCGTAGCGTTCGGGGTGCTTCGAGATGACCTCCTGGGCCAAGTAGTCGTTGACCTGCCGGGCGACGGAGGTGGCCGTAGCGGCATCGGGCAGGCCCTGGAT
Source organism: Actinomycetota bacterium (assembly GCA_046733115.1). Classification (GTDB taxonomy): domain Bacteria; phylum Actinomycetota; class Rubrobacteria; order Rubrobacterales; family Rubrobacteraceae; genus Rubrobacter_D. Next base: position 1,143 of record JBKPOM010000142.1, on the reverse strand, counting down.
GCCCGGGGCGTTTAGCGACAGGATCGAGACGTCGATCGCCGCATCATCCATGTGGCCAAGGCGCTGGTCCTCGAACTCGGTCAGGCGATGCCACATGCGCTCGAACTGGTCGGTAGATAACCCCTCCTTGGCGGCCTGGGCAGCCACATCGATGTCGCCCCCCTCAGGGTTGAGCACGAGCGGGTGCCCGAAGTGCTCTTCAAGCGCGACCTTGCGCAGCAGTGGCTGGCCGGGCGGGGCACCAGGAGCAGGAACGGAGTCGTTGGCGACCATCGTATTCACCTCCGTTTGTGGTGATTTTGTATTCGTCAGCCGATCTCGAATTGGTCTCGATCCTCTCTCCCATTAGTTCGCCTCGGCGTACATGGTACCCGTCCCCCTGCATGTGAACTTCCGCGAATTTCTCTTCTAGACATTTGGTAAATAGAAGCCGGTGCACACAAAAGAAGGCCGGAGCTCCTCTGTGCAGCCCGGCCTTCTTCTGGCGTCTTCTCTAGAGAAAATGCCTAAGAGCTTGCGCCAATAGGTGGGTAGCATATGTGGCAAGAAGCAGCAAGAAGGCTATTGAATCGCTCTTACCACTTTCAAGTACGAAAAGTTGCCAGCCTATTGGCGCGGCCTCTAAGAGCCTGTTTGGTAAGGATGAGGGTTAGGATGGTTTCGTACGCTTTCTCGTATGAGAAAGCCGTATCCAACTGACCTCTCCGATGCTGAGTGGGCCCGTTTACGATCGTACTTACCCACCCCAAAAGCCGAAGGAAGACCACGCAGCCACTCCTTGCGCGATATTCTTGACGCCATCTTCTACGTGCTAAAAAGCGGCTGCCATTGGCGGCTACTTCCCCATGACTTCCCTCCTTGGTCTACCGTTTACTACCATTTCAGGAGATTCCGACTAGGCGGGTTGTGGTCCCTTATCCTCAAAGCCCTGCATGCGGCCGAGAGGAAGAGGGCGGGCAAGGATCCCCAACCGACGGCTGCCATAATCGATTCCCAGAGTGTCAAGAGCGTCGAAGAATCGGCCCACCCAAGCGGCTACGACGCCCACAAGAATGTCAAAGGGCGTAAGCGCCACCTTCTGGTGGACACCTTGGGTCTTCCACTCTCGATGTACGTCACCTCGGCCGACGTACAAGATAGGGT
>JBKPOM010000141.1:0-23226 GCA_046733115.1 Actinomycetota bacterium | reverse complement strand
CGGACGAGCTGCCGGAGGTGCTGGCGCGCGCCTTTACGGTGTTCCAAAGCGCGAGGCCGCGGCCGGTGCACATCGAACTGCCGCTTGATGTCATCACCACGCCCGCCAACCACATACCGAGGCGGATATTGGCACCGATCGCCCGGCCGGGGCCCGCCGCTGACGTCATCGCCGCGGCCGCAGAACTCTTACGCGGAGCCCGGCGTACGCTCGTGGTGCTGGGTGGTGGCGCGCAGGACGCCGCTCCCCAGGCGCGCGCCCTGGTCGAGCAGCTCGGAGCGTTGGCGGTAACCACTATCAACGGCATGGGCATCCTGCCGCCCGAGCATCCACTGTGCCTTGGCAGCACCCTTTCGCAGCCCCCGGTGCTGGAAGAACTGGCCGCCGCCGACGTCGTGCTGGCCGTCGGCACCGAACTCGGCGAGACCGACACGCTGCTTTTCGATGGCCAGCCCACCCTTGGCGGGCGGCTGATTCGCATCGATATCGACCCCGGGCAGCTTGTCCGCAATGCGCTGCCCGAGGTCGCCATCCTCAGCGACGCCGGCCTGGCTCTGCAGGCTCTGGAACGCGAGTTGGAAGACTACGAAATCGATAAGGCTCCGGCGACGCAACGGGCGCAAGCGCTGCGCGAGCAGTCGCAAAGCCTTCTGGACGGGCGACAACGCCTGCATCAACGCTTCATGGCGACGGTGCAGCAGGCGCTGCCGGGTGTGATCGTGGTGGGCGATTCCACCCAACCGGTCTACAGCGCCAACCTGTTCTACCGGGCCGAGCAGCCGCGTTCGTACTTCAACTCTAGCACCGGCTACGGCACCCTAGGCTACGCGCTGTCGGCCGCGCTGGGCGCCAAGCTGGCCCGGCCCGAGCGGCCGGTGGTGGCCCTTATCGGCGACGGCGGGCTGCAGTTCGCGGTGGGCGAACTCGCGACCGCGGTGGAGTTGGCGCTGCCTCTGCCGATCCTGCTGTGGAACAATCGCGGCTACGGAGAGATCAAACGCTACATGGCGGAGCGCGGCATCCCGCAGATCGGGGTGGACATCTACACGCCCGATTTCCTGACTATCGGACGCGGATTCGGCTGCCGCGCCGAACGGGCCGAGAGCCTGAAGCAGTTACGGTTGCTGCTGCAGCAATCCCGGCAAGAGTCGGGGCCAACCCTGATCGAGATCGACGAGGAAGCGCTCGAGCGGTAGCGAAAGTGATGTTGGCGCCAGAATCAGCGAGGAGATAATGCCGTTGACCCGCTACGAACCAGCAGACTCGTTCGAGACGCCGCGCTTCTCGGGCGTGCGCACCTATATGAGGTTGCCGAACACGCAGGACCTGGAGAACGCCGACGCGGCCATAGTTGGGGCGCCGTTCGACACCGGCGCCTCCTTCCGCGTCGGCGCCCGCTTCGGTCCGGAGGGCATAAGGAGCGTCTCGCACCTCTTGAGACCCTACAACCCTTCCCAGGACGTCGTCATATTCGAGCATCTCTCGGTCATAGACTACGGCGACGTGCCCGTGGTACCGGGCTTCATCGAGGAGAGCTACGAACGAATAAAGGAAGGACTGGAGCCCCTACACCGTGCCGGCGTCGTCCCGATAGTTTTGGGCGGCGACCACTCCATAGCGCTACCGGAGCTCAGGGCTGCGGCGGCCGTCCACGGACCGCTCGCCCTCGTGCAGTTCGACTCGCACGCCGACACCTGGGATTCGTACTTCGGCAAGAAGTACAACCACGGCACCGTCTTCAGGCGGGCAGTCGAGGAGGGGCATCTGCGTCCGGAGCGTTCGATCCAGGTCGGGATGCGCGGCCCGCTCTACGACGCGGGCGACTGGGACACTTCTCTGGAGTTGGGCTTCGACCTGATCGCCACCGACGGCGTTCGCCAGCTCGGCATCGGCGAGACCATATCCCGTATCCGCGACCGGGTGGGGGATGCCAAAGCCTACGTCTCCTTCGACGTGGACTTCGTGGACCCGGCGTTCGCCCCCGGTACGGGGACGCCGGAGATAGGGGGCTTCAGCAGCCGCGAGGCGCAGGAGTTCGCGCGGGGGCTGGCGGGGCTCGACGTCGCGGGTTTCGACGTGGTGGAAGTCTACCCGCAGTACGACGGCCCGGGCCAGATCACGACCCTGTTGGCCGCGAACGTGGCGCACGAGTTCTTGAGCCTGATCGCGCTCCTGAAGAGGGAAAGACACGTTGCGAGTGCAGATAGAAGGAGCGAGAGATGAACCTGCTCGACTACTTGATCATGCTGCTCTACTTCGCGGTGATGATAGGTGCCGGCTACTGGGGCCTCATGAGAGCCCGCAGCGCCGAGGACTACCTCGTCGCCGGGCGGAGGTTGGGCCCGTTCATGTACATCGGCTGCCTGAGCGCGGTGGTGCTGGGCGGCGCCTCGACCATCGGCGGCGTGGCCTTAGGCTACGAGAACGGCATCTCGGGCATGTGGCTCGTCTTCTGGATTGGCATGGGCGTCATAGCCCTTGGCCTCCTGATGTCCACCCGTCTTTCGCGCCTCGGCGTCTACACCGTAGCCGAGATGCTCGAGAACCGCTACGGGGCTCCCTCACGCCTAATCAGCGCGCTCATCATAGCCGCCTACGCCCTCATGATCGCCGTGACATCGACCATCGCCATAGGGACCGTCTTCAACGTCGTCCTAGGCCTCTCGCCTACCGTAGCTATTCTCGTGGCCGGCGGGATCGTTGTCGCCTACTCGGTGGCTGGCGGCATGTGGTCGATTACGCTCACGGACATCATCCAGTTCTGCATAATGACGGTCGGCATCTTCTTCCTGCTGCTGCCCATCGTTGTCGTGAGGGCCGGCGGCTTCTCGGGGATGCGGGCGGCCCTGCCTGCCTCCTACTTCGACCTCACCACAATCGGGTGGCAGACGATCTTCACCTACTTCTTGCTGTTCTTCTTCGGGCTTATGATCGGGCAGGACATTTGGCAGCGGGTCTTCACAGCGCGCAGCCCGCAGATCGCGCGCTGGGGCAGCGTGGCGGCCGGGGTGTACTGCCTACTCTACGCCCTCACCGGCGCTGTGGTCGGGACCGCGGCGCGCGTCATCCTGCCCGACCTCGCCACCCCGGACAACGCCTTCGCCAGGATAGCCACCGAGGCCCTGCCCATCGGGATCACCGGCCTCGTGCTCGCGGCGGCGCTGGCCGCCGTGATGTCCACGGCCAGCGCCGGCCTACTCGCCTCATCGACCATCCTCGCCAACGACGTCTACGCGAGCTTCGTCGCCAGGGGAGACCACAACAAGGTGCTCGTCAACCGCGCGACCACCCTGCTCGTTGGCGTCGCCACGCTCGTGACCTCGATCGCGGTGAACGACGTGGTGGGGGCGTTAACGGTCGCCTACGATCTCCTGACCGGCGCGCTGTTCGTGCCCATAGTGGGAGCCCTCTTCTGGAGGCGCGCGACCGCGGCGGGGGCGCTGGCCTCCATGGCCGCGGGCAGCGCCGCCGTGGTGATCTTCATGGTCAAAGACGGGCTGTTCGCGAACTCGCCCATAATCTGGGGGTTGGTGGCGAGCCTCGTCGCCTTCGTGGCGGTAAGCCTGGTGACGCCCAGACCCTCCCAGGAGAGCATGGCGGCCTGGGAGCGCCGGCTGACCGAGGGGGAGACCGCGCGTGTCTCAGAAGAAGTGTGAGCCAGGGCAACTTCGGCCCCGCGTCATTAGAGGGAATCCGGCTCCGCACCTGCTGGCACAGGCTGGTCATCGTCATGACCGACTGCGCGTGGGGGGTGCTCGACGGCAGCAACGGCGCATGTTTCGGGACAAAGGGGGTATCTTGAGAGGGTATCATCCACACAAACAAAGAAAGGAGCTTCGGTGAGCATCGCAACCTCCGAGCAGAGCGTAGTAGATAGCGTAAACAAGCAACTCTTCATAGGGGGCGAATGGCGCGACGCCTCTGGCGGCGATACGCTCGCCGTCGAGGACCCTTCGACGGCCGAGCCGCTTTGCGAGGTCGCCGACGCCACGCCCGAGGACGCCTTGAGCGCCCTGGACGCGGCCGACGGGATGCAGGACGAGTGGGGCAAGACGGCGCCGCGCGAGCGCGGTGAGATCCTCAGGCGCGCCTTCGAGAGGATAGTGGAGCGCACCGACGAGCTCGCCCTCCTGATGACGCTGGAGATGGGCAAGGCGCTTGCGGAGTCGAAGGCGGAGATCGCCTACGCAGCAGAGTTCTTCCGTTGGTTCTCCGAGGAGGCCGTTCGTATCGAAGGCCGCTACGCCGTCCCGCCCGCCGGCGCCGGACGCATGCTCACCATGAAGCAGCCCGTGGGACCCTGCCTCTTCATCACGCCCTGGAACTTCCCGATGGCCATGGGCACGCGTAAGATCGGCCCGGCGATAGCGGCCGGGTGCACGATGGTGATTAAACCGGCCCAGCAGACGCCCCTTTCCATGCTCGCGCTCGCCTCTATCCTCGAGGAGTCGGGGCTGCCCGGGGGCGTCCTGAACGTGGTGACGAGCTCCTCCTCAGGCGGCACAATGGGACCGCTCATCGCCGACCCGCGGGCGCGCAAGCTCTCGTTCACGGGCTCCACGGAGGTCGGGCGCAAGCTGATAGAGCAGTCAGCGGAGCAGATCCTGCGCGTCTCTATGGAACTCGGCGGCAACGCCCCCTTCCTCGTCTTCGACGACGCAGACGTGGACGCCGCCGTCGAGGGCGCACTCGTGGCCAAGATGCGCAACGTCGGCGAGGCCTGCACAGCCGCCAACCGCTTCCACGTCGCAGACGGCGTGGCCGGCGAGTTTGCCGAGAAGCTCGCGCAGAGAATGGACGCCATGAAGGTCGGGCGCGGCGTCGAAGAAGACGTCGAGGTCGGTCCCCTGATCGACGACGACCAGCGCACCAAGGTCTCCGAGTTGGTCGAAGACGCGCTGGACAAAGGAGCCAGGGCGCTCGTCGGGGGCGAGAAGATGGAGGGCTCCGGCTACTTCTACCGTCCCACCGTGCTCGACGGCGTTCCCGAGAACGCGACACTGCTGAAGGAGGAGATCTTCGGCCCCGTCGCCCCCGTCGCCTCCTTCGACTCCGAAGAAGCCGCCATCGCCGCCGCCAATGACACCGAGTTCGGCCTCGTGGCCTACGTCTACACCAGCGACCTGAAGCGAGCCCTGCGCGTCTGCGAGGGCCTGCAGACCGGCATGGTCGGCCTCAACCAGGGGATAGTCTCCAACGCGTCGGCTCCTTTCGGGGGCATCAAGCACTCCGGCTTCGGGCGCGAAGGCGGCACCGAGGGCATCGAGGAGTACCTCGAAACCAAATACATCGCCATTAACCTCTAGGCAATTCGCTCGCCGGGAAGGTGGGGGCGTCTCGCGGTAGCGGCGCTTCACGAGGCACCCCGGTCGAAAGGAGATCATGTCGGACGGTACGATGCGTGTTATCAACCCGGCCACAGAAGAGAACATCGAGGAGATAAGGATCTCCTCGCGCGAAGAGATCGATGGGGTCGTAGATCGTGCCAGGGCCAGCCTGCTGGAGTGGCGGGGTTTCGCCGGCCTCGATCGGGCTGAGCTGTTCCACGATCTGGCCCGTAATCTGCGGAACCACTCAGGTGAGCTGGCGGAGATCATGACCCACGAGGGCGGCAAGCCATTTATAGAGAACCACGACGAGGTCGGGTGGACGGCCGCCTGCTTCGACTACTACGGTGAGATCGCGCGCGACTCCGTCGGCTATCTGCCTGCCCCCATTGAACCCCAGCAACTCGCCCTTGTTGTGAAGGAACCTATCGGCGTCGTGGCCTGCATCGTGCCCTGGAATTTTCCGCTGCTCTTGGCCGCCTGGAAGGTCGCCCCCGCGCTGGCCGCCGGCAACTCCGTTCTTCTGAAGCCCTCGGAGGAGACGCCGCTGGCCACGAGAAGGATGATCGAGCTTATGGACGACTTGCCCGACGGCGTCCTCCAAGGCGTCTACGGGGCGGGGGACGTGGGCGATGCTTTGGTGAGGCACCCCGGCGTGGACATGGTGGCGTTCACGGGGAGCCAGGCGACAGGACGGAAGGTCGCTCACGTCGCGGCGGATCGTCTTATTCGTGCGAACCTCGAGCTCGGCGGCAAGGACCCATTCATTATCTGTGACGATGTGGACATCGAGATCGCCGCGCAGGGCGCCGTGTGGGCCGCCTGCCTGAACGCCGGACAGGTCTGCACCTCCTCGGAGCGCTTCTACGTGATGAGCAAGGTGGCCGAGGACTTCGTCGAGGCTTCAAGGAGCTTCGTCGAGACATTGAACGTCGGTGATCCGATGGACCGTTCGACGGACATAGGGCCCATGATAAACGCCCCGGGCCGCGAGAAGGTCGAGCGCCACGTCGGGGAAGCGCTGGAGAAGGGCGCGAAGCTCGTCGTCGGCGGCGAGCGATACGGCGAGAGGGGTTTCTTCTACGAACCCACCGTCCTCACCGGCATTACGCCGTCCATGACGGTGATGCGGGATGAGACGTTCGGACCCGTGGTACCGATCGTGGAGGTCGGGAGTTTGGACGAGGCTATAGGGCAAGCAAACTCCGTGCCTTACGGGCTCGGGGCGAACGTGTACACGCAGGACTTCGAGAAGATGCTCCGCTGCATGCGGGAGCTCAGGGCGGGGACGGTCTGGATCAACGACCCACTCACCGACAACGACGCCGCCCCCTTCGGCGGCCAGAAGGGGAGCGGCATCGGACGCGAGCTCGGACGCGAGGGTCTGGAAGCGTTCCAGGAGTCGAAGCACGTACACATAGACCCCAAGGTCGAGAAGAAAGAGTGGTGGTACCCTTACAGCCCCGGCGAGGCATCGGGCCAGCGGGTGATGTGATGGCACGCTCTCCGGAAAAGATCGCGGCCGGCGTCTATAGGGTGGACGCCATAAGATTCCCGAACGCTATCAACGTCCTGCTCCTCGAAAACGACGACGGCTGGACGCTCGTGGACACGGGCGCCGAGAGCGAGGCCGCCCGCATCCGCGACGCGCTCTCTGCACTCGGCTCGGGACCGGAAGACCTCAAGCGCATCTTCCTATCCCACAACCACGGCGACCACATCGGGGGGCTGGAGGGGTTGAAGGAGTGGGCGCCCCACGCTGAGCTCGGTGCCACAGAGTACGAGGCGCTGGTTATCTCGGGCAAGCTGCCGCCCTCATTCCCGACGAACCCGATCTTTCGTCGCATGGCGGCAGGCATGGAGGACATACCGAAGTTCTCTGTGGGAAAGATCCTACGCGAAGGAGATTTCGTTTCAGGATTCCGCATCGTCTCCACGCCGGGCCACAGCCTCGGGCACGCCTCGCTCCTTCGCGATGCGGACGGCCTGCTGTTTACGGCCGACGCCTTCGGGTGCTTTCCGCGGAAGATCCGGGTCGGCGTCCGTAAGTCCTTGTGTACGGACCCCCCGATGGCCAAGCGCTCGGCGCAGAAGCTGCTCGGCGAACGGTTCGCCACGGTCGTGATGGCCCACGGCCCCGTGTTGCGCTCGGACGCCAGGGCGAGGTTGCAAAGAGCGGTCGAGCGCTGCAGATATTAGGCGTCCCGAGGTCGCCAGCCGAAACAGGGTTGAGGTCGCATTGGAGTCCACGAGCATCGGATTTCGGAGGCTGCGCAACGCGGACCTGCACTTGATACACCGCTGGCTCCACACCCCACACGTCGCCCGGTGGTGGCACGAGGACACGGGCACCTTCGAAGAGGTGTCGGAGGAGTACTCCGCCTACATCGAAGGAAGAGAGCCGGTCGCACCGTACCTGATCCTGTACGACGATCGGCCCGTCGGATACATCCAGTCGTACGGAGTCTCCGACGACGAAGAGCACGAGAGGCTGGTGGACATCAAAGACTCAGCAGGGATAGACCTGTTTATCGGAGAAGAGGACCTGCTGTACAAGGGCCTGGGGCCGCTCGTCATCCGGCGCTTTATCGACGAAATCGTCTTCGCTGATGAGAGCATCAACGTCTGCATAGTCGACCCCGAGCCGGGGAACACGGGCGCTATCAGGGCGTACGAGAAGGTCGGCTTCGAGCACTTCAAGTCCGCGGATACGTCGGAAGGCCCAGTGTACTTGATGAAACGTGCGCGGGCGGAATTCTACAAATAAGCGGCGAACGGTACCACACCTTCGTCACGACTCGGGGCGTGGTGGCCTGATCTCGACCGCCCAGCTCACGAATACCAGGCCCGCAAAACGGGCTTGACTCACCCTTGTAGCTTAGCTAGCATGGAGCTCACTGTAAGGGTAAAGGGTTATCGAACGTGCGATGGGGTGTTGTAAAGGGGTGATCTCGTGTCGGCCAGGAAGCCCGACGGCGTCAGCGATCCCCAGGCGGGCGACGCTTCTCGACCACGCGAGCCGAGTAGGAGGATGACATGAAGGGGTTGAGAGTCCTGGCGGCTGTTGGCGCTGCCGCGCTGACGGTGGGTCTGGCTAGCGGTTGCGGCGGGAGCTCGGGCGAAAGTTCGGCCGGGGGATCTACCCGTACGATCCACGTCATCGAACACGCCGACACCGACACGACGGTCGACGTCGGCAAGAAGGGCGACAGCACGGGAGACATCCTGACGTTCCACAACAAGGTGTTCGATAAGCAAGACAAGAAGAGCGTGGGTAAAGATTTGGGTCGCTGCATCCGGATAGAGGCCGGAAGCAGCTACGAGTGCGCCTGGACGACGGTCTTGCACGACGGCCAGATCACCGTCGATGGGCCTTTCTACGACGATCATGACAGCGTACTCGCCATCACCGGCGGCACCGGCGCTTACAAGAACGCCAGGGGCGAGATGCTTTTGCGCTCGCGAAAGGGTGGCACCGAGTTCGACTTCGTGTTCAAGCTCGCGGGGTAGTGGCCGTCCCCGCCATACCGAAAGGATAGGCAGATGAGCGAAACCCAGGCATCCGGGGGCGGCACGATTCGGGGCGACGAGAACCTCGACGAGGACGCGCGCCAGCTCGAGGCGCTCGGCTACAAATCCCACTTCTCGCGCACGATGAGCCTGGCCGCCAACTTCTCCCTCGGGTTCACCTATCTCTCGCCGCTCGTGGGCGTCTACACGCTGTTCGCTTTCGTGGTCGCCATAGGCGGTGCGGCGGCGATCTGGACCTATCCCATCGCCATGGCTGGACAACTCCTCGTGGCCCTCATCTTCGCCGAGGTGCTCTCGCAGTACCCCATAGCCGGCGGCCCTTACCCGTGGGCCCTGAGGCTGTGGGGCAGGCACTACGCTTGGATCACCGGCTGGGTATACGCGTGGGCGCTCCTCATAACCATCGCCGGGGTCGCCTACGGCGCAGGGCAGTTCGCCGCCGCGCTCTTCGGCGTGGAGGCCACCCCGGGCTGGGATATCTTGGTGGCACTGGCTCTGCTCGCCATCGCCGCGGCTATCAACTTTTCCGGCACGAAGAACCTCTCACGCGCCGTGACCGCCGGTTTCGCCGCCGAGATAATCGGGGTTGCCGGAATCGGTCTGTACCTGATCCTCTTCGACCGCAACAACCCCTTCGGCGTGATCTTCGACACGTTCGGGACCGAGGGCGACGGTTCGTACCTCGCGGCGTTCCTTGCCGCCGGGCTCGGCGCCGTCTTCCTGTTCTTCGGCTTCGAGGCGTGCGGCGACCTCGCCGAGGAAGTCCCCAACGCCAGCCGCAGCGTCCCCAGGGCCACGGTGCTGACGATCCTCGTCGGCGGGTCGATAGCCATATTGAGTATGCTTGGATTCGTCCTCGCCGTCGGGGACATCGGGGCCGTTGTCTCGGGGGACAACACAGACCCCATCGGGGCCGTCCTCAGCGACGCCTTCGGCGGCGTCGGCTCCAAGGTCGCCCTAATTATCGCCCTCATCGCTTTCCTCTCCTGCACCTTGAGTTTGCAGGCGTCGGCGAGCCGTATGATCTACGCCTACGCCCGCGACCGCATGATCGCCGGCAGCAGCGTTCTCGGCCGCTTCAACGACCGGCTGCACATCCCGCCGGTAGCGACCGCGGCTGCGGTGGTCATACCGGCCCTGGTAGTTATTCTGTTCGGCTTCTCCCCGGACGCGCTAACCCTGATCATCTCCTTCGCCGTCCTGGCCATATACGTAGCCTTCCAGCTCGTCGTGTTCGCAGCGCTCCTCGCCCGCCTGCACGGCTGGAGGCCCGCTGGTAAATGGACCCTCGGAGGGTTCGGCATTGTCGTCAACGTCGCTGCCCTGGTCTACGGCGTCGCGGCCGCCATTAATCTGGCCTGGCCGCGGACGCCTGGTGTCCCCTGGTACCAGAACTACAGCGTACTGCTCGGAACGGTAGTGGTGCTCGGGGTCGGCTTGATCTACCTTCTCGCCGCCCGCCCGGCTGACCACCTGGAGGTGCCCGCCGGCGACGCCATCCCACGGCGCGGGTAGGTTACGACCTCGCGTCCCTTCCCAGCCCTGCCTCGCGGGCGCGGACGATGGCCTGGGTGCGGTCCGCGACCTGCAGCTTGGTAAAGATGTTAGAGACGTGGTTGCGGACGGTCTTGGGGCTCAGGTAGAAGCGCTTGGCGATCTCGGGGTTCGTCTCGTGGCGAGCTATGAGTTCCAGGATCTCGTGCTCACGCTCGGTGAGCTCCGGGAAGGCGTCCGGAGGCGCGGCCGGATGCGGGTTGGAGAAGTACTGCATGAGGCGGCGGGCTATGACCGGACCGAAGATCGCCTCGCCGCTGGAGACGGCCCTTATGGAACGCAGGATCTCGGCGTTGAGGGTGCCTTTTAGCAGGTAGCCGCGGGCGCTGGCCTGCAGGGCGTAGGCGCTCATGTCCTTGCCGTAGCCAGATTCCCGGAGGCCGCCGTGGGGCATCTCCGAGACGGTGGTGATGTGGTCGTTGATCCAGACCGTCCTGAAACGTAACCTGCGCGCAGCAATGAGGGCGCGTCCGACGTCCCTGGTCCATACCGAGGCTGTGCCAGCCCGTAGGGTACGTCGTTAGCCCATCGTATGGCCTCATCGTGATCGCCGAAGCGCTGCACGGTGACGACGGGCCCGAAAACCTCCCGCTGCACGATCTCCGAATCCTGGGCGACGCCGGTCACGAGCGTGGGCTCGACGAAGAAACCTGCTCCACCCCTGCCGTTACCCCGGCCAGAAACTCTATGCCGGGCTCTTGTTTCGCCCGGTCCAGGAAACCCGTGACCCGCTGCCTGTCGTCCGCGGAGACAAGCGGGCCTATCTCCACGTCTCGCCCTTAGCGGGGTCGGCCGTCCTTATGGTCGAGATTGCGCCCGAAAGCTGGTGGGCGAGGCCTTCGTAGATCTTCGGTCCGGCAATGACGCCCGCTGCGACCGTAGAGTCCTGCCCGGAGTTGGCGTAGCCGGCGTACCGGATGCTCGCAACGACCGCGTCTAGATCCGCGTCGTCGAAGACCACTACAGGCGCCTTACCGCCGAGCTCGAGGTGCACGCGCTTGAGCGTGTCTGCCGCAGCCCGTGCGACTGCCTTCCCGGTGGCGACATCGCCGATCAGGGAGACCATGTCCACCCCGGGATGGCACACTATGCCGGCTCCGACCTGCCGGCTCCGACCGGCTTGCCGTCCCCGGTTACGACGTTCAGGACGCCGCTCGGGAAGATGTCGGCGGCCAGCTCGGCCATCCTCAGGGTCGTGAGCGACGTCTGCTCCGAAGGCTTCAGCAAGATCGTGCCCGGCGCCGGCTACGGGCCCAGCTTTCAGATGGCCATCATCAGTGGGTAGTTCCAGGTCGTATCTGGCCGACCACGCCGACGGTCTCGCGGCGAATCATGCTCGTGTACCCGCGCATGTACTCGCCGGCCGACTTGCCCTCGATGTCGCGTGCCACCCCAGCGATGAAACGCAGGTTGTCGACGATGTAAGGCGACTCCCCCGCGCCGAAGAGATGGGCTTACCCGCGTTGCGCGACTCTATCTTCGCAAGCTCCTCCCCGTTCCCTTCCAGGGCGTCGGCGAGCCTGCGCAGCATCCGGGACCGTTCGGCCGTTCGGCCGGCGTGGTATCGAACCACTCTCGAAAGCCCTTTGCGGCGCCGTGACGGCCCTGTCCACGTCCCCCTCTGAGCACTCGGGCACCTCGGCGATGACCTCGCCGGTCGCGGGGTTCATAGCCTCCCGCCACCCGCCGTTCGCGCCCTCGGCGAACTCCTCGCCGATGAAGATCCTCTTCCCGTCCACCGATACGCCCACGACGTTCTCCTTCTCGCTACTCGTTCATCATGTACGCTTCGGCGCCACGCTTCAGAAGACCGCGGGCGACGATCGTACGCTGTATCTCGCTCGTTCCCTCCCAGATGCGGTCCACCCTGAGCTCACGGTAGTAGCGCTCGGCCGGGTTGTCGGTCATGTACCCGCGACCGCCGAAGACCTGGACGGCCCGGTCCGCCACGCGGCCGGCCATCTCGGAGGCGAACAGCTTCACCATCGCCGTTTTGCCGTGCAGGATCCTGGGATCGTCCGTCTCCCACGCCCTGGCGACGTGGTACGTCATGAGCCGCGCGGCGTTCAGTTCGGTCAGGGAGTCGGCGAGCATGAACTGGATGGCCTGGTACTCCGCGAGCTTCCTGCCCGAAGCCGAGCGCTCCAGCGACCAGGAGCGCGCCAAGTTGATCAGCCGCTCGGCGGCTCCGCAGCAACGGGCCGCGATCATCAACCTCTCCAGCGAGAACCACCGCTTGGTCCCCTCGTCCCCACCGTCACCGAGACGGGCGCCTTCGGGCACCCGGCAGTTCTTCAGCCTGAGCTCGACGTGTTTGGAGGCGTACGGGTCGTGCATAAACGTCGGGGTGCGCACGATCTCCAGCCCCATTGCGTCCCTGTCGACGAAAAAAGATGCCTGATCTTCCCCTGCCCAGGCCAGAACGATGAAAAAGCCGGCCCGCTCTCCGCCGGTCACGAACCACTTCTCCCCGTTCAGCACCCAGCCGTCCTCGCTCCGCTCGGCAGTAGTCTTTATGTCTTTTATGTCCGAGCCCGCCTCGGGCTCGGTGATGGCCCACGCTTCACGCGTCTCGCCCCGCACAACCGGCATGACGTAGCGCTCTATCTGCTCGGGGCTGGCGAGCTCCAGGAGCTCCCGTGGACCGCGGTCGGCGACCATGTACCCAAGACCGTTGGTCGTCTTTCCGGACTCCTCCTCCAGCGCCACCAGCGAGACCATCGAGAGATCCATGCCCCCGTACTCTTTCGGCATGTTGAGATTGCTGAACCCGGCCTCCCGAGCTTTGTTGCGCAGCGTCCGTAACTTTTCCTCGTCGATTTTCCCGTGTTCGGCGATCTCCGCCTCGAAAGGATGGAGTTCGTCCTCCACGAACAGGGCGATGCGAGCTTTCAACGCCCTCACCTCTTCAGGGATCTCGGGCGAGACCCTTTGCTGCGGCGCCGTCGTCATGGCTCTGTCTCCTCTACTTCTTGGGGAAGGGCAGCGCGATGGTGTCCCCGATCCTCTGGGGGTCCCTCTCGCGCGAGAACCGGGCGAGCTCTATGTCCTCATTCGGCAGATCCTCGACCTCGCCCTCGGAGATCAACTGCGCCATCTTCTCCCCGAGCGCCGGGCCCCACATCATGCCGTGCCCGCCCGCGGCCAGCACGTAAAAACCTTCCTTCGGCTGGTCTATGATCGGGAGGTGGTCCGGCGTGTAGTCTATGGACGCGGCCCAGGCCCTAGATACCGGCAGTCCCGCTAGCGCCGGATGGGCCGATTCCCAGTCCGGACGCATCTCCTCGTAGAAGTCCCAGTCGAAGCCAATCTGGTACCGCCCCGACGTGTCCGCCTCATCAACCGGGTTGCTCATGCCCAGAAGAGCTCCCTGCTCCTCGGGCCGCCAGTAGTACCCCTTGCCCACATTGAACACGAGCGGGAACGGGTGCATCGCCCCCTCGGCGACGACCGGGAAGGTGACGATCTGGTGCCGCACCGCCATCACGGGCACCTCTACTCCGGCCATCGCACCAACCTCGCGCGCCCCCCGCGGCCCGCCCGCATCGACCACCTTCTCCGCCTCGAAGAGTCCACGCACGGTCTCTACGGAGTAGTGATCGCCGCACTCCTCGATTCCAAGCACCCTGCACATCTCGAACAGATCCACCGCCTCCTGCGAGAGGGCGGCGTAGGTGGCGTTACGGGCAGCTATGGGTGGGTGGACGTAGCCGTCGTCCGCGGTGTACGTCGCGCCCACGAAACGGTCCCAGGCGAGATCCGAGAACCGACTTCTCCCCTCCTCGGGCTCGACCCACTCGTTCTCGACCCCGGCCTCCCGACGCACCTCTACCAGCCGAAGAAAGGCCTCCTTCTCTTCCTCCGTCTCGGCGACGATGTAATACCCGGTCTCCCTGAAGCCCGAGTCGAGCCCGAGCTCCTCTCCTAGCGACAGGTACAGCTCCCTGGAGAGCTTGCCGAGCCTGGCCGCCGTCTCAGAGCCCCCCTGCTGGCGTACAACCCCGGCAGACCGACTCGTCGCCCCGCCCCCGGCCCATCCACGCTCGAGCACCGCAACACGCCCGAAGCCGCGCCCGGCCAGCCGGTAAGCGGTCCACAAACCCAGGTTGCCCCCACCCACCACCACCACGTCGTAGACCGGCATCTCTAGCTCCTCCTCTTCGCTAGCTACCCGCGTTCTCGTTGCAGTCTTGAACCGCAATTTAGTGACCTCTCGAAGTCGAGCCTTCCCCACCGGTCCCCACCGGAATACGCCGACCTGGGATGAACACCCGTACTCGCTACGATTGCACCGTCTAGAATCGCCCTCCCCGAGCGCAACGGAGCCTCCCGCGTCGCGTGCAAGAGCAACGGTGTGCAGAGCCCGGAGCATTTCTTGAACCGTCATTTAAAAAGGATTATACTGAATCAGCTAGGTTGCGGCAAACTCGCATGCCGGGTTCGGAGGATCGACTCGAAAGGGGGGCATTTGTGACGCCTCTAGATCGCGAACTGTTGGTCTCATCGGTTGTCCCTGACGGTCAGATGAGCTTGCCCAGGGCAGCCTACACGGACGCCTCGGTACTCGCGTGGGAGATGGAGCACTTCTTCGACGAGAGCTGGGTCTGCGTCGGCCGCTCCGAGGACCTGCGCAATCCGGGCGACCGGCGGGCGGTCACCCTCGGGCACGAGCGCGCCTTGCTGGTCCGGGGCGAGGATGCAGTGTTGCGAGCCTTCTACAACGTGTGCCGCCACCGCGGGCACGATCTCTTGGCGGTCGGCGAGACCGCGAGCGGAAAATTCATCCGCTGTCCTTACCACGCGTGGGCCTACGGTCTAGACGGTAGCCTGCGCGGGACGCCGGGGTTCGGGGGGAGCCCCGGGTTCGACAGGGCCGACTACCCGCTCTTACCGGTCCGTCTCGCCGAGTGGCACGGGTGGGTCTTCCTCAATGCCAGCGGGGACGCTCCGCCGTTCGAGGAGCACGTGGGAGATTTTGGGGAGATGGTCGCCAACCACAGTCCCGGCGAGCTTGTGACCGCCGCAGGGCAATCCTACGAGGTCGCTGCGAACTGGAAGATCCTGGCCGAGAACTACCACGAGTGCTACCACTGCCCATCCATCCACCCCGAGCTGTGCAAGGTCAGCCCGCCCAAGAGCGGGGATGACTACGAGGCGAGCGGCGCCTGGGTCGGAGGGCCGATGGACCTCGAAGACCACGCCGAGACCATGTCGCTCGACGGCAACAGCTATGCTCCGAGGTTGCCGAACCTGGCGGAGGGACAGGAGAGGGAGGTCTATTACTTCCAGCTCTTCCCGAACCTGCTCGTGAGCCTCCACCCCGACTACATCATGACCCACAGGCTAAGGCCGCTGTCCCCCGACAGGACGACCGTGGAGTGCGAGTGGCTCTTCTCCCGCGAGGCCGTGGAGTCCGAGGGCTTTGATTCCTCCTACGCCAGCGGTTTCTGGCACATCACCAACGGCCAGGACTGGGCCGCTTGCGAGGGTGTCCAGCGGGGCGCTTCCTCTCGCGGCTACCGCCAGGGTCCCCTCTCCCCCGAGGAATCGACGGCGGGCAAGTTCGTGGGCATGGTCGCCCGCGGATACCTGGAGGGTAGGGTCGTGCAGATACCGGACTGGACCGCGCCGGAGCGTGCCTTCGGCGGGAGTAGGGAAGAAGGGTAGGACCTCAGACCCTGTTGTCCTCTGGGGTCTCCGAGGACCGGCCACTTCCGGTAGTGGTCAATCATATTCGGCGCGGGGCTCGACCAGGGCGTCGACGACTACGCACCCATCCGGGCCGACGATGAGCGGGTTCACGTCGAGGGCGTCGATGAGGTCGCCGAGATCCCACGCCAGAACTGAGAGGCGCGACATGGCGCGGGCGAACGAGTCTGCGTCCGCGGGCGGTGCGCCACGGGCACCGTTCAGTAACGGGCGGGCGTCGAGCCGGTCGATGAGCCGCCTTGCGTGCGCCTCATTCAGGGGGGGCAGGGCCAGACAGCGGTCGGCGAGAGTTTCGATCAGAATGCCTCCCGCGGCGACCATCACCAGCGTACCGAACTGGGGATCCTGGACTATCCCGAGCGCCATCTCCGCGCCAGGCTCCGCCATCTCCTGAACCACCACGGCGGGGCCGAGGCGCGAAGACATCTCGGTGTAGGCGGCTGTAAGGACGCCCCGGTCCTCGATCCCCAGCTTCACGCCGCCGACGTCCGTCTTGTGGGACGCAGCGGCGGTTTTCAGGACAATGGGATAACCGACGCTCTCTGCCGCAGCGAGAACCTCATCGAGGTTCGACGCGGCCTCGGTCCGCGCTACCGGCAAACCGTAGTCGGCGAGCATCTTCAGGGTGTTGGATTCTCCGAGACGCGTACGGGAGGCCAGGGTCTCGCGCCAGCGGTGCCTGATGTGATCGGGCACCGGATCTGGGATCGTCGTGGAAGGGAGCGCGCGCGAGTCGCGCCTGTCGAAGAGGTGGCGGAAGGCGCGCAGGCCGGAGTTTACGTCTTCGAGCACCGGTATACCTCTGGAGCGCAGGCGGGTTGCGGCGCTGTTCTGGATCGCGCTGGTCACGCCGCACACCACGGCGACGGGTTTCTCAGTCGCGGTCCAGACCCGCTCTGCAACCCAGGCGTGGCCGCGCTCGGCGCGCTCGCTGTGCAGGTCGACGACGTAGGCGAACGCCCCGGTGCCGGGGTCGTCCGCGAGCCGCCGGGAGCAGTCGAGGAAGGTCGCGTATGCGTCGTTGTCCGTGCCCCAGGCGTCCAGCGGGTTGACAGCGGGCAGCCCGGGCTCAAGCCGCGCGGCGACGCCCCGCAGGGTCTTTTCCGAGGGTTGGGCTAAAGGAACGTCGAGGCCGGCCGCTGCGTCGACCAGGTGCGCCCGCTCGCCGCCGGAGTCGAGGATGGCGGCGAGGCCCCCAGGGGCGGCGCGGCGCTCTGCCGCCAGGAGCTCCACGAGGTCTGCCATCTCGTTGAGCGTTCCCACGCGGGCCACGTCGTAGGCGTCGAAGAGCGCCTCGTAGGCAGCGTCGTCCCCGGCCAGAGCGCCAGAGTGGGCGGCGACGAGCCGGCGGGAGGCAGTCGCGCGACCCACCTTCAGCGCGACGACCGGCACGTCGCGTTTTGAGGCGGTTTCGAGCGCCAGTTTGAAGTTGTCCGGGTCCCTGATGGTCTCGAGAAACAGGGAGATCACGCGCGTCGACTCGCGTTCGAGGGCGTAGAGCATGTAGTCCGCCATCGTGGTCGAGAGCTCCTGGCCCGTGGAGACGGCGAGGTTGAAACGGATTCCCCTCTCGGCGTGTAAGAGCGCCGAGAAGGCAGATCCGGAATGGGAGATCCAGGCCACGTTGCCCGGCTCCAGATCCGCCCGCTCCTCGAAGGCGAGGGCCCTGAGCCCGCGCTCGACGTCAACAAACCCCATGCAGTTGGCACCACACACGGCCATCCCCGCATCGCGGGCGATGCGCCTGAGTCGCTCGGTGAGCGGAGCGTCCCGTGGCGGGTCCTCGAGCGCGCTCGCGAACACGACGACGCCCCGCGCTCCGCACCCGGCCGCCGCCTCCATCTGCTCCTCCAGCCGGTGGTTGCCGACACCGAGCAACACGAGGTCGGGGATAAAGGGCAACGCCCGGAGCGAAGGAACGCATGCGATGCCCTCGACCTCATCGTATCTGGGGTTGACCGCCACCGCCTCGCCGGTGAAGCCTCCGACGATAAGCTGACGCACCATGTGGTTGCCGGGCGAGTCGAACTTTGGGCTCGCACCCACCAGCGCGACGGAGCGCGCCCCCAGCATGGCCCTCAAAGCGCCGTCGAGCGCCACGGTCACCCCCTGCTGCGCGGCCTCAAGCGTTCCTTCAGGCGCTCCCTTCTCAGGTCGCGACGGATCTCCCGCACGCAGTTGTAGGCCGGGATGGCGCAGACGCCGCCACCGGCGTGCGTCGCCGACGAAGCCTGGTACAGGCCACGAATCGGGGTCCTGTAATTCGCGTAACCCGGCGCCGGCCGCATGTGGAAGAGTTGATCTGCCGAGAGCTCGCCGTGGAAGATGTTGCCCCCGACGAGCCCTATTTCCTGCTCCATGTCGTAAGGTCCGAGCACCTGGCGGTGCAGGATGGCGCCTTTCAGGTTCGGCGCGAGCTCGGTATAGCCGTCGATCACGCGGTCCGCGTACGCTTCTAGTTCTTCTCGATGCGGCTCCTTCGACCATTCGTGAGGGACCCACTGCGTAAACAGCGACATGATGTGGTACCCCTCGGGACAGAGCGTGCGGTCGAACACCGTCGGGATCACACCGTCCGAGAAGGGCCGGCGGGCTGGCTCGCCGCGCCGCGCGTCCTGGAAAGCCTCCTCGATGTAGTCGATGGAGTGGGCTAGCTCTATGGCCCCGCCCAGGTGGTCTCCCTTGCCTGGATCGGCGGTAAAGTCCGGAAGCTCCGAGAGAGCGAGGTTGATCTTGACGACCCCGCTGCGGGAGTTCCAACGCTCGATGCTGCCTACGAAGTCGTTTGGCAACTCCTCCCGACGCAGTTGCTCGAGGAAGGTGATCTTCGGATGCGTGGCGGCCACCACTACGTCCGCCTCCAGCTCCTCTCCACCCTCCAACACAACGCCCGTGACGCGCCCGTCCTTCTGCAAGATGCGCTCGACCGGCGCGTTGGTGCGCACCTCGGCGCCGAACTCCTCGGCGGAGCTCCTCAACGCGTCAGAAACGGCTCCCATCCCGCCCCTAGGATAGCCCCAGGAGCTTAGGCCGAGGCCGGCGTCCCCGATCTCGTGGTGCATCAACACGTACGCCGTGCCAGGAGAGGCGGGCCCAGCCCACGTCCCTATGATGCCGTCGACCGCCATCGCGCCCTTCACCTGCGGCGACTCGAACCAGCGGTCGAGCAGATCCCAGGCGCTCATCGTCATCAGGCGGGTTAGCTCACCTACCCGCGGCACGTCGAGCCCACGCATTTTCCACGCCAGCTTGAGCTGCTCGAGAAGGTCGAGGGGATGGCGGGAACCCATCTTCGGCGGGGTCGTCAAGAGTAGAGGCTCCATTATCGCCGCCAGCTCCGCAAGCCACTTGCGCCACTCGCCGTACGCCTCGGCGTCCTTGCGGGAGAACCGCGCCATGGCTTCGTAGTCTTTCTTATCGTCGGTCCCGGTGATGATCAGGGACCTCCCGTCCGGGAAGGCGTAGTACGATGGCCCCATCGGGTAGACCTTGTACCCGTGACGCTCCAACCGCAGCTCGTCGATGACGCGCCGCGGCATCAGGCTCATCACGTACGAGTATGTGGTGACGTCGAACTCCGGAGCCTCGGGCCACGGCGCGTCCGTGCTGGCCGCCCCGCCGACCTTGTGGCTGGCCTCCAGCACCACCGTGCGCAACCCGTCGCGGGCGAGGTAAGCCCCCGCCGCAAGCCCGTTGTGCCCCCCGCCGATGACTATGGCATCAAAGCCGCCCCTCATCACCCTCTCCCTTCAGGAGCCCAAGGTTTTCCTAAATCGTCATTCAATGTAGCATTTCACGTCTGCGGCAGCAAGACGTTTCTTGTGGACCGCGAGTCCCCGATTCTGATGGACCGGGGTGCGGGGTTGTGTTATCTTGCGCATTAAATAGCCGTTCACATATCGAAAGGGAGGTTGCGGGAGTCTCATGAGCGCGAGGCCCAGGTTGACGCAGAAGCGGCGCACGCAGATGCTGGAGGCGGCTGCGGAGGTTATAGGGGAGCGGGGTCTTTGCGACACGCGCATCGCCGACGTGGCCGAAAGGGCGGGGTTGAGTCCGGCGCTCGTTGTGTATTACTTCGGGTCCAAGGAGAAGTTGTTGACGGAGGCGCTCGCTTACGCCGAGGACCTTTTCTACATCGAGGCGTTCCGGGAGCTGACGGGGTTCGAGGGCGCGGCCGAGCGGCTGGCGCGTCTCATAGAGCTGGCGTGCCCGCCTGTGGAGCGGCGGGAGACGGACGGGTACTGGGCTTTGTGGGTGGAGTTGTGGTCGCGGGCCTTGCGCAACGGGGAGGCGGCCCGCAAGCGCGAGGCGCTCGACCGGCGCTGGCGAAACACGATCGCCGAGGTGGTCAGGGAGGGCCAGCGCTCAGGGGAGTTCGGGCCGTCCGACCCGGAGCGCTTCGCGACGTACCTCTCCGCGCTCATGGACGGTCTTGCGCTGCAGATGCTGCTCAAGGACTCGGCGGTTGACGGCGAGATGATGAACGAGATGTGCCTGGGCGCGGCGGCGCGGGAGTTGGGCCTCATTCCCACCGCGCTAAAGCGCGAGAGTGAAGGGAAAGGCGCCGGGCAGAGGGGGGAGCTCGCCACCGAGGGGTAAGGGGGTAGAGATGGTGTTCCATCCGAAGCAGAGGTCTTTCTGGCGGCCGTCGATGTCTCGCCGCGAGGCGCTCAGGCTGATGGCGGGGGCGGCGATGGCGGGCGGGCTGCTCGCCGGCTGTGGTTCCGCGAGCAGAAGCCCCTCCTCTGCCGCGCAGGTGGTCGTCGGCACGCGAGACAAGCCCGTCAAGCAGCCCCTCTACGACGACAACCCGATGATAGAGTCAGGCCTCGAGCCCGAGAAGGCTCCCTTGCGCGTGTACAACTGGGCGGACTACGTTTACACCCGCGTGCTAAAGGACTTCGAGAAGGAGTTCGGCGTCGAGGTCGAGCTCACGACCTTCTACAATCTGGAGGAGGCGACCAGGAAGCTCAGGACCGGCAAGGTCGACTTCGACGTGTTCGTCCCGACGGCCGAGATCATCCCCAAGTTCGTGGCCGGGAAGCTCTTGCAGCCCCTCAACCACGATTATTTGCCCAACCTGAAAAAGAACGTCTGGCCCATGCTCGCGAACCCGTACTACGATCAGGGTTCGCGCTACACCGTCCCCTACACCGTCTACCTGACCGGCATCGGCTGGCGCACGGACATGGTCTCGGCCGACATCGCGGCCATGGACAACCCGTGGGAGGCCTTCTGGGACCCCGAGTACAAGGGGATAGCGGGCCTCTACGACGACTACAGGGAGACCATCGGGGTCGGCATGTACAAGAGCGGCATCGCCGACATCAACAGCGCCAAGCCGGGTGACCTCGATACCGCGACGGACAACCTCATCGAGCTTACCGACCTCGTGGACATCCGCTACACCATCGACGGTGCCTACGCCAAACTGCCGGAAGGCGTCTTCGGCATCCACCAGGCGTGGTCGGGCGACATGGTCAACGCGCCCTACTACATGCCCAAAGGCGATGACCCCTCGGTGCTGCGCTACGTGTGGCCCCCGAAGGCTAAAAGAGGGGCGGGCGGCTACGTTTCTAACGACAGCCTCGCCGTGCTAAACGGGGCGGAGCACCCTGTGCTCGGCCACATGTTCCTCAACTACATGCTCGACGACAAGGTGGCCATAAAGAACTTCAGTTGGAACGCCTACCAGCCGCCCATAAACGCCTTGAAGCCAGACACCCTGGTGTCAGACGGGACGATACGCAAGAACCTGGCGACGACGGTCATCGAGCAGGGCGACTTCGAGATGGGACAGATACCAGAGCAGTTGACGCCCGAGGAGGACAAGCGTTGGCTCGAGGCGTGGTCCCGGGTCCAGCAGGGCGGATAAACAAGTGAGCAAACCGGTCGACGAACGGGGGGCGGTCGGAGAGGGGCGTTGGCTCTGGCCATCCTTCGCCCTTCCCGGCGTGGTTTGGCTTCTCGTCCTCTTCGTCATGCCGCTCTACGCGATTCTCGCCATGGCCATGGGGACAACAGATCCCATCTTCGGGGACACGCTGCCCGTGTGGAACCCGCTCCACTGGAACTACGCGACCTTCCGGGACGTACTCGGCGAACTGTTCACCGGCCAGCTCGGGGTCGTCTTTCTGCGCACGCTCGTCTACGTGGCCTTGGCGACGGCCTTGAGCCTGCTCATCGGGTACCCGGTAGCCTACTACGTCGCCAGGCATGCCGGGCGGTATCGGGTGCTGCTCTTGTTGCTCATCATCGCCCCGTTCTGGATCAACTACCTCATGCGGATGCTCGCCTGGGTAAATTTGCTCTCTACCGACGGCTATGTAAACAAGATCCTTATGTTCGTAGGCATCCTCGACGCGCCGAGGGAGTGGCTCGTGGGCAAGCCCGAGACCGTCGTGCTCGGCCTCGTCTACGGCTACGTGCCGTTCCTGATCCTGCCCCTCTTCGCCGCGCTCGACAGGATCGACCCGCGCGTCATAGAGGCGGCGCGGGACCTCGGGGCCAGCCCGGCGCAGGCCTTCTTCCGCGTCACGCTGCCGCTCTCGTATCAGGGGATGCTAGCAGGGTGCGTGATCATCACGCTCCCCATGTTCGGCGACTACTACACGGCAACGCTCCTTTCCGGGTCCCCGAAGACGAACATGATCGCCAAGCTCATAGAACAGAACATAAACGCGAGCGCCGGGGGCAACACGGGCGCCGCCCTGACCATCATCCTGATGGTGTTCGTCGGCCTCCTGATGACCTACTACCTCTACAGCGTGGCCCGGGCGACAAGGGAAGCCCGTTCGTGAACGAGACGCTCCCGGCACGCCTGAGGACGTGGTGGTCGAATCCCTGGGGTCAATCACGGTTCCTGGTACTCTTCACGTGGGCGTACGTGCTCTGGTCGCTCGTTCCCGTGGCCGTGGCCGTGCTCTTCGGGTTCAACGACGGCCGCTCCCGCAGCACCTGGCAGGGCTTCTCGCTCCGGTGGTATTTTCAGGACCCCGACCTCTCCGTCCTGCACGACCCGTCGCTTAGGGATGCGCTACTGCAGAGCCTCAAGCTCGCGGGACTGACCATGCTTATCGCCACTCCTTTAGGGGTCGCGCTGGCC
>JBKPOM010000140.1:0-18594 GCA_046733115.1 Actinomycetota bacterium | reverse complement strand
TATAGCGGTGTGCAGTGGTATTGACCCATCGTTATGCCGAGGCTTGGACGATACCTCACCGTACGTCCTCGCGTAGCCGATTCGCCAACGAGGCTGACGCTCGGAGGAGTGGGTCAACTGCACTGACTACCGCTATAGGAGGTGCGTTGAGAAAATTTTGAAGAACGCCCATTTGGGGGATGCGCCATCGGATCGATGTGACTACCGTTACGGCGCCAGGCGTGAGTACGTCCACGATGGTGTCCAGTCGAGGAAGTGAGGAGGATGTCAGTCAAGGTCGCGTCGTGGCGGTGGATCGCCGTGGTGGTCGTGGCTGTTTCGATGGCGGGGGCGACCGTGGCTTTGGCCCAGCAGGCGCCCACGCGAGGGGCGCAGGATCGGGAGCCCGATCCTGCGGCGGCGCCTGGCCAGGTCACGCCGCTCGCGGTTGGCAACTTCGACGGAAAAGTCGAGCCGGTAGACGGTGCCGACGACCGAACCCACCTGGCCTACGAGCTCCGCCTTACCAACATCACGAGCGCCAACCTTACCTTAGAGCGTCTGCGGGTGCTCGACCCGAGCCACGGAGGCCGTGTGGTCGACGTGCTCTTCGGCGACGAGCTCGACTCGAGGATCATCGTCTTCGGTGGCTCCCCCGGCAAGTAGTTCGGGCGGGGGTGTCGGGCATCTTGCTCGAGGACGTCTCCTACCCGAGCGGCGCGAGGCTGCCCGAGAAGCTCAATTACCGCTTCGACGTCTCGACGAGCACGCCTACGGGGCTGGCCGAGAGCTTCTGGGCAGGGCCGACGCTCGTGGGCCAGGAAGACCCGGTGCACATAGGAGCACCGCTCTTCGGGAAAAGGTGGCTGACGGGCGAGGGGTGCTGCGACACCGTAACCTCCCACCGCGCGGGCATCCTTCCCATCGACGGCTCCTTCCACGCCCCAAAGCGCTTCGCCATAGACTGGGTGAGGGTGGGAGAGAACGGCAGGCTCTACGACGGCCCAAAGGACGAGCTCCCAGCTACCCGTACTACGGGCCGAAAATCCGCGCGGTCGCCGACGGCCTCGTGGTGGCAACACGCGACGACCAGCCCGAGCAGACCCCCGGCCAACTCTCGAAAGGCCTGGCCCTAAACGACTTCGGCGGAAACTACGTGGTGCTCAAGATCGCCGACGGGACCTACGCCTACTACGCTCACCTGCAGAAGGGCTCAGAAGGCGTTCGTGTAAAGTCGGGAGAGCGGGTGAGCAAAGGGCAGGTGGTAGGTAAGCTTGGCAACACGGGCAACACCGACGCACCGCACCTGCACTTCATGCTCATCGACGATAAGGCGCCGCTAACCTCGCACGCGCTGCCGTTCGAGATCGGCTCGTTCCGCACCTAGGGGCTTCTCACCAACTACGACGCCTTCCTGGGCGGAGCGAAGGCGCAGATCTCCTCCGAGCAGCAGGGCGAGCAGCGCGACCGGCTGCCGCTGCACCCCACCGTCAACAACTTCCGCTAAGGCGAGCGTAACAGCAGCCAGACCTGCTGGGCGGGCGAGCACATTACGATGCTCGCCCGCCGCTCTCTTACTTCCTGATTACCTTCGTCTACACCTGGGCGCTGCCGTTGTTGGTCGTCCTCTCGAAGGACGGCTTGGGACCTACTGCCCTACGGCCTGAGCCTGGCGCCGGATTCGTTTCCTAAAGCCGTTAGCAAGGGCGAATTCCGTCAGGGAAGGCGCTACGCCGCATCGAGGGCCATCAGCTCGGGCACGGTGACGAAGCGGTAGCCGTCCTCTTTCAGCGTTTCGATGATGCGCGGTACGGCGGCTATCGTGCGGGAGCGGTCGGCTTTGGGGTAGGCGTCGGTGTCCTGGCCGTCGTGCAGCAGCGTTACGCCGCCGGGTCCAGCACCGTGCAGGATGCGCTGTTGTATCGTATCCGCGGGCGGTTTGTTCCAGTCCCAGGCCATCACGGACCAGCCTATGCAGTGCATTCGCAGCTCCGCCGCGCCCGAGATCACCTGCGGCCCGTACCAGCCGTGTGGGACGCGGAAGATGGTGGGGACGGCGCCCGTCGCCTCGTGAATGGCCTCTTGCCCGCGCGAGAGCTCCTCCCTGACGGTGCTCCGCCTACTCCACGTCAGGTGCGGATGGGTGAAGGTGTGGTTGCCGACGGCGTGCTCTGAAGCCACCTCGGCGGCCAGGTTCGGTTCGCGCACGACGTTGTTTCCCACCATGAAGAAGGTGGCCGGAACGCCCTCCTGCCCCAAAACCTCCATGAGCCCCTCGGTGTACGGGTGGCAGGGACCGTCATCGAAGGTGAGCGCGACGACGCGCTCTGCCGTCCTTGCGTGCCAGAACACCGGGCCGTAGAGCCAGGACCGCGGCGTGAGCCACTCGTAGACCATCAGCCCCGCGGCCGCTGCCCCGACCCCTGCGCCGGCCAGCGTGGCGGCGGAACGTACCGGGCGGCCCAGGGCGGTGCGGGTCCCGGCGAAGAGCGTGCCTCCGGCAGCCAGGCCCGCGACCGCCAGCCAGGCCCTCGCGCGGGGGTGCCTCACGGCATGCGCTCCAGCCGCTCCAGCAGTAGTTTGGCGGCGGTGCGGGCCGAGTGGGGGCGATGGGCGGCGCGCGCGGAGGCCTGTATCCTACGGCGGTGGTTCTCGGAGGTGAGGATCTTCATCGTCTCCCCCAGGATGTCGTCCGTCTTTTCCACCATCACCCCTGCGCCGTAACGAACCATCGCGGCTGCGTTGTCCTCCTCCTGGCCGGGTATGGGGTTGAATAGCACCTGGGGAAGGCCCGAGGCCAGAGACTCCGTGCAGCTCATGCCGCCTGGCTTGGTAACTAGCACGCGCGAGGCCGCCATCAGGTCCCGCACGCGGTCGGTGAACGAGAGGAAGGTCGCGGAGCGTCCGCGCATCTGGGCGATGGTGCGCAGGCGCTCGCAGTTTTTCGCGTTCGAGCCGCAGAGGACCACGAGGCGCATCGCCGCGCTCGCTTCCAGCAGAGACGTCACCACGTTCTCCAGGTGGCCGCTGCCGAGGCCCCCGCCCATCACTATGACCACGGGCAGGTCATCCTCGCCGTCTTCCGGGAACCCCAGCACGTCCCTGCGCACCCCGGGCACGTCCGCAGGTTGTTCGAAGGCGGGATCTATCGGTATCCCTGTCGGATGTATACGTTCCTCCGGCACACCGATCCTCTCGACCGTATCGGCAGCCGCGTCATCGGCGACGATGTAGAGGTCCAGGTTGTCGGGGACTCCCATGGGATGGGGTACATAATCGGTCAGCACGACGGCGGCGAAGGCGTTGGGGTGCTGGTCCTTGTACCTCCCAAGCGCAGAGGCGCCGTAGAAGTGTGGGGCGACCAGGGCTCTGGCGCCAGTCGCTTCTATAAGGCGATCCAGGGTCCTCATGGCCGCATTCTCGCGGCGTTGATGCCGCGGCCCCGAGTCGTGCCTGGCGGCCCACGGTTCCGAGAACTGCTGCAGCCTCTCGTAGAGTTCGGAGGTTCGGCTCGGCGTGCTTTGTTGGGTCGCCCGGATCTCCGACATGCGGTAGAGCTTGCCGTAGAGGTCCGGCATCAGCTTTAAAGACTCCAGGTACGTCCGGCGGATCAGGTCTTCCACCGCCGGGGAGACCTCGTGCGGGAAGTCCACGATCGAGCACGTCCGGTTCGGGTCGGTCAGCCCCACGCCGAGGGCCAGCGCGGCGCTCGCGCGCATGTGCCCGCTTCCTATCGCGCTCGAAAGCACGAGGATGTCGGCCCTTGAAGTAGAGGTAGCCACGAGGAAAGTATACCGGAGTCTGCCGCCCGGGGCTCTGGCACCATCGTCAAGGCCGCGAAACCCGTTCCAATGCGATGGATTAGGATCGGGCATGTTGGGAATCATTGCTCTTGCGTGTAAGGTAACGGTGTCGTTTTGGTGTCGTTTCGAACGTGAGATCAGAGTACAGGAGGGACCTTGGCTAACAGCGCGTTGGACCAGGAATTTATCGACAGCCAGAAGCAGCGTCTCATCGACCTCAGGGCCGAGCTTGTAGGGGTGCGCGACGGGCTGGATGAGGACGAGGTGGAACTGGAGGGTGGGGGCGATGACTTCGCCGAAACCGACTCAGGGGACATGAGCCAGTCCATCTTCGACCGTGAGATGGACGCCTCGGTGGAAGAAGGGATCGAACGCCGCCTCGGGGAGATCGAGAAGGCCCTACAGAAGATAGAAGAGGGAACCTACGGCGTCTGCGACGACACGGGGGAAGAAATTCCCAAAGGCCGTCTCGAAGCCGTCCCCGAAGCTAACCGGACCGTGGAGGCCCAGCAGCGATTCGAGAGCGAGCGGCGCCCGCCGGTGTAAACGCGGTTCGCGAACCGTCTAACGAGCGGGCGGTATAATCTTTGCATGGATTATCGTTCGCAGTCAGACGAGACGAGAGAGCCTATCTTCCGGAGTGACCTCGAAGCGCCGAGGAGGCCGGAGCCGACGTACGAGCCACTGAAGCCAGAGAGCGCCTGGAGCGTCATCAAGCGTCTTCTGGCGCCGCTCGCCGCGGTCGGGTTGCTGCTCGCGAAGTTCAAGGGGCTTGCGCTTCTGTTGCTCAAGGTCAAATTCGCCAGCACGGCGTTGACCATGCTGGTGAGCATTGGGGCTTATGCGCTGCTCTTCCCCTTGTGGTTCGCGGTGGGGATAGTGGTCCTGATCTGGATCCACGAGATGGGACACGTCCTGCAGCTCAGGCGCGAGGGCATCCCGGCTTCGGCCCCGATGTTTATCCCGTTCCTGGGGGCTTTCGTGGCGATGAAGCAGATGCCAAAGGACGCGCTGGCCGAGGCACGGATCGGGCTCGCCGGGCCCGTGCTCGGCACGCTCGGTGGAATAGTAACCCTCGGGCTGTACGCTGCCACGCGGGAGCCGCTATTCCTCGGGCTGGCGTACTTCAACTTCATCATCAACCTCTTCAATTTGGCGCCTCTCTTGCCGCTGGACGGCGGCAGGGCGGTCGGTGCGATGTCGTTGGTCTTCCAGGTGGTTGGCCTCGTCGTGATGGTGGCGCTGTTCTTCGTGGCTCCGATCATAGCGTTGATCGCGGTGCTGGGCCTGCCCGAGCTCTGGAACCGCTGGAGGACGCGCGACACGCCGGAGGGCCGGGCTTACTACGATATCCCGTTGCGCGACCGCGTCGCGGTCGGAGCCGTGTACGTTGGCCTGATCCTGGTTCTGGGCCTCTTGACGGGGGCGACGTTCGTGGCCGACCCTGCGTCTCTATTGTAAGTTGCGCACGATCCTTTACACCGGCAAGGGTGGCGTCGGCAAGACGAGCGTGGCAGCGGCCACGGCATTGAAAGCATCACGAGCCGGCAAAAAAGTGCTCGTGATGAGCACAGATCCCGCCCACTCGCTCGCCGACGCCTTCGACACGGAGATCGGGCCTGACCCGAAGGAGATGGCCACAGGCCTGTGGGCGCAGGAGATGGACTATACGTCCATGATCGAGGACAACTGGTCCGAGATACAGGGCTACATAACGACCCTGTTCGAGTGGCAGGGCACCGACACGCTCGCCGCCGAGGAATTGGCGATGCTGCCGGGGATGGACGAGCTCTTCGGCCTCCTAAAGGTCAGGCAGCACAACCAGGAAGGCCTGTATGACGCCCTCATCCTCGATGCCGCACCTACGGGCGAGACGCTGAAGCTCCTGAGCCTTCCGGACCACATGAGCTGGTACGTCGAGAAGATCTTCCCCCTCCAGCGCCGCGCCGCGAAGCTGGTCAGGCCTTTTGCGAGCAGGGCGAAGTCCTTGCCACCGCTTCCTGAGGACAGCGTCTTCGCGGCAGGGCAGAGGTTCTACAAGGCGATCGCTAGTGTCGAGGAGATCCTGACTGACCGCGATGATGCCTCCGTGCGTCTGGTCTTGAACGCCGAGAAGATGGTGATCGCCGAAGCACGCCGCGCCTACACCTACCTGAACCTCTACGATTACGGCGTGGACGCTGTCGTTGTCAACCGATTGTTACCCGATTCTGTCAGAGATCCCTACTTCGCGAGCTGGCGTGAGGCGCAATCGAGGCACATGAAGACGATCGAAGAGTCTTTTGCGCCCATCCCGATCCTAAACGCGCTCCTCTACGACCGCGAGATGTTCGGCCTGGAGGCGCTCAGCGCCCTCGCCGAAAACGTCTTCGGGGACGCGGAGCCCCTGGACGTGCTCTTCAGGGGTGCCACCCACGACATCGTGAAGAACGGCGACGGCTACGACGTCGTTTTCCAACTCCCGCTCGTTGAGAAGCGGAGCGTGAACCTCTCGAAGAAGGGGGCCGAGTTGCTGATAAAGGTGGGCAATTACCGGCGCAACATACTTCTCCCCGACGCCCTGGCGCGTCTGTCGGCGGCGGGGGCGAGCTTCGAGGAAGGGGCGCTGAGGGTGAGGTTGAGGGATGGCTGAGGAGAGGCAACGCAAAGGCTCGTTGCTTGGCGTGGTCGCGTACGTGCTGGTGCCTGGCGAGCGACGCGTGCGGGCCGCGAGGCACTTCAGGAAAGCCGGCTTCGAGACGCTCAAGGGCTTAGGAGAACTGATGAGGCCGGAGAGGCAACCGGACTCCCCCGGCCCCGCTGACCGAGAGCGCATAGAGATAGAGTGATGGGGCGCCTCAGACGCCGGACGAGCACCCAGGAGGATGGGACGGGAAGGCGAGCGATCCAGAGGGTGGGGGAGTTCGCCCGCAGCGAATTCACCCTGGCCCTCCCTGCAGCCAAACGGGCGGCGCAGCACGCCGCCCAGGCTTTCCTCAAGAAGTTTTCCGAGGAGTATGCCAGGGAACGCAAAGAGAAGCGCTGAGGCGTCTCGATGTCATCAACCCAAACGTGAAACCGGATACCTGTAACCCTATACAGTTTGGCGTGCCGGGGCGCTGGTAGTAAGATATCCCTTACAAATTCTAGTAGATACCATTGGAGAATCGTATGGCGGAGATCGGACAATCAACAGGGACTTTCAGGGTCAAGAGCGGGATGGCCCAGATGCTCAAGGGCGGGGTCATCATGGACGTGGTCGACGCGGAGCAGGCCAGGATCGCCGAGGAGGCAGGGGCCGTCGCGGTTATGGCGTTGGAGCGGGTTCCTGCCGATATCAGGGCCGATGGTGGGGTTGCCAGGATGAGCGACCCGGAGAAGATCCTGGAGATCCAGGAGGCTGTTACGATACCCGTGATGGCGAAGGCGCGCATCGGGCACTTCGTGGAAGCCCAGATCCTCGAAGCCCTGGAGGTCGACTACATCGACGAGTCCGAAGTCCTTACGCCGGCCGACGAGAATCACCACATCGATAAAGCGGTCTTCGAGGTGCCCTTCGTGTGTGGGGCGACGAACCTCGGGGAGGCGCTCAGGCGCATCGGCGAGGGCGCTGCCATGATCCGTTCCAAGGGCGAGGCCGGCACCGGCAACGTGGTCGAGGCCGTGCGCCACATGCGCGCGATCGTCGGCGGCATCCGGCGCCTCGGCGTGCTCGAGCCCGAGGAGCGGATGACGGAAGCCAAGAACCTCGGCGCCCCATACGAGCTCGCGCGCTGGGTAGCGGAGAACGGCCGGCTCCCGGTCGTCCTGTTCACGGCCGGCGGCATCGCCACCCCTGCCGACGCCGCGCTGATGATGCAGCTAGGCGCCGACGGCGTCTTCGTCGGGAGCGGCATCTTCAAGAGCGGGGACCCCGCCTCGCGGGCGCGGGCTATCGTGGCAGCGACCACCCACTACAAGGACGCGAAGGCCGTCGCGGAGGCGAGCAGGGGTCTCGGAGAGGCGATGGTGGGCAGGGAGATGGGCGATCTTGCGGAAGGGGAGCGGCTCGCGACTCGTGGCTGGTAACGGCGAGACGAACGGAGCCGCGCGCAAGGAAGACGGCCAGAAGCGGATCGGGGTGCTCGCGCTCCAGGGAGACTTCAGGGAGCACGCGGAGATCCTACGTGACTTGGGCGTCGAGCCCGTCGAGGTCCGGACGGTCGAGGATTTGGAAGGTCTGGCCGGGATCATCGTCCCGGGAGGCGAGTCCACCACGATAGGTAAAATGATGGTCTCATCGGGACTCCTCGACGGCATCAGGAGCTTCTTCTACAAGGGCGGCCCGGTCTGGGGAACGTGCGCGGGGATGGTCCTCGCGGCGTCGGCTACGACGGGGCCACGCCAGCCCCTTCTCGGCCTGATGAACGCCCTCGTCGAGCGCAACGGGTTCGGGCGGCAGGTCCACTCGTTCGAGACGGATCTCGAGGTCGACGGCTTCGATGAGCCGTTCACGGGGGTCTTTATCCGGGCGCCGTTCTTCGAGGACGTGGGGCCCGGGGTTGAGGTGTTGTCGAAGGTTGGGGATCGCGTCGTCGCGGCCAGGGGGGAGAACATCCTGGTGACGGCGTTCCACCCGGAACTTACGGAGGACGTCAGGTTCCACGAGTATTTTTTGCGGGAGGTTTGTTCCATATGAGCGGTCACAGTAAGTGGTCCACCATCAAAAGGAAGAAAGGCACCGCCGACGCGAAACGCGGGGCGCTGTTCGGCAAGTTGTCCAAGGCGATCACCGTCGCGGCGCGCGAGGGCGGCGGGGACGCGGAGATGAATCCCGCACTGCACCTCGCGGTGCAGAAGGCCCGGGACGCCAACATGCCCAACGACAACATCCAGCGCGCCATCGACAAGGGCACGGGTGCCGGCTCCGACGCCGAAACGTACGAGCGGATCACCTACGAGGGCTACGCGCCCGGCGGGGTCGCTGTCCTGGTCGACGTGCTCACCGACAACCGCAACAGGGCTGCCTCGGACGTGCGCTACATCTTCTCCAAGAACGGCGGCAAGCTCGGCACGAGCGGCTCGGTAGCCTACCTCTTCGAGCGCAAGGGCGTGATCCTGGTTCCAAAAGACTCCACGGACGAGGACGAGCTGATGGAGGTGGCCCTCGAGGCCGGGGCCGAAGACGTCGCGGAACAGGAGAACGACTACAGGGTCATCACGATCCCGGAGGACTTCACGGCCGTCAGGGAGGCTCTTGGTGAGGCCGGCGCGGCGTTCGAGAACGCGGAGATCACCATGGTCCCCCAGAACAGCATAGACCTCGACGCCGGAACGGCAAGACAGACGCTGCGCCTGATCGACGCCCTGGAGGAGAACGACGACGTGCAGGAAGTCTACGCGAACTTCGATATCTCGGAGGAGGTCATGGCGGAGGTCGCGACCTAGCCTGCCACTCCGCCGTCGCTCCGTTCTCGCATGACCGACCCTACGCAACGCTTCACCGGCAGGGTCGAAGACTACGCCCGTTATCGTCCTGGCTATCCGCCTGAGCTCCTCGATCTTCTGCGGCGTGAGTGCGGACTGGCGGAAAGATCCGTGGTCGCGGATGTGGGGTCGGGGCCGGGCATACTCAGCCGGTTGCTCCTGGAAAACGGGAACCGCGTCATCATGGTCGAACCGAACGACGAGATGCGGCAGGCGGGCGAGCGGTTGCTCTCGGGGTACGGGCGATTCGAGAGCCTGGCGGGGACGGCAGAGGCAACGACGGTACCCGAGAGCAGCGTGGATCTCATCACGGCGGGGCAGGCGTTTCACTGGTTCGATCCCGGGGCGGCGCGAGCGGAATTCGCACGGGTACTAAAACCCGGTGGCAAAGTCGTTCTCGTCTGGAACGATCGGCGGAAACACGGTAGGCCGTTCCTGGAAGCCTACGAAAAGCTACTCCAAACGTATGCCACCGACTACGCCGAGGTCGAACATGGACGGGAAGGCAGCCTGGAGAAGATCCGCAGCTTCTTCGCCCCAAACCCCATCCGCACGGCTACCTTCGACAACAGGCAGGTCCTCGACTACGATGGTTTGCGTGGACGTTTACGTTCGTCATCATACATTCCGGCGGAAGAACAACCGGGGCACCGTGAGATGATAAACGAACTAAAGCGCATCTTTCGCGACCACCAGGACAAAGGCCAAGTCGTCCTAGAATACGACACGCGGGCCTACTACGGAACGCTAGGGCGCAGAGGTTAGCAATTCAGCTTTGTCAGGGTTTCGATCTCCTCGACCTAGATAGTTAGCCGGCTAACTATCTAGGTCGGAACGCTTGTAGCGGGCTTCTCGCGAACTAATGGGTTTGCTGGTGCAGCCCGGCGGCGCTACGACATCATTGGCTGAGCGGCTGACAAGCTGAAGTGCTGAAAGGCGCGAAGCGCCATGCTGACAGGCGAAGGGCGTAGCGTGCGTCACGTAGGCAGGAAAAGGTCTCCCATGATGAAGTACCAGGCGGCATCGAGCAGAAACAGTGCCCCGGCAAGGAAGACGGTGCCCGTAACCAGGCCAATGATGATCGGGCGTATCCTCGACCACCAGGTTTGGAAGCGGGCCACGACCAGTTCGTGGTCGGTGATGAGCGCTAGGGCGAGAAGCAGGATCAGGGGTGCGTGGCTGACGAACACCCAGGTCGAATGCGCGGCGACGACCGACCAGAAGTGCTCGTAACGTCCGGCGATCACCACGAGGGACAGGAAGGGTGGGTCGAAGATCGCCGCCAGCGCGAAGAGGATGCCGACCGCTGCCAGGGACAAGAGGCCGAGCCCGCGCGGTACAGTTGGCTTGGGGGAGGTCGTGCTCGGCCTCAAAGCCCGCACGATGCCCCAGGACACTAGCCCGACCCCAAGCAGAGCCTCCACGAGGGCTGCTATCAGGTCCTCGGTGGGATCGTGGGGGAGGAGCGCGCCCCAATCGATGCCGGCGATCCGCGGGCCGATCACGAGCGAGAGCGTCGTGCCGAACGCCGCTGTGCCGAGGATGCAGACGCACCCGAAAGCAAGGAGCGCGCGGTTCCGCGCTCCCGCACCGAGGGCCCCGAGCGCGAGCAAAGTCCCCGTGAAGTCGAGGCTTGCCAACCCGAGGGCGAAGGCGGTGAGCAGCAGCTTGGTCATCAGCAGATGATAACCTCTTTGGGGGCACGGCCTGGGCAGGTTAAGCGGGTGGGTTAGCAAGCTGCATCTGATCACTCCTCCGCCGGAGAGCATAATTACCCATTTGGGGGATTCGCTGGGAGCCGTCGTCGGTTAAGGTTGTTTCCGGAAGGAAGGTTACTATTGCAACCGTGGACACGAAACTGCGCTGGGCGTTGGACGAGGCGTCTTTCGTCGGTGCCTGGAGCGAAGGTAAAGCCATGTCCA
The DNA here is from genome assembly GCA_046733115.1 of Actinomycetota bacterium. Classification (GTDB taxonomy): domain Bacteria; phylum Actinomycetota; class Rubrobacteria; order Rubrobacterales; family Rubrobacteraceae; genus Rubrobacter_D. The sequence goes on along the minus strand of JBKPOM010000140.1, from coordinate 7,445 downwards.
AGGAGCGGGCCATCGAGCGTGCAATAGACGAAGCTAAGGCACGTCGGGACGAAGGGGAGCACGCCAACCCGCCTGCCGCTGGGTCGACCGTAATGCGCATCTTCGCCCTCGGGCATGTGCGAGTGGAGCAGGATGGTCGCCCCCTGGACTCCCCGGAGTGGATCCAGAAGCCCCGCGAGCTGTTCTACTACCTGCTCTCCCACCCCGAGGGAAGAACCAAGGAGCAGATAGGCCTCGCTCTCTCGCCCGAGGCCTCGACATCCCGGCTGCGAAGCATCTTCCACGACACCCTCTACCGCCTGAGGCACGCACTCGGGGGCAAGGAGTGGATCTCCTTCGGGAAGGGCCGCTACGCTTTCGGGCGCTCGCTCGATTACTTCTACGACGTGGAGGCCTTCGAAGAGAACCTCTCGGAGGCCCGCCGCCTGCAGGCCGAGTCGCCCGAGCGGGCCGCCCGGCACCTGCGGGAGGCTGCCGGCCTCTACAAGGGCGATTACCTGGAGGATCTGACGGTAGAAGGCGAGTGGGCGATGGAGGGTCAGGACATGCTGAGACGGTCCTATCAGGAGTCGCTGCTCCTTTTGGGAGGGCTGCTTTTTTCCCAGAAGCGACACGCTGAGGCGGCCGATGTTTACAGGAGGGTCATAGCCCAGGATAGCTACCTCGAGGCTGCCCACAGGAGGCTAATGCGTTGCTACGCGCTCCTGGGCGAGCGAAGCCGGGCGCTCGGATACTACCAGGCCCTGGTTCAAGTACTGCGCGACGGACTCGGCACGGTGCCCGCGCCCGAGACGAGGTCACTCTACGAGGAGCTGAGCCGGGGCGAGGGTAAGGTCGAGCGGGCGGCAGTGAGCTTGCCTCACGAGTCCCGGCCTCAAAAGGGGCTTGAGGCGAAGCCCAATAACCTGCCCCCGCAACCCACCCCGCTAGTGGGCAGGGAGCGCGAGGTCGAGGAGATCGTGGAGCGGGTTCGTAGCGGGAAGGCGCGGCTGCTCACACTCACCGGCCCAGGCGGAACCGGGAAGACCCGCGTTGCCCTTGCGGCTGGTGTCAATCTCCTGGAGGAGTTCGACGACGGAATGTGCTTCGTCGCCCTTGCCGCCGTACAGGATCCGACGCTCGTACCCTCCGCCATCGCGGGATCTCTCGGTGTCAAGGAGAGCGCGGAGCGGCCCCTGATAGAAACCCTGGGGAGCTACCTGCACAACAAGCAACTGCTCCTACTCCTCGCCACCTTCGAGCAGGTCCTGGAAGGGGCGCCCGTTGTGAGGGAGCTTGTCGGTACCTGCCCGAAGCTCACGATCCTCGCGACGAGCCGCATACCCTTGAGGCTTTATGGAGAGCAGGAGTATCCCGTTCCTCCTCTGGCCGTACCTGATCCTGAGGCCTTGCCTCCATTCGGGGTCATCGCCCGCTACGAAGCGGTGAGGCTCTTCGTGGAGAGGGCGAGAGCGCTCAAGGCAGACTTCTCGTTGGCGAGCGACAACGCTTCCGCGGTGGCAGAGATCTGCGCCCGTCTGGACGGGTTGCCGCTGGCAATAGAACTTGCTGCTGCGAGGGTGAGGCTGCTCGCGCCCCAGGCCATGATCACTCGTTTGGCCAACCGGTTGAAGCTTCTCCAGGGAGGGCCGCGAGATATCCCGGCTCGCCAGCGGACCCTGCGGGGCGCCATAGACTGGAGCTACGAGCTACTCGAAGACGAGGACAAAACGCTCTTCGGGAGGCTCTCGGTCTTCGCGGGGGGGTCGCACTTTGGAGGCAATAGAGGAGATCTGTGACCCGGAAGGAGATTTAGACGTCCTGGATGGGGTAGAGTTACTCCTCGAAAAGAGCCTCTTGAGGCGGGAAGAAGACGCAGGGGGAGAGTCGCGCTTCGATATGCTCGAGACGGTCCACGAGTATGCCATCGAGAGGCTGGAGGAGAGCGGGGAGGCCGGGGAGATCAAGCGGGCGCACGCCGAGTACTACCTGGCTTTGGCGGAAGAAGCTACTCTAGAGATAAAGGGCCAGGACCAGCTGGAGTGGCTCCGGAGACTCGAGGCAGAGCACGACAACATGAGGACTGCTCTAGGGTGGGCACTACAACGAGGACAGACGGAACTCGTACTCAGGCTTGGAGGTGCGCTGTGGTGGTTCTGGTCTGTGCGCGGCGACTACAGCGAGGGGAGATGCTGGCTCGAAGAGGTACTGGCAGCGGGCAGGCGAGGCTCACCCAAGCCGAGAGCACTGGTGCTTGCCGGGGTAGGAACGCTGGCGTCGCATCAAGGCGACCTCGACCGGGCAGAGGAGGTACTGGCAGAGGGGCTTGAACTCCTCGCGCACGAGGCAACAGAGCACAGCGTAGCGAAGCTATACCTCCTCTTGACCTCGGGACATGTGGCATTGGAAAAGGAAGACTATGGCCGAGCAACGGAGTTGTTCGGAGAAAGCATTGCGTTGAGCCGGGAAACAGGGAACCGTTGGGGGCTGGCACGCTCGGTCATGAGCCTGGCGGCCGTCATTCATGAGCAAGGCGATCTTAAGCGGGCCCCCGGGCTATACGAAGAGGGGATCGGTCTCTTCCGGGAGCAGGGCGACAAAGTAGGTCTCGCCTGGTGCCTGAACAACCTGGGGCTTGTGTTGTACTCCGAGGGCGATCTAGGGCAGGCTGCCGAGCTCACCGAAGAAGCCGTCGCGCTGCTGCGGGAACTGGGAGCCGGAGCAGACACCGCCGTTAGTCTCTGCAATGTAGGCTGGATGGCCCTGCTCCAGAACGATCTCGACAGGGCGGCGTATCTCTTCAAAGAAAGCCTGGCCCTCGCGTGGGACAGTAGAATGAAACCGATCGTCCTCCCTACGTTGGAAGGGCTGGCATGTGCGGCTGGAGCACAAGGAGAGGCGCAGCGGGCTGCGCGGTTGTGGGGTGCAGCGCAGTCCTTGGAAGCAACGGGCATACCCAAGGATACCCACTGGCTCGCCGAGGCTGACGCCCGCATTTCGGTAGTGCGCTCAGGGATGGGCGAGCAAGCATGGGAGGAGGCTCGGCAGAAGGGCCGGGCCATGAGCCTCGAGGAAGCCGTCGCCTCCGCCAGGGAGTTAGCCGAGAGCGGTTGACCCTCTACATCGAGCACTTGATAGACCCGAGCTTTTCGAAATCTACGGCGGTAAACACAGCTATTCCGATCACGAGAGATCTTCCGACTACGTACCAGTGCAAGGCTCGAAGCCTGTAACCTGAGGCCTTTTTTGGCACTCTTTTCTGACATTTTCCATGTTTGAGTGACTCCGAGAGCACTTCCGAGAACGTATCCGAGAGCACCCCGTCAGAAATGACAACGGCAGGCTGAGGCGGCCTCCTCCGAGAAGATCGTCTTCGTCAGCGGTCGAACCACCGGAAAAGGCGTTAACAACCCCACCGGCGACAGTGAGATCTTCCGGATGAATCCCAATGGTACCGGCGTAAAGCAGCTTACCTTCAACCGGGTGCGTGACTCCGAGCCCGGGCTCTCGCCCGACGGCCAGATGATAGCCTACGTGGGCGAAGGCATCCAGACCTCCAATCCTCAGGGTGACGCCGAGGTCTACGTCATGAACGCCCTAAACGGGTCGGGCAAAAAGATCCTATCGAACAGCGGCCTCGGCGTCGACGACTACTCACCAGTCTTCTCGCCCGGCAGCACAAGGGTATCCTACGAGAGCTACGGCATCCAGACCTCGAACCCCGAGGGCGACTGGGAGGTCTACCGCGTAAACGTCCCGGACGGGTCAGGCAAGAGAAACCTCACCAACAACGGTGACAGGGTCTTCGACGACTCCCCCGAGTGGGGTATGCAGGCGTTCTAGAGAGAACATTAACGGCGGCTACGGGTTTACCTTATTATTATCCTCTATCGTTCTTACGGACGCTCACCTCGCCCCTTGTGACGGGCAAGGGGAGCGCCGGCGAGGTCGAAGGGAACCGCACTATCGCCCTCTACGGGCAACCGATTCGGATCCATCGAACGCTTGCTGATGCTATTTGCGGCCGACTTCGACCGCCGCCAACACACGTGTACCGTTGTTAGCGCATACTAGGTACAATTGGCGGAAGGGATCGTTTGGTGTTGGAGGAAGGGCGGATTTGTATCGAGTCTACGCGAAGGCCGGGGAAGTGCGCCATTTGGCCGGTGCGAGGGGACGATTCGCGCCGGATGCTAAATATGAGTCCCTCGGTCGGATGGGCCGTAACTGGCGTCCTTGCCCGAGACGAGAATCACCCATTTGGGGGATTCGCGAGTAGTCTGCGTCGGCTAAGGTTGTCTACGGAATGAGGATGAGCACCAGGAGCCATGTGTACCACGGATGACATCGTTGGATACTACCGCCGGGCGGAGTTCTCGTAGGCCGCGCGTAGTGGGTTCTGCCAGGGCACAATCATCCGCCGCGAGTCTCCCGGAGCACTCGCTCGACAACCTGCCGCTCGAACTGACGAGCTTCGTCGGGCGCGACAGGGAGGTCGCCGAGGTGAAGAGGCTGCTCTCCGATCGGCGCCTTCTGACGCTCTGCGGTCCCGGAGGGGCGGGCAAGACGCGCCTAGCCCTAGCTGTGGCCCAGGATCTCGTCGAAGAATTTGAGGGCGGGGTGTGGTGGGTGGAGCTGGCCCCTCTCTCCGACCCCGAGCTCGTGGCGCGGTCGGTGGCCTCGGCGCTGGGCGTGCCCGAGGAGCCAGACCATTCGCCGATCGAAGCGCTCGTCCAGCATCTGAAGAGTCGCAAGACGCTCCTAATCCTGGACAACTGCGAGCACCTGGTGGAGGAGTGTGCGGATCTCGCCGATACGTTGCTCAGGACCTGCCCCGAGCTCGAAATCCTGGCGACCAGCCGCGAGCCCCTGCGCGTAGCCGGCGAGTCTAGCTGGCAAGTGCCGAGCCTCTCCCTGCCAGATGCGGGGCGTTTGACACCAGCCGGCGAGCTGGCGGGCTACGAGGCGGTTCACCTCTTCGTCGAGAGGGCGCAAGCCGTCGATGCGGGCTTCGCCCTGACGGAGGACAATGCCCCCGCGGTGGCGCGACTGTGCCAGAAGCTGGACGGAATACCACTTGCCATAGAGCTCGCAGCGGCCAGATCGAGGGTGCTCGCTGTCGAGCAGATCTCGGAGAGGCTGGAGGATCCCCTGGGGCTTCTGACCTCTGGCGACCGCTCTTCGGCCCCACGTCAGAGGACGCTCAGGGCGACCCTGGAGTGGAGCCACGGGTTGCTGGGCGAGGCCGAAAGGGTGTTGTTCCGCCGGCTTTCGGTGTTCGTCGGGGGCTGGAACTTAGAGGCTGCCGAGGTCGTCTGGGGGGGGCAACCGGTGCAGGCAGGGCTCGTGTTGGACCTGCTTTCGGCCCTGGTGGACAAATCGCTTGTGTTGGCAGAGACCGAATCCGGGGGCGCTTTGCGCTACAGGATGCTCGAGCCGGTAAGGCAGTTCGGGCAGGAGAAGCTTCGGGAAAGCGGAGAAGCACCGGAAATTCGCCGCCGGCACGCCGAGCACTACCTGGACTTCGCCGAGGCGGCCGGGCGCGAGCTTCTGGGGCCGGCTCAGGTGTTGTGGCTGCGGCGGCTTAGAACCGAGTTCGCGAACCTCAGGGAGGCCCAAGCGTGGTCTCTGGAGCCCGGAGAAGAGGTAGAGCGCGCGCGTGTGCGACTGCGGCTTCCGGCCGCGTTGTGGCGGTTCTGGACCGGACAGCGTTTCGAGGAAGGCAAAGTGTGGCTCCAGACGGCACTGGAGAGGGACCCCGGGGGGTTTCCCGCCGTCAGGGCGAAGGCGCTCGATGGCCTCGGCTATATCCTCCTGTTCCAGCAAGACTACGAACGGGCGATGGTTGCTCTCGAAGAGGCCGTCGCCCTGTACAAGGATCTCGGCGACAGGTCCGGCACCGCGTTCGCGCTCGCCAACCTCGGGTACGCCATGCTGCACGGGGGCTACATGGCGCGGGTACCGGCCTTCGTCGGGGAGGCCGAGGCGTTGATGGCGGGAGACCTCGACGGCCACGCCCGCGCCTACCTGCGCCAGATCCTGGCCACCGCCCTGATCCTGGAGGGTGATCTCAATTCGGCGGTGGCACAGTTCGAAGAGGCCCTGGCCATGACCCGCGAGCTTGGCGACCTTCGGAACACTTCCATGGCCCTGTTCAATTTGGGCATGATCACGCTCGCTCAGGATGACCTCCCTGCGGGAACGACGTTGCTCGAGGAAGGCATCCGGATATCGCGGGACCTTGGAGACAGGGTAGGCGGCCTCTACTACGTCTGGGCATTCGGGAAGTTGAGCGCCATGCGCGGGAGGGCTGTCCGGGCGGCGAAGCTCTGGGGGGCCGCCGAGTCCCTCCGGGAACGGATGGGGATGTCCCTCTCCTACCTCGACATCACCGCGTCCGGATACGAGCAGGATCTGGCCGCCGTGCGCACGGAACTGGACGAAGCGACCTTCGACGCCGCCTGGGCCGAAGGGCGGGCCATGTCCCCCGAGCAGGCCACCGAGTACGCGCTCGAAGAAACGGTAACGTCCCGCGAAGAGACCCCGGCGGCCCGATCTTCATCCGCCCTTCCTACTGAAGGGCACCCGGTGGAAGATAGCGTTGGCGACCTTCGAAACAACCTTCCCCTGGCGCGGAGCGGCTTCGTGGGCAGGGAGCGCGAGATGATGGAGGTCGGGCGCACCCTCTCCGTGACCCGGCTGCTGACGCTCACGGGAGCGGGCGGCTGTGGCAAGACGCGGCTCGCCATCGAGGTGGCCCGCGACCTCGTCGTCGCCCGCCCCCGCGACTACCCGGACGGGGTGTGGCTTGTGGAGCTAGCGTCGCTCTCGGAGGGGGAGCTGGTGCCAGGGGCGGTGGCCGCAGCCCTTGGCTTGCGCGAGCAGCCGGACCTTCCGTTCGCCGAAGCGCTCGTGGACTTCCTGTGCCCCAGGCGCATGCTCCTGATCCTGGACAACTGCGAGCACCTGATCGAAGCCTGCTCCAGGCTCGTGAATACGCTCCTGGGTACCTGCGAGAACCTGCGCGTCCTGGCCACCAGCCGCGAAGCCCTCGGGGTCGCTGGCGAGGTCAACTTGATGGTGCCCTCCCTTACGTTACCGGATGCGAAAGACTTGCCCGATCCTCATGCCCTGGCGCGCTACGAGGCTGTACAGCTGTTTGTGGAGCGCGCCAGGTCCCGCTCGCCGGGGTTCGTCCTGACACAGGAGAACGCTGCTGCGGTGGCAGATGTCTGCCGGAGGCTGGACGGCATCCCCCTTGCTATAGAGTTGGCGACGGCTCGGATGGGAGCCCTGACGGTAGAGCAGATCTCCGAGCGGCTCGGGGACTCTTTAGGGTTCCTCACGACGGGCGACCGAACGAGGGCTCCCAGGCAAAGGACGCTCAGGGCTGCCCTCGAGTGGGGCTACGACCTCCTGAGCGCTCCCGAGCAGGAGCTGTTCGAGCGACTCTCGGTGTTCGCGGG
>JBKPOM010000139.1:0-5791 GCA_046733115.1 Actinomycetota bacterium | reverse complement strand
AGAGTCATGCTAAAGTTCGGACCATCCAGTCCAACAACCAGGTGCTCAACCCGCACACGTACGGCGTGTTGAAGCTGACGCTCTACCGCTCTAGCTACGATTGGAAGTTCGTTCCTGCGGGGGACAAAACCTTCACGGATTCCGGCAACACCCCCTGTCACAACCAGGGCGGTTCGCAAAAGGATTGACCGTTTGCGGGCCGCGCGGCCAGCCATCGGCTTTCTGTACTTGCTGAAACTGAAAGCTGATGGCGCGGTTTTCAGGAGATTGGACTCCCTGAAAACCGCTGTAGCCGGCCGCGCCCTCGCCTACAAGGGCGTGTCCCCTTCCAGGACGACTTCGATCTGCCGCGCGAACCAACCCCAGACCTTCCTCTCTCCCACGCCGGGGGCCAGGCTCTGGGCCTCGCTATAGAGCAGGGTGACGTGCGCCAGGTAGGCGAGATACAAAAGGGGCAGACGTTCCCCTCCTTCGGGCCAGAGGGCATCGAGCAAGGTCAGAAGAAACCTGCGGTCCCGCACACCCCCACGCCGCCCCTGCAGGGCGGCCTGAAGGGCCCCGAAGTTGAATACGTCGTAGAGGGGGCTCATCCCTTCGGCGGCACGCTCCCAATCGAAGACGAACAGGGCCCGTGGTCCCAATCGGGTATTCCAGGGTGCGAAGTCGCCGTGGGCCAGGGACAAAGGCATGCTCGCAGGTCCCAACTCGTCGTGCAGCCGCTCGAGGGCCGGACCAAGGTTGGCGGGCAGGGTTTCGGGCGAGTTGTGCTGGAGTCGGCGCCAAATTTCGCACATGCGGGTCCACATCGGACTCTCCTCGAACCTTAGCTGCATCCTGAAGGACCGAAAAACCTGCGTGCAGAAACGCAGGTGAACTGATGACAGCCTTCGGGGGCCTGGGCGCGGGGGGCCCATCGTAACGAGGAGTATCGTGCCCCCGTGCCATTCGAGAGAGCCTAGTACCTCCGGTACTGCGCCCTGCAGGTCCTCGCTCCCATACAACCGTAACAGGGCACGCCTCTCGCTTTCGACCGCCGCCCGGGCCAGGGGCGAAGTGGCGATCTTGGCGTAAGCCAACGTCCTCCCGTCGGGGGCCAGCAACTGCGCGGTGACTTTCCGGTGTGGGGCCGGTACGCCCAGATAGAAAGCCAGGCGCACAGCCCCCACCCCGGCGACGGGGGCCAGCATCGTCTCCAGGCGCGCCAGGTTTTCTTCTTCCAGCCATACCTTCTCACCCGGCACGGCCCCGGCGCCTATGATCCTGCGCATTGCGCGACCCCGCAGGCTGTTCGGCTGATACAGTCCTGCTATACCGGCCCGGCGCAGAGCGGGCTGGTTCGCCGGGAGGAGCCAGCGGACGTTGGCGAGGTTCGGATAAGCTGCGTACGCGCGTCCCGCCGCCTCTCCGGTTTCGAGCCGCACTCCCAAGAGCGCGGAAACGTCGGTTTCCTGCGCTTGATGCCGCATACCCAACCTATTTACCTAACGGATCAGATTCGCCAGGCGAGCGTTGCACGAGAAAGGGGGTTCGACATCCTATCCTGCCTTCGGCCGCAACGGCCTATTGTGGTTGGAAAGCTTCTTGTTACATATATCTACATATATTTAGCCTATCTTAGCACGTTAGGTCCGAGGATCGTCGTGCGTTGTTTCCCTCTCTTGGAAAGCCCGTCGGCACAACCTCGCACCAGGGACGAAAGGGTGTCCCTCGGCGGAGGACTGTTCCTAACCGTCCCGTACCGTTGTAAGACGCAGGAACCTCGGAATGTCGGTGGTTCGCGACCCTGGCAGGGGACGCTCACCGCTCACCTCCAGCCTCACCTCCAGCGGGTACCATGGGCATGATGTCGAGCGTGGGGCTGACGAGCGCGAGGCGTACGCCCGCTGAAGTAAGGACGGACGATCGGTTGCGGAACGTCGCCGGCGTCTGATGGGAGTCGGCCGGCTGAGGTGCTCTTCGGGTGCACGGCCAACGTCCGTCGCAGTCCGATGGCCGAGGTGATATTCGACTCCCCGGCCTCGGAAGCGGACCTCCCTTGGAAGGCCCGCAGCGCGGGCGTGGCGGCACTGGTGGGCGAACCCGAACCCATCGCCCCACGCGCGGAGGCGCTCCTGAGAGAGCTCGGCATACCTACCGAAGGAGACCGCGCCAGGCAGGTAGATAAGACGATCCTTGAAGAGGCCGACCTCGTGCCCGCGATGCCGAACAGCACGCGGCCACGCTGGGTCGCGTCTTTGCCGGCCCGTCGGCCAAGGTTCACGCGCTGCTGGGCTACGTGCGGGGCGTCCAAACCGTGGAGGGCATCCCGGATCCCTATGGACGATCCATTGCCGTCCGCCGCGCGACCGTTCGTCAGATCCTCTACCATCTGCGGCTCGTCGTCGAAAGGTTGAGTGGGGCGGTAGGCAGCCCGCCTTCGTGAGGGCGGGTCCGGGCAGGGCCTGCGAGGTAGCGAGGCCGAGGTCCTGAGCAACATCGCTACCTCGCGGACGCGCTGGCCCGCGCCGAGACGGCGACGTTGAAGACGGCTCCCCCGGGCATCGAGGCACCGTCTCGGTTGTAGATTGCCCATTCTTGCGCCGTTGCATCGTAAAAGGTATCTATCGGATGGTTGTTGTGTACGCCCCTGCCGCCCCCCGAGGTTCCAGTCCTGGGCGACCGAGAGTACGGCGTCGGGTTGGCCGTTGGTCGGCCGGTTGTCGAGGTAGGTGTAGCTTCCCGCGGCGTTGAAGAGGATGGCTCGGTGGACGAAGCTCTGGGATGCTGGCGGAACTACCACCTTGAAATGAGCCCCGGCGGGGACGGCCGCTCGATCCTGGTTAAAGATCGCCTACTTGCCGGCTATGGGCTCGTACCAAACACCGACGTTGCGTCCTTAGGAAGCAGCCACGGTGTTTTCAGGGTCCGACACCGGCGAGACAAGGACTAGAGCGTTGGCGTCCCCGCTTATGCTGGGGTCGCTGATATAAGCGTAATCCCCGCGACTGTTCTCTTGATCGGCTCGATGGACGAAAGATGCCTCATAGGCCGTACCGCTGGCGTCTTTGGAACCGCCGGGTGGTTCGACCCCCGTGGCCCTCAACGCTTTCGCAGAGCTGACCGTCTCCGGCCCGGTGTCTTCGAGCGCGCTGATCTCAGCCGAGCCGGTCCCGACCCGCCCGAACTGCGAGCCGGCCACGACCGTGGTCGCCGCGCCTACGCCGACCGCTACGAAGAACGCCAGGATCACGCCGGCGAAGTATATCGCTTGCCTTAACGGGGGCGATATCGCCCTCAGCCAGTCGATCATGCGTACGAAAAGCGAATCACTCGGTTGGCCGAAGTTACGCTGCGGCACAGGAGACCCTGTTTTTCTACTGGCGTTGCCCCGGTGAATCGGACGGCTTATCTTCGCGCTACGAGCACTCTACCCATTTTATACCTTCCGGAGAACATGTTGCCGCGCCAGAAGGCCATCGGCCGCCCTACCATGCGGGCGGTTCCAGCTCGCATCCTCGCTACCCTATCGGCTTTCCAGCCCCCTGGCCTCTGTGGTCAGAGGGGTCATCACCACGACCTGCCCGGTTCTCCAGGGCTCGCGGCGAGTAGCCGCTCGACGTTGGCCTCGAATAGATTTGCCAGGGCCTTCGTGGTCGCCCCTTTTACCGCCTAGCACTCCGCCGTGCCCTCCGCACCTACGCTCGCCAGCAAGGTAGCGTTCGGACCACGGGGACGAGGTACCTCTGGATCACTCGCCCTCCTCCCACAGCTCAGTAAAAGCCCGCCAGTAGTGGGAGCTCAGTTCGCGCGACGGAAGAGGTTGGCGGCCTCGGTGCGGTTGCTCACCCCAAGCAGCTTATAGGCGGTGCGCAGATGCTGCTTTATTGTGGACTCCGAGAGGAAGAGGCGCCTCGCTATCTCGGCGTTGGAGAGCCCCTCGACCACGTACCCGAGGATCTCCCTCTGGCGGGCCGAGAGGGCGCCCAGGTTAGCGGGCACATCTTCTGTCAACACGTACCGAAGCAGCTCCCGCGGCGCCACGAGCTCCCCCTTAGCGGCCACCGCCAAGGCGCGCACTAGCTGGTCGGGCGTCTTCTCGGCGTGGACGAAACCGGAGGCTCCTGCCTGGAGCGCGGCGCGGGCGAGCGGCAAGTCCAGTTGGGAGCCGAAGACCACAACCGGTGGCGCATCCGGGCACAGCTCTCGGTAGAACTCCACACGCTCGGAGAGGCCTTCGTGGCTGTTGGCGCAGAGTATGACGCAGGAGGGAAGATCCTTCGGCGGCTTAGGTCCCTGGTGAACCCTGGCCTGCTTCTCCAGGGCTCGCACGAGCCCGGCGCTCACGACCTAGCGGGGGCAGTCACCGCAGACCGAACCTAGGGGCTTGAGACTGTCCTTCGGCTCGCGCATCATGTCCGTAGCCCACACGGACAGGTACGAATGGCGCCTACCCCCCGCCGCGCATCACTTCTCTTGCGACTACCTTTCGTTGGTCCAGAAAACGGACAGGCGCTTCTTGTAAGTGGCCCATCGGGTGCAGTCAACATGCTCGGTCCAGTCTCCATCCTCATGTAGGTTCCCGTAGCCACCTTTTCCGAGCCTTCGGCCACAGGTGCTAGTACTTTCGGTTCCTGATCCGGCCATTTTATGCTGTCCGTGACGTGGCACGCAAGTGCGCTGCTTGCCCTCCGCATCCCGAAGAGTGTTCCTCTGACTCTGAGCGATCCCCCGGTGAGGTCCTAATGGTTGTTAGGTCCGCTATCAGCCCCAGGTCAGGCTCAGCACCGGCAAGATAGCCGAGATGGAGGCCCTGGTATGCTGGGAAAATGCGAGGCGCGGCCTCATGATGTCCTCGGAGTTTATCCAGGTCGCCGAAGAGACCGGCCTCATCGTCCCCATCGGGAAGCAGGTGTTAGAGGGCGCTTGTCGCCAACCAAGAAAGTGGCACGAACAGCAGATCACCCCTCGCAAGATGACGATGTGCGTGAACCTGTCAATGAGGCAGCTCCAGGATTCTGACCCGGTCGACAAGGTCGAGCGTGCCTTACGTCGGGCGGCGCTCGATGCGAACAAGCTGAAGCTGGAGATCGCAGAGACCATGGTGATGGAGGACGAGCAGCACGTTATCGGTGTCCTCCGGGACCTCAGTGCCATCGGGATGCGAATAGCCCTCGACGACTTCGGCAGCGGTTTCTCGTCGCTGAACTACGTGAAGGATCTTCCGGTGGACGCCCTGAAGATCGCCAAGTCAGTCATCGACGGTCTGGGGGAAGAGGCGGTGAACGACGCTATCGTGCGCCTGATCGTGGACTTCGCGCACGCTGGGTCGCAAGGTCATCGCCGAGGGAGTGGAGAACGACCGGCAGGTGGCGAGCTTGATTGGCCATGAGGTGCGATCTGGCCCAAGGTTTCTATTCCTCGAAACCGCTACCCAGCGAGGCAGCGGGAAGTTCGTGGCGACTAATCCTGCATGGGGAGTGTCTATATAAGAGATCACTATGGCCGCGGGCGCCGATCTTCTGCCGCGTGGAGGTAGCGCCCCTGTTAGGAGGCTGCCACTTTCCAGCCCTGGCCGAAATCGGGTGCTCGAGAAATGTCCCGTAGCTGCAACTCGCCCTTCGTGACCTCCGGTAGGCGGTCTTAGCGAGGCAGCAATTCGGGGAAAGCCGAGCGGCTAGAGCGTGATATGAACCCGTGGTGAGAATACCGATCGCTTGCTGGAGAAAGAGGCAAGCGAAGACGACGAAGTGCAACCCCGCCACAAAGTGGCGGGTAGCCTCTCGTAATCCTTCGCCAAGCGTCGAAAGCGCGA
>JBKPOM010000138.1:0-6302 GCA_046733115.1 Actinomycetota bacterium | reverse complement strand
TTTACGGCGTTCTAAGAAGTTCGCGGAGATCGGGGTTGGAGAGCCGTACTCCTAGGCTAGCAGCGAGCGCTATGAGCGGATCTTAGTGCTTCCCTCCGCTTCGGTCTCCTCTGGGGCGCTCTCCGGAACCCCCACGAACGTCACCCTAAGCGTCGCCCACAAAGACGACAACATGAACGCAAACGCCCCGATCGTCATGGCCAACAGTACTATCTGCACCACGACGAGGGCGGAGACCACCCAGCCCTCCTGGGGCACAGAGGTGGAGGTGACCTTAAGCACATCGAAGAAGACGGCTGGCGCTATGGTGGCGAAGCCCCCACGGGCGGTTAGGCGAATAAGGGAGATGAAGTGCGGTCCCTCCACCCCCCGCTCTATCCGCTCGCCGAGGGCGACGGCCGCCAAAAGGAGCGCCAGGATACCGGCCGAAGCCTCTATGAGGGACACCGTAAGCCAACTGCCAGCGTCGTTGAGTGCCTTGAGATGCTCGAGGGTTCCGAAGTTCCTGCCCAGGACGCCGAAGGCGAGCATACCAACAAGCGCAGCCAGCCCCACCGCGATCCCGAACCAGGGGCGTAGACGGTCGGCGGGATGGACATACTTCATGATCGGCTGATCTGGCAAGTGTGAACTACTCGGAGACATGCTTTCTCCTCTACGGGCGGATTACTAAAAGACGCATCTCTCTTACCCACTCGGCCCCGCTTCGAACCCTCAGGAGCGCCCCGATCCTTCTCCTTATGCCCTTATTCACCGGAGTGCGTAGAAGGTTAATTCTGCGAAGTTCATTTGCAGGATCGTGGATAGATTGCCCTCCTAGGGCCGCGAGGAGGGCTTCTTTGGCCCCTCACGCTACGCAGGTCGAGACTACATGTAGTGGTGGTGCATAAATATCCGGGTTAGTGAATAAGCCCCGGTCCCATCAGTAGCCGGACTTCTTAGAGCTCGCTCTGTATGTAGTCGAGGCCTTCGGATTCGATCAAGGTCACCTCGCACACGTCACCGTAGGGCGTCCAGAAGCCGGCCCCCTCGCAGTAGCGGTCGCCCTCGATGCCGCGGCCTTCGACGGTCCGAACCTCTTCGACGCGCTCCATCGCCGCGCTGCCTTTGGGGGCGACGTAGATCTCCTCGACGACGGCCTTCATATCCAGGCTCCTTCCTGGTCAACGAGATCAAAGGTCCGCCGACCCGCAAGGCGACACGCCCGTAAACGCGAGAACGCCGTCCGGTTCGGAGCTTACTCTTCGGCTCGTCCGTACCCGCCGCCGCCCGGCGTGCGGACCGTGACGACGTCTCCGGCCTTGAGCTCCCGGCTGACCTTCGGCGGCAACTTCTCCTCGTTGAGGAAGTTCTCGCCCACTTTCCCCGGTCCCCCGCCGTTCGCTCCGCGTGGCGGGTGGCGCCGGCGGTCGGTGAGCAAGGAGAGGCTGGCAGGCTCCAGTACCCGCACGGAGCGAACTATGCCGTCGCCGCCCCGGTGCTTGCCCTCTCCGCCGGAGCCGTAGAGGAGCTCGTAGCGTTCGACGCGCATCGGGTATTCGAGCTCGAAGGCCTCTATCGGGGTGTTGAGGGTGTTGCTCATCCCGACGTGGACGCCGGAGGGACCGGGGCCTTTCTCACTTGCTCCCTGGCCGCCGCCGATGGTCTCGTAGTAGGTCCATCCCGGTCCGCCGATGATCGTGTTGTTCATCGTCCCCTGGCCCTGCGCGGGCAGCGAGGCGGCCTCGGAGAGTGCGGCGAGAACGGCGTCCGCGATGCGGTTGCTGGTCTCGACGTTCCCGGCCACGACGGCCGAAGGGCTCTTGGCGTTCACGACGCTGCCTTCCGGGGCGCGTATCTCCAGCGGCGCGTAGGTGCCTGCGTTTGCGGGCATGTCCTTGGGTAAGAGTACGCGCAGGGCGAAGTAGCACGCCGAGCGCGTCACCGGCAGCGGACAGTTGACGTTGCCTCGCACGGAGTCCGCGGTGCCGGCGAAGTCTATGCTTATCGAGTCGTCCTTTATCCTCACCGTCGCCCGGATGGGGATGTCCTCGTCTTCTACCGTGCCGTCGCCCTCGAGGAAGTCCTCGGCGCGGTAGACGCCGTCCGGGAGCTCCCGGATCGCCTCGCGGGTGCGCCTCTCGGTGTAGGAGATGACCTCGTCGAAGGCGGCGAGCACGATCTCTTCGCCGCGGCGTTCGATGAGCTCACCCACCCGCTCTTCGGCGATGCGGTTGGCAGCTATCTGGGCGCGGAGGTCCCCGCGCCGGATCTCGGGGGTGCGCACGTTGGCGAGGATGAAGTCCAGAATGTCGTCTACGTACTCGCCGCCCCTGACCAGCCTGAGCGGCGGGATGATGATGCCCTCCTGGTAGATCTCGCGCGAGTCGCTGGGCATCGAGCCGGGGCGCATCCCGCCCACGTCGGAGTGGTGCGCCCTCGTGACCGCGTAGCCGATGATCTCGCCGGCTTCGCCAGGGGCTACCGGCGAGACGAGCGTTATGTCCGGCAGGTGCGTGCCCCCGGAGTAGGGGTCGTTTATCGCGAAAACGTCACCGGGCCTAGGATCGTGGCGCATGATCGCCGCCACCGCCTCGGGCATCGCCCCCAGGTGCACCGGGATGTGCTCGGCCTGGGCGACCATCCTGCCCCTACCGTCGAAGAGCGCCGTCGAGCAGTCGCGCCGCTCTTTTATGTTCGAGGAGTAGGCGCCCCGGATCAGGACCGCCCCCATCTCCTCGGCGACCCCCGCCAGGGCGCTCGCCAGCACCGAGAGGGTTACGGGATCTAGTCGTTCTCTGGTCATCATTCTTTCTCCAATACGAGCGTGCCCACGCCGTCCACCAGGCCCTGCCAGCCGGGCCTTACGACGCAGGTCGCCTCCCTGAACTCCACTATCGCCGGTCCGACGACCTCCGAACCTTTGCCCATCCGCTCGCGGTCCAGGATCGGCACCTCCTGCCACTCGCCGTCGAAGTTGGCCTCCCGACGTTCGGACTCGGCCTCGCCCTTCGCTGGAGCCTCTCTCAGTTCCGGTTTGTCCACCGGTACGGTGGCGATGAGGCGCAGGTTCACCAGCTCTACGGGTTCGTCCTCCATCCAGTAGCCGTAGCGCCGCTCGTGTGCTGCGTGGAAGCTCTCGTCCAGCTTGTCTATCTCCAGGGGCTTCTCGGCCTCGACCGTGAGTTCGAAGGACTGTCCCCTGTAGCGCAGGTCCGCCCGGCGGGTGTGTCGTGGCCCTTCCAGGTCTTTGGCGGCCGTGCCCTCCATGCCTTCGAAGAGCTCCTTGAGCTCCCTGACGTTCACGTCCGCGAGGTCCGCGAGGTAAGGGCTCACGTAGTCCCGGCGCAGGTCGGAGATCGCGAGCCCGAGCGCGCTCAGGACCCCTCCCGCTCGGGGGACGAGCACGGTCCTCATGCCGAGTTCTTCGGCGAGCCTGCAAGCGTGCATGCCCCCGGCCCCACCGAAGGCCAGGAGGGCGAACTCCCGGGGGTCGAGGCCGCGCTCGACGCTGATCACGCGTAGCGCCCGCACCATCTCCGCGTCGGCCACCCGCACGATCCCTAAAGCGGTCTCGAGAGCGTTAAGGCCCACCTTATTGCCCAGCTTCTGGAGGGCCTCCTCAGAAAGTTCGCGGCGCAGCACCACCTCGCCGCCGAGCTCCGCCTGATCCGCGAGGTATCCGAGAAACAGGTTCGCGTCGGTGACGGCCGGCTCTTGGCCGCCCTTGTTGTATCCGGCGGGACCGGGCTCGGCGCCCGCCGAGTGGGGCCCGACGCGTAGAGCCCCGCCCGCGTCCGCCCAGGCGATGGAGCCCCCGCCGGCGCTCACCGTGTGGACGTCCACCATGGGCACCCTGATCGGCACGCCCGCTATCACCGTCTCGGTGGTCGTCTGCGCCTCGCCGCCGATGATGGGTGCCACATCCGTGCTCGTCCCGCCCATATCGAAAGTGAGGAGATCCCGGTAGCCGCCTAAAGATCCGACGTAAGCCGCGCCCACTACCCCGCCGGCTGGTCCGGAGAGGACGAAGGCAGAGGCGTCGTCCACCGCGTCCTCTATCCCGACCACCCCGCCCGCGGACTGCATGATCAGGGGGGTCGGCATGCCGGCATCCTCCACCTTGCTGGCCAAATTCTTTAGATAGGCGGCGAGCTTGGGGGCCAGGTACGCGTCGGCGGCGGTCGTGGAGAACCGCTCATACTCCCGGAACTCGGGAAGCACCTCGCTAGAGAGCGAGACGTGCACGCCGGGGAGCGCCTCCCTGAGCGCCTCGCCGACCCTTCTTTCGTGCTCCGGATGCATGAACGCGAAGAGTAGGCATACGGCGACGGCTTCCACCTCCGCTTCTTCGATGGCGGAGAGCACGTCTTTAAGACCGGCTTCGTCGAGCGGTGAGAGTTCGCCCTCCGGGCTCATCCGCTCCTTGAGCGTGAAGCGCAAGTCGCGCGGGACCAGGGTGGGGGGCCTATCCTGGGTGAGGTCGTAGAGGGAGGGGCGGTTCTGGCGCGCGATCTCCAGCACATCCCGGAAGCCCTCAGTCGTCACGAGCGCCATCCGCGCGCCGCGGCGCTCGAGCAGGGCGTTCGCCGCGACGGTCATGCCGTGGGCCAGGGCGTCCAGAGCACCGGCCTCCACCCCCGAGGCACCTATGGCGTTCATCACGCCTATAGACTGATCTCGCGGCGTCGAAGGAACCTTCGACATGGTAACTCCTCCCTCGGAGAGCGCCACCAGGTCGGTGAACGTGCCGCCCACGTCAACCCCGAGCCGTGTTGGTGCCATCAATGTGCCACCTCTTCGAGATGTGGCTGCGTCTTCAGGAGATCGGTTCGGGCTGTCTCCCTGACCGTCAAGACCGTGAGGAGCGTCGCCATGGCGGCGGATATCACGTAGAAAGCGGGCGAGAGGGGGTTACCGGTTGTGGAGATCAGCCAGGTCGCTAAGAACGGCGCGCTCCCCCCGAAGATCGCCACCGAGAAGTTGTAACCGATGGAGTAGCCGCCGTAGCGCACGCGCGTGGGGAAGAGTTCGGTCATCACCGCGATGGACGTGCTTATGAAGATGGCCTCTATGACCGCGAGCACAAGATGCGCCAGGATGGCAGCTATCAGATTGCCCGTGTTCATGAGCATGAAGAGGGGGTAAGTCAGTAACGCGAAGCAGACGCACGCCGTCAGCAGTAAGGGCTTGCGTCCGACGCGATCAGAGAGCGCGCCCAAAGGTGGGACGAGCACTAGCCCGACGAGACCGGCTAGCACGATGGACACGAAGGAGGCGGTCTGCCCGAAACCGAGCTCCGTGGAGAAGTAGGTAGGCATATAGGTAAAAACTATATAGAAGCCCACGTTATGGATGATGGCGATTCCGGCGACTTGGAGGATCTGCCTCCAGTTCTCCACGAAGGCCTCCTTCAAGGGGGCCTGGGCGACCTCGCCGGTGGCCTCCAGGGCTCTGAACTCGGGGGTTTCCTCCAACCTCAGCCTTATGTAGAGTCCGACGATGCCCAGCGGGCCCGCTATGAAGAACGGGATGCGCCAGCCCCAGGAGCTCATGGCGTCCTCAGAGATGAGGGCCGACAGCGCCGTCACCACCACCGAGCCCATGAGGAACCCTATGAGCGTAGAAACCATCAGCCAACTGACCATATATCCTCTGCGCTCGTCAGGTGAGTACTCCGCGACAAACGAACCTGCGCCGCCGTACTCGCCGCCCACGGAAAAACCTTGCAACAATCTGAGGAAGACTAGCAAGGTCGGCGCCCAGATCCCTATGGTGGCGTAGGTCGGAAGCAGCCCGATCGCAAAGCTGGCGGCCGACATGAGGATGATGACGAGGGCCAGGACGCGCTGCCGCCCGAGCTTGTCGCCTATAGGTCCGAAGACGAGCCCGCCTAAAGGACGCACGAAGAAAGCCGCGCCGAAAACCGCGAAGGTGGCGAGCAGGCTCACGGTCGGGTTGTCGGATGGAAAGAAATTAGCACCGATGTACGTAGCGAGAAACCCGTAGACGGCGAAATCGAACCATTCCACGCAGTTGCCCATCCCAGCACCGATGATGGCCTTCCGTATCGACGTCTCTTCTACCTGTGGTACCGCTTGTGCTACCGCTTGCTCGTGTGATTCCACGGCTCTCCTCTATCCATGCTGTCTCCCGTTCCCCTGCTCAATCAGTATAGAGACTATTGCTGCTTCGGACCATATCTCACAAGACATCTTGCAGTGGTGTGGCTCTGAGATCTCTGTTCAGCTTGCAAAGCCGCGATAGCGACGAAGAGCAACATCCGATTGACCCTTGACCTGCCCGGATAATCCTGCAAGTCT
>JBKPOM010000137.1:0-6697 GCA_046733115.1 Actinomycetota bacterium | reverse complement strand
CGAGGCGCGCACACGCTCGGCGCTGATCGGAGCGATGGGCCGGGCGCTGGACACGCTCACGGCCCATGATACCCGAGGGTTCTTCGGCCACTGCGGTTACCGTTCGATGGGCCAACTGCTATGACAAATGCTCTAGAACGCCGCTTAGGCGTAGTTCGCCTACCCGTAGCGCTCGGCATCGGGCCGATGCCCTAGGGCGCATAGTAACCACAGTTGGCGGCTACAAACATTTGTCCGCGGTCGGTAGCAAACAAAGCGAAAGCACCGGTCCCTACCCATTAGGACCGGTGGAGAGCTTGATACCGCGTACTTCGGAGAACAACCCTTCTACGAGGTTAGCGGAATAAGGGCACAAGAGAAGGGCCAGAGGCCCGATCAGGTACGCCAAGCTTATACGGGATGTCCGGCCTGCTCACTCACGTGCTCAAACAGCAGGTTAGCCTGCCAGTAGCGCGCCTCCTCGTGTTGGTGCGCACCGCACCTCAACTCTTCTAGCTGGTGCCCGGCCGGGGTCTCAAGGACGGCCGCAAGCGCCTCGAGGAGCGGTTCTCCGGTTTGCCGAGCGAGGGCTCTCGCCTGCCTCGAGAGGATCTCCTGCGCCATCTCGTTGACGGTGTTGTGCTCGCATAGGCTTCCCTCTCTTTTGGTCGTCCTCACAGCCTCAGAACCGACGGCGGTAGTTTTCGGCTTACTCCTCGTCGGTGGCCGCCGTAATATAGTTGTAGCGCCAGGGCGAGCCTTTATTAAGATAAGCGGCCTCATCGCGCTTGTGCTGTTGTGCACGCTCTTTGGCGTCGTAGAACCAGGGGTGGGTGAGCTTGTCCGGCAGACGGCCTTCGCGCTCTCTGATCTCGTTGACGAAGGTGCCCAGCTCGGCGCCGCACCGACTACAGGTGCTCGTGGTGCTGGTAGCGCTAAGGGTCACTTTCTCGCCGCAGTCGCACTCGAGGGCGACGTAGGCCGGATTTCACACGTAGACCTTGCCAAACGGCATCTCGCGGCTCTGGTAGTGGGCTTCGACGCGCTGGAGGATCTGCACCATGGGCTTTTGCCCCTTTCTCCTCCCGCCATTTGTTCGGCAGGTTAGTAGGGCGGGGAGCTGCCCCAAGTCTGGTAGGGAGGCAGGTAGCGGTCCTAGCCTTCACAACGCGCTGTCGCGTATCTCGCGTTGTTCTCACACCCTACACCGTGACACGCTGAATACAAGGGCGGTATGGACCTCTTGAGTTTGGCTCGCCGCTTTACGCGAGCCCCTAACTTCGCAGAATTTACCTTCCACGCACTCTGATGAATAAGGCCTTGATCGGAGGCACCAGGCTTAACCGGATGGCATCATGTGGGTGGCCTAGGTAAAGCATAGAAAGGAAACACATGCCATCTACCGCGCCGGTTAGTGAAGGTTTCGTCCCCTTTAGGGGGTTCCGCACTTGGTACCGCGTCGTCGGAGATCTCGCCCAACCAGGACCTGCTAAGTTCCCCCTATTGGCGCTCCATGGCGGTCCTGGAGAATCGCACGACTGCCTCCAACCCCTTCTTGAGGAGCTCGCCGACACCGGGCGCCCGATCATCTTCTACGATCAGCTGGGAGGCGGCAACTCCGACCAGCCCCGCGACCCCTCGCTCTGGAGAGTCGAGCTCTTCTTGGAAGAGCTTGCCACAGTGCGCCAAGAGCTGGGGCTCGACCACATCCACCTCTTGGGCCAATCGTGGGGCGGTATGCTGGCTATGGAGTACGCCTTCATCCAGCCAGTGGGCCTAGCCGGCCTCATCCTCGCCAGCTCTCCAGCTAGCATACCCCAGTGGGTGGCTGAGGCCAATCGTCTGCGCAAGGAGCTCCCCCAAGAGGTGGAGCAGACGCTCCGTCACCACGAGGAGGCCGGCACCACCGATGATCCGGCCTACGAGGAAGCAGTGCAGGTCTTCTACCAGCGCCATCTCTGCCGGCTCGATCCGTGGCCGGAGCCTTTGATACGCGCCATGGCCAAGCTCGAGGCCAACCCCGAGGTCTATCGCACGATGGCCGGACCTAGTGAGTTTCACGTGACCGGTACGCTAAAGGAGTGGGATATTCGTGATCGTCTGGGCGAGATCCGGCTGCCCACGCTTGTCACCAGCGGACGCTACGATGAGGCAACCCCGGCCATCGCCGAGACGGTCCATCGCGGCATCGCGCGTTCAGAGTGGGTTATCTTCGAGCGTAGTTCACACGTGGCTCACCTGGAGGAGAAGGACGAGTACCGGCACGTGGTAAACGGCTTTATGTGTCGCGTGGAGGAGCGGCAGGCCTAGGGGCGCATTCTCGAAGTACAGAACGTACCGGGACGAACTTCGGAGAAGGCGACTTCTATAACCTGTCCGAAAAGCCTCGGATACGCCCGCGAGGTGGCCTGCGAGAGGCCGAAAGGGACCTTTAGGCCCGTTCGATCGTCCATATACCGCTCTAATCCATGCTCTGAGCGTTGCCCTTAACCCCTTTTCGGACAGTTTCAAGCGGAAGTCTATCTTGTGAGAATTTACCTTCTAGAGCGAATTTTGAAATCGGACGAACACTACGTTAACACTACAATTTCATTGCCAACGGCTACT
The DNA here is from genome assembly GCA_046733115.1 of Actinomycetota bacterium. GTDB lineage: Bacteria > Actinomycetota > Rubrobacteria > Rubrobacterales > Rubrobacteraceae > Rubrobacter_D. The sequence goes on along the minus strand of JBKPOM010000137.1, from coordinate 4,111 downwards.
AAATTGAGGCCGAAAGCCAGGCTCCGACGATCGGAAAAGTCGAGCGGATCTGCGAGACGGGGACGACCCTGATACCCTCGGCCGGAACCGAGTCTATGACCACGCCTGCTGCCCCGTAGCCGTGATCGAGCAGTATCTGCGTAAGCAGTCCGCCCGACGAGTGGCCCATGATGATCAGGGGCTTGTCGAGCTCCTCTATGATGCCCCCTATGTGCTCGATGATGGCGGGGACGCTCAGCGCCTCGATGGGTGAGGGGTCCTCGCGCAGCGCTTCGACCTCGCCCTCGAAGCCCGGGATAGGCGGGGGCGAGCACGCGATATCCCTCGCCCTCGTAACGCTCGACCCACTTCTCCCAGCTGCGGGGGATCACCCAGAAGCCGTGGACCAGGACGATGGTGTCTGGAGCGTTGGTTGCGTCGGTGGTATTCTCGGGGGTCATGGTAGCGCTGCCTCCTTCTGGATGGAGGGCGGGGCTCGTCAGCCCCGCCTTGGGTTGATTAACGAGGGCAGCCTACCCCTTCCCGAGGGAGGGGTATGTGCGCCAGAGCATCAAGTGCGTCAGGGTACAAAGTAGTTGGGCAACTTCCGAGAACGCTGTAAGGGTGAAGTTCGCAGAATTCATCTTCCACGCACTTTCTGAGAACAGAGCTTAGCCTCCTCGGAACACCTTTGTGGATCTTCTCTATGTCCGCCGAGGCGTTCTTTCTTCTGAGGGCAGGGTACGTCGCCATGCTTTGAAGATCAGGAACAGTAGGGCCGTATACACCAAGATCCAGACTGGATACCAGTACGTGTAGATGGGAAACGGATTGTGCTGCGGCTCCCCCGGGGGTGGTCCGATTAGAGAGCCGTGTATGATGGGCAGCAGCACCATGACTAGCACCGCCGCCACTGCGACATCCAAGAGGCGCATCATGAGCATCGCAGCGGATACGGCGACGAACACCACGATGAATTGCGGCAACCTCGTCTGCGCTATGGTGCCAAGCAGCCCGATAACGGCGCCTATGACGGGCGTAATCACTATCCCTCGCAAGTTGACGTCTGGTCCTGTGGGACGCGTAAACAGGAAAAAAGCGAGCGCCGCAAGCGGTGGAATAAGCAAGCCGCGCAGACCCTCCTCCCCGACGACGAAGGCATCGACAGCCGTAAGGAGGAGGACAACCGCGACGAAGGCCGCGAACCACCCATGCCACGCCTTTCTTACATATACTTCTGTGCTCCGCACGCCTTCGGCGGGCCTACTGGTAGGGTTAGACATCGGAGGACTCCCTTTTGGCGGCCATGAATATGTCGCCTCGCTTAGGGAAGGTTTCGAAGGCTTGTTTCTTTAGCCCGAAGCTGGCCGCAATCACCTCGCGTGGGAAGTAGTCGAAGACCTGCGAGAGATCAATGTGGGGGACATCCGTGTTCGAGAAGAAGACCAAGAACTCCAGCGGCTCGTCGCCTGTGCTGGCAATGTAGTGGAAGTAGTTGGCCGGGAGGAACGCCACGTCGCCCGGTACGATCTGGAAGGTTTCGCGCCCCCCGTTAGGCGCCACGACCCCGATCTGAGCCGTGCCCTTAACGCAATAGTTCAGCTCGGCGGTAGGCAAAGGCGTAGACCGAACCAGCCACAAACACCACCGCTATAAGTGCCGCTACCGCCAAGACCATAATGTGGGGCGCTTCATGAGCGGTACCTTCTTACACTAGAGGGCAGGGTGATCAGTCCTGATCAGTCCCGCTACGTTGTACAACGAGGGCAGCCTACTCCTGCCTGAGGGAGATTTATGTGCGTCAGGGCAGTAAGTACCCCAAAGCACAAAGTTAGCACCCGAACTTCGGAGAACGCCGTCGAGGCGAAGTTCGGTTGAGCTACGGTCCGAAGGGCTACGAATTCTCGGGTAGTTGCGGTGTTGCGAGTGGCAACCACTCGTAACGATTCCTCGCCACGGTTGTAGCTACCCCGCTCGAGACGGCGGAGGAATCACGCTCCGGTTCGGTCCTAGGTTCATAGGACCGGGAGAGCAGCGGCGCTTGTAACCTCGAACTTCCGTGAATTCACCTTTTTTATGCGTATGTCCTTGTCGGGACTTCTGCTAAACGGCTTTCTAAGAAGTTCGCATAGCCGAGGTCCGACTCGCTGACCCTCACGGTCATCTTTCTCCGTTTAGGTGAACGATCTACCCTAGTCGATTGCGACCTCGGCCTCGATCTCAACGGGGCTGCTCATCAGCAGTCCTGCCATACCCACAGCCGAGCGTGTGTGTTGCCCGACCTTGGGGCCGTACACTTCGAGGATAAGATCTGAGAAACCGTCGATGACGTTCGGTTGCTGATCGAATCCTGGGGCCGAGTTGACCATGCCGAAGACACGCAGCCACGCGCTCACACGATCCAGGTCGCCAAGCTCCCGCTTCAGATCGGCGAGTATCGCTACTGCAGTGAGGCGTGCTGCCTGGTAGGCCTGCCCAGGCGTCACCTCCGCTCCGACCCTGCCGAAGGGAGGTGCGAGGGAACCATCGGAGTTCAGCGCATGGTGCCCTGCGATATAGACGTGCTTTCCCTGGATCCGAACTTTTGCGAACGGAAGCCAGAAGCCTTGGGGGACCTTCATAGGTCCTGGGAGCACCAGACCAAGTTCCTGTAATTTGGTTTCGACCTTCATCTGCTATCTACCTATCACTATCCTATCTATCATCGTGATAGAGATGCGATAGCGGCCCTTCTGCTTGCCTTATGCACCCGACTTCGTAGAGAGACTGTCTGGAAAGTAGCTGGACGGGTCGGATCGCGCGTTTGTCGGTAGCGCGAAGCGCCGAAAAGGGTGCCCTTTCGCCCGTTTTGTGCAGGCTCACAGGACCGTGAAATGGAGACTGTCCGGAGTTTCCAGACAGTCTCAGAAGGGGTATTCTCCGAAGTTCGCGCCTTCTCGGAGGTTGATGTGCTATTGGGGTCACTCCTCGCATCCAGAACCCGGAGCTTACTGCTGCGCCGGCAGCTACGGAGGCTTCATTACTCACCCTGGCCGCGTCCCGTCGCCCAGGCGAAGGGACTTTATCTTTCCTTCCAGGAACTGTGCCTCGACGAGTCCCTCTGCCCGGTTCGCGGGCCCGTCGCTCGTCACCGTCCTGATCGCCCAACCCACCCCGTTGCGCGCGACCTGCTTCCTTGTCAGGTCCATGTGGACTTTTTCTGCGAGGTACTCGGTCACGAATGAGCGTATACGCGCCCTGCCCTTGTACGCGCCGCGTCCCGGGAACGGCGCCGATGAGATGAGCTCCGCGTCCTCGGCGAAGAACTCCGCCATGGCCTCGGGGTCTTTGCCCCTCCAGGCTTCTTCGAAGGCGAGCGCGGCGAGGAACTCCTCGGCCCGGTCCTCGCCGTGGAACATCAGGTCCTCTATGAAACGCGGGTCGCGATCCAGCTTCGAGGCGGTGCCCAGTGAGCGCGAGAAGCGGGAGCGGGCCAACTCGATGACGCGCACCACGATCTGCTTGTACTTGCCGCCTGGCGAGAGGAGCCCTTCCTCAAGCAGCTGATCGATCTTCTCGATGGAAAGGAGCTCCTGGTAGAGGGAGAGGTTGCCGGAAAGCTCGTTGCGCCTGTCCACTATCTCGAGGACCGTCCTCGGCTCGGTCTGGAGCTCCTTTGGGTTTATCTGAACCACCCAGATCTCGTCGGGGCCCTCGTCGGTCAGCTCCCTGATCGGGGGGTTCTGAGAGAAGAGGCCGTCCCAGTAGGTCCCCCCGTCGCCGGGGCGTACCGAACGGAAGAGCGTCGGGATGGCAGCAGAGGCGAGTATGGTCTCGGCGGAGATCCTGTCTCGTCGGCTGTTGAACGCCCTGAACTCGCCGGAGAGCACGTCCACGGCCCCCACGAGCAGCACCGGGTAGGAGTTTTCGGGTTGGAGTCCCACTTTCGCGAAGTCCACCCGACGCTCGAGCATCCTCTTGAACTCCTCGAGCGCCGAGACGGAGAAGTAGTTGTCGTAGTAGGGGCTGACGACCGGCATCGTGATGAAGTTCTGGAGGCTGCTCGCCCAGAGGACCCAGGAGTTGACTATCTGCTCGTGGGGCGCGGTGGCGGAGTTGTCCCGCCAGAAAGCATCGAGCGCCTCCGCGGCTC
>JBKPOM010000136.1:0-29117 GCA_046733115.1 Actinomycetota bacterium | reverse complement strand
GAGGGCTGCGAGCTCATCTACCTGCCGCCCTACTCGCCGGACTTCAATCCGATCGAGCAGGCGTTCTCGAAGGTCAAGGGGCTGCTGCGCAAGGCCGAGGCGCGCACACGCTCGGCGCTGATCGGAGCGATGGGCCGGGGGCTGGACACGCTCACGGCCCATGATACCCGAGGGTTCTTCGGCCACTGCGGTTACCGTTCGATGGGCCAACTGCTATGACAAATGCTCTAGGGCAAGAGCCCCGAAAGGAGAGCGGGCCTACGGCAAGGTCCCGAGGAACCTTAAGGCAAGAACCAGACCTCATCGCCTCCTTAACCCTCGAGGGAGGGATGGGCGCTCTGTGGCCATCGAGGACTCGACCGACTCGGAGGTCTTCGAGGCCTACGTCGAGGAGTTCCTGGCTCCTACGCTAGAAGAAGGGCAGGTGGTCGTGCTCGACAAGCTGGGGGCGCACAGGAGGACCGAAAGGGTAAGGGAGCTCATCGAGGGGAGCGGATCTGCTCTTCCTGCCTTCCTACTCTCCGGACCTCAACCCGATAGAGGAAGCGTTCTCCAAGATAAAGAACATCGTCAGGAAGGCCGGGGCGCGCACCCGCAAGGCGCTAAACGAGGCCATCTCCGAGACACTGGCGGCCATCACGCTCGAAGACGCGGCGGGTTGGTTCGCACACTGCGGCTACCGACCACAGGATCAACCATTATGAACACCACTATCAGGGCGCGTACGCAGCCCGCGGTGAGCTCTTCGTCTTCGACCTCGTCGATCCCGGGCTGCGGACAGACCTACGCGAACGCGCTCTAGATGAGGCCCGCAAGAGACTGGACGAAGAAGTGTCCAAAATAGTAAAGTCGGGGGTAGGGCCGAGCGCAGGCACCCGATGGTGGGGCGTTCCGACGAGGAGTTTGTGCGTCTCGCAGAGGAACTGGGAGCCGGTTTGGTGGTCGTGGGCGGCCGCGGCTCCGGACCCTTCAGGCGTGCCGAGTTGGGCAGCGTCTCCGACTCCGTCGTCCGCCACGCCAACTGCCCGGTCCTGATGGCGCGGCGAGGAGGCCGGCGGCTAGCGCAGCCGACACGCTGCATGGACGTTTGACCTTGGCTTCAAGGGGCTGGCAGCGGGCGTGCCGGAGCGCGAGGTCGGCGACCCGATCTTCGCCGACCGGGCCGTCGAAGCCGAGGGGCTAAAGGGCGTTGATAAGGATCGCACGCAACACCGCGGAGCTGATGGGACCGGGACCTCGGCGAAGCCGATGGCTGGCGTGGGAATCCACTAGGAGGAGTCGAAGGTCCGTGCAGTAGCCGTCATCGTCGTGCCGCGGGCGTTCGTTCGCCCGGGCTCGTTATCGCACGAGTCGTTCGAGTTCCTCTCTAATCTCACCTTGGTTCACGGTTGATCCGGTAGCATCGGAGTGGGTCCGGCACCGTCGCGGCGCGTGACGCCGCGCGAGCGTCGCCGAAGGGCTTGGCGCCCGCGATCTGGTGGGCGGTCGGATGTCCCTCTTCTATAACGAAGGACGCCCTCGTTTGGACCGGCGCCCCGGACCGCTTCACGTAGGGTACGACGCGGAAGTCTCTGCGCCACTCTTCGGGCGTGAGCCGGCAACGTGCGTAGCCACGCTCGTTGTTGAAGTAGCGGACGTGCGGGCTCTCCTCCAGAACGACCCGCCCGTAGGCGAGTTGCGCCCCCAGCACATCGGTAGAGGCGATCGACGTGCCGACGAACTCGGTGCCGACCGCGGGCGAGTCGGGGTCGTCGAAGTCGGTCTTCAGGTTGCACAGCCAGCCGCACATCGCATACCGATTTCCCCCAACGCTTCGGGCGCGACGTAGGGATACCGCTCGCCATTCTGGCGGCCCTGGCCTTCGTGACGATCCTGCTCCTGCGCTCGCTCGAAGCCCGCACGAAACCCCAGACGGTCTTCGTGGCCTCCCTCGTGGTGCTCCTGGCGGGAAGCCAGGTGGGGTTCGGGGCAGTATAAATCCTCCGGTGGGCCTCAAGTCCCAGCGTCCAGATGACGATGACGCAGGGCATCTCCGCCGCCGGCGAGTGGCTTGAAGTCCACAACACGGGCGGCAACATCATCGTGGGCCCGCACGCCAATCAGGTACCTAGCCGCATGATGCTGGCCATAGGCCACTACTCGGCCCTCCAGTCTTTCGAGCCGGACCAGATCTCGAACCCGAGAGACCTTCCTCCCACGGGGCCCAAACCACCTTGGGATGTCCTCTGGGTCGTGAGGCACCCCGACGACGGGCGGACGGACCGCATCCTCCGGAAATACGACGTACGCTACATCGTGCTCTACAAGAATATGCCGGACAGGCCGACGCAGGACTACTGGAAGCTTTTCGAGGATCGTTCGGATCTCTACCGGACCACCTTCGAGAACGACGCCGTCCTTATCGTCGCGAGACGCAACAACTGAAACCGGTCCTGGCAAGCGAACACGCAAGACCGACGAGGCCTACCTCCGCAGCCGGTGCAAGAGCACCTTCACCCCCCACGCGCCTAGCTCGACCGTGATCTCTCCCGCTGCATCCTCGAACCCTAGGGTGTCCATGGCGTCCAAAAAGACCGGTGCTTCGTCGCGGCGGGGGTCGGCAAAGACCGCCTCCCCGCCGGTAGCGAGGAGCCTGGGCACCAGGTCGGCGAGGGCCGCGGCGTTCTTGCGTTCGTAGAGCACATCCGCGGCGAGAACGAGGTCGAACGTTCCCAAACTTGCGCGGTCCGGTGTGCGCCAGTCGAGGAGGACCGTGTCGGGTTCGAGGTCCAGGTTCGTGCGGGCGTTGTGGGCGGCGAAGTCGAGGGCGGCCTCGTAGTGGTCCGTGGCGAGTACCGTTGCGGCGCGGGCGAGGGCGACGAGGGTGGGCAGCCCCACACCGCACCCGAGTTCGATGGCGCGGATACCGGTGAGGTCGCGTTTCGAGAGGTGACGGGCCAGGGCGAGGGCGCTCGGCCAGAGTTCAGCCCAGTAGGGAAGCCGTTCGTCGCGGTCGAAGTCGTCCTCGTCGATCAGGTCGTCCGCCGAGACGGGGTGCGCGATGCGGTAGGTCTCGTCCCCGACATCGACGATCGATTCGGTCAGCCCCGTGCGGCCACGGAGATGAGCTCGGAGAAGGTTCTCCGGAAGATCTGTCAGCGGCCTGCGGGGGCGGACTCGTAGGCCGCGCGTCCCTCGCGTTCAGCTGCGGCGAGGGACGCTATGCTGTAGCGCCCGAACACCTGTTCGAGGGCCTCTCGGGCCTCGTCCCAGACCTTGCTCGTGGCGCACAGGGGGGCGTCGGCGATGTAGCAGACCCCGCCGGCCGAGCAGCGGGCGGGCCGGATCTCACCGTCCAAAATCGCCACGACATCGAGGACGGAGATCTCCTCTGTCGGCATCGCGAAGCGGTACCCTCCGTGCGCGCCGCGGCGGCTCTCTATGATGTTCGCCCGCCTCAGTTCGCCGAAGATCTGCTCCAGGAACCTCTCCGGGATGCGTTGGCGACGGGCTATCTCGGCCACCCCGAGCGGGCAGTCGCGCTCGTCGAGCGCGAGCTCCATCAGCGCGCGTACCGCATACTTGCTCTTCTGCGTAAGCCTCAAGACAGATCACCCGACCAACGAAAACATACCGCCAATGGAGATTGTAGCAGAGATACGCAAGCGACAACCCCTGGAAAGCGTCGAGTAGCGCCTTCCGGGGGTTGTAGAGTCCTTGGGGCTACGCTTCGTCGATGGCCCTTTCCATCTCCCTGGCGTCGGCCCTGACCTCTTTCTTCAACTCCTTCTTGGCCCGCTCGGTCGCCTCCGCGACCGAGCGTTCGATCGTCGCCTCCCCCACCACGATAAGCGCGGCTTCGCTGTTATCGAGCAGCTCCCCGACCTCTCTGACGTCCGAGCGCGACATGCCCCCTTCGAGGTGGCCGATGAGGGCGCCCGCTCCAGCCCCCATAAGGCCGCCGAGGAGGATGCCGGGAGGGAAGACGAGGCCGAGCGCCGCCCCGACCGCCGCGCCGGCCCAGCCACCGTGCTGGGGCGGCTTCTCTATCTTGTCGACGATCTTGACCTTGCCTTCTTCGTTCTTGGTCACCACCGCGGCGTCGTAGGTGCCAAGGAGGTGCTCGCTGTGTAGCTCCTTCAACGCTTCGAGATCCGCCTTAGCGTCCTCGACGTCATCGTACTCGCCCGCGTACATAAATACCGGATTGTCGCTCACCGCGTGCTCCTTTGCGGGTCCTTTCCTACCCTGCGATCTTCCGGCCTTGTTCAAGAGCTATCCCGATCACCCTCTTCTGCTGGCTTGTCCCTCCTACCCATCGCTTGTAATCTAGGTTACCAGCCGGCCGACCTCGAGGAAACCTCTACCTCAAATGCCGTCCACGTTACGGTCGAGGTATTGTTGCATGGCGTCCTCTATCCGTTCGCCGCTCACCAGGAAGATGGTGCGTTCACCGATGTCTACGCCGTGGTCTGAAATTCGCTCCAGATAGTGGACTATCAACGCGGCCCGCATCCTCCACTCCGACGCGCCGCCCCTGCCGTCCGAGGGGTTGGCGATAAGGTTCATGGCCTCGGAGTAGAGGAGATCCACCTTATCGTCTCTCGCCTCGAGGCCGCGTGCGCGGTCCATGGCGCGGTTCTCGAAGATATCGAGCCCCTCGTGGAACACGTTTCGAGTGGTCCGGGCCATCTCTATGAGAACCGCCTCAAGGTCCTGGTCTCGCTTCTGGCCTTCGGTCTCGACGAGCGCCTGGCAGATGTGCTCGCAGAGGGTCCCCGACCGCACGAGGTGGTTCGTCACCGACTGCGCGGTGTAGATGTGCCCGACGTGTTGGGCGGCCAGGGTCCGGCTGGCCTGGAGGATCATGCAATCCCTCTCCGCCTCCGCACCCCTGGCCTTGTAGCGGGCATCTACCCCGAGCTCGCTACGCGCCAGGTCGGCGTCGCGCGTCTCCATTGCCCTGACCATGGTCTCTATCGCGTTTTCGACCTCCTTGCCAAGGTCGATGACTTCAGCGACCAGATCTTCTAAACCTTGTTGTAAAGTCGTGCCCTGAGGCATGATCCATCTCCTAACCAGGCAGCCACGCGATTCCCTATTTTATCACCGGCCGTCGCGACGCGTCCTGTCGGGAGCTGCTACGGCTGTGGCAACTTTCCGACCTTTATCACTAACGCTCCGGCTACCGTCGTTCAAGCTCGAGTTTGCTTGGGCAGTACCCGGGTCTTCCATCGATCCCATTACCACATCGGTACTCAGTTGCTTGCGCCGCCTCTGGCGCACGAGCAAGGCGAGGACCACGAGCCCCATCACTAGGACCGCGAGCGTTACGGCTATCGGCCCGGCTGCGATCGTGAGCGCAGCAACAGCGGCCAAGATGGCCGAGGCCGGTATGGTAAAGATCCACGCCCACACGATGCGGCGAGCGACGCCCCAGCGTACCGCACTGAACCGCCGCGTCGCGCCCGCGCCGAGGACGGAACCGGACACGACCTGCGTCGTGCTTACGGGCAATCCCCAGGCCGTTGCCAGCTGGATCACGGTCGCGGCGACCGTTTGCGCGGCGAACCCGTGGACGGGATCCATCCGCACTATCCGGATCCCCATCGTGCGGATGATGCGCCAACCTCCGGCCCACGTCCCGAGGCCGATCGCGAGTGCGGCGGCGAGCGCCACCCACACCGGAACGACGAACTCCGTCAGGTGTCCCGAGCTAAACAGGGCGAGGGTTATGATGGCCATCGTCTTCTGTGCGTCGTTGGCCCCGTGGCTGAAGGCAACGAAACCGCTAGAGAAGAGCTGTAGCTTGCGAAATGTGCCGTTGGCCTGGCTCGGGCGTGCCTTGCGGAAGAGGTTGAGGAGCAAGACGGTAACGATATACGCGAGCACAAGCCCGGCGATCGGCGACGTGAGGAGGGCGATGAAGACCGGGTAGACCTCTGCCCACTGTATCGCCCCGAGGCCGTACACCGCCAGTCCCATGCCGATCAGGGCTCCGATCAGCGCGTGCGAAGAGCTGGAGGGGAGTCCGGCACGCCACGTTATGAGGTTCCAGGTGATGGCGCTGAACAGCACGGCGACGAGCATCGAGAGCGCAACGCCGCCCGCGGGTGCCACGAGACTGCCGACCGTGTTCGCCACCTCCGCGTGCAGCAACTGTGTCGTCACGACCGCGCCTATGAGGTTGAGAACGGCGGAGAAGGCGACGGCGACGCGGGGGGTCATCGCCCGCGTTCCTACCGCCGTCCCGATAGCGTTCGCTGTATCGTGGAACCCGTTGGTGAAGTCGAACAGGAGCGCTACGGCGATCGTGAGGACAAGAAGGAGCGTCTGCGCGTCAGGCATTCTTGATCGCGATGTTCTCGATCACGTTTGCCACGTCTTCGCAACGGTCGAGCGCATCTTCGAGCAGGCTATACAAATCCTTCAACTTTATGACCTCCAGCGGGTCACGCTGACCCTGGAAGAGCTCGGCGATCGCATGACGCGACGTCGAGTCTCCGACGTCCTCGAGGCGGTGAACCTCGATGACGTATTCGCCATCCTTCTTACCCGATCGAAGCTTGCCGACCGCATGCTCGAGCTGCGCCGCCGCTTGCGCCAAAAGGTCGGCCAACTCACTCGCCGCCCGGGGTACGGTCATGATACTGTACAGGTTCACCGTATCGGCGACCTCTTCGATGTAGTCGAGGATGTCGTCGAGACCTGCCGCAAGGGCGGAGATGTCCTCGTGGTCGAAGGGGGTGACGAAGGTTTCGTTGAGGCTGCGCATGATCTCGTACGTGATCCCGTCACCCAGCCGCTCGAGGTCCTTAATCTCCCGCCGGCGCGCTGACAGGTCCCCCGTCTCGTCGAGCGTCTCCTTGAGAAGAACGCCCGCACTTACGAGTATCGAAGCCTGCTGTTCGAAGAGGTCGTAGAAGCGCTGCTCCCTGGGAACGAGGGATAATGCCTTCACGTTCTTGCCCACCATCTCGCGAAACCGTGGCCAGGATGGAGGGGAGGTTGGCGTTCGTGATGGCTCGGGCACGTCTATTCTCCAATCCTGCTAGGTTTTGCTCCGCCAGAGGGGATAATAGTGCACCGGCTCCGCGCTTGAGTTTCCGCTCTGTAAACTCCTCTTTAAATCTGTGTTAAATGGGCGTCAGGCTACAGGCATCAAGTAAGGTTGATCCGGTTTGAGGCGCCCTCTCGTAAAGCGTGGCGGCTGAGGTTCGACCGGCTCTGCGGTGGCGATCGTGGACGGGCAGTCTAGGAGCGCCCGCCACCTAGTACCTGATGCCTGTTCATTCCCATTCTATGGTTCCCGGCGGCTTGCTGGTGATGTCTAGCGCCACCCTATTTACGCCGGGGACCTCGTTGATGATGCGGTTGGAGATACGCTCGAGAAGGTCGTATGGGAGACGGGCCCAGTCCGCGGTCATGGCGTCGTCCGAGGTGACGGCCCGTATGACGACGGGGTAGGCGTAGGTCCTGGCGTCGCCCATGACGCCTACGGAGTGGATGGCGGGCAACACGGCGAAGCTCTGCCACAGCTCGCGGTAGAGGCCTGCCGAGCGTATTTCGTCCTGCAACACGGCGTCGGCCTTGCGGAGTATCTCCAACCTCTCGGCCGTTACGTCGCCTATTACCCTGATCGCGAGCCCTGGTCCAGGGAACGGCTGCCGCCAGACGAGCCTCTCGGGCATCCCGAGCTCGGCGGCGACGACGCGGACCTCGTCCTTGAAAAGGTTCCTCAAGGGCTCTACGAGGTCGAGGTCCATGACCTCGGGGAGGCCGCCTACGTTGTGATGGCTCTTTATCCTGGCGGCGTCCCGGGTCCCGCTCTCGATGACGTCCGAGTAGAGCGTGCCCTGTACGAGGAATTTGGCGTCCTCTAGCTTCCCCGCTTCTTCCTCGAAGGTGCGGATGAACTCCTCGCCGATGATCTTGCGTTTTGCCTCGGGATCTGTGACGCCGGCAAGCTTGTCCAGGAATCGTCCCTTGGAGTCCACGTGGACGAGCGGCACGTCGGAGTTCTTGCCGAACGCCTCGACGACTTGCTCGGCCTCGTTGTGCCTGAGGAGGCCGTGGTCGACGAAGACGCACGTCAGGTTGTCCCCGATGGCCCTGTGCACGAGCATCGCCGCCGTCGCCGAGTCGACCCCGCCGGAGAGCCCGCAGACGGCTCTCGCGTCCCCGACCTGCTCCCTTATCCTCTCTACCGCGTCGGTAATGATGTTGACCGGCGTCCACTCCGGCTTGCAGCCGCAGGCCTCGTACAGGAAGTTCTTGAGGATCTCCATCCCGTACTCCGTGTGTCGGACCTCCGGATGGAACTGGACCCCGAAACGTCTCTCCTTTAGGTTCTCGAAGGCGATGATCGGTACCGAAGGAGTCTCGGCCGTTACCTCGAAGCCTTCGGGGACGGAGAGGACGGCATCGCCGTGGCTCGTCCAGGCCTTCTGCGCGTCGGGGGTGCCGGCGAAGAGGCCTTCGTGGCCCTTGACGTGCAGGTCGGAGCGGCCGTACTCTCGGATCTGGACGGCCCCAACCTCCCCGCCCTCCTCGAGCGCCATGAGCTGCATCCCGTAACAGATGCCCATCATCGGCACACCGAGCTCGAAGAGGACAGGATCGACCCTTGGGGCGCCCTCCTCGTAGACGGAGTTCGGGCCGCCGGAAAGGATGATTCCTTCGGGGTTCTTAGCCCGGATCTCTTCTACGGGCGTGTCGTAGGGGATCATCTCCGAGAACACGCGGCATTCTCGGACGCGACGCGCGATCAACTGCGAGTACTGCCCGCCGAAATCGAGGACATGTATCAACGGGTCCTCCGCAGTAGGATGCCGGGAGTTGGGAATAGGGAATAGGGAGTAGTCTTCCCTAACGCCCTACTCCCCGATGACCGCTTCGTGGTCATTTCGCCATTCCGACGCCCTGGGAGCGCTGCTCGGTCTTGCCCTCGGTCGCGAGCGAGGGGGCGTACATGACCTCGGCCTTCTGGAACTCTTTTATGTTCTGGTAGCCGGTCGTCGCCATGCTGGTCCTCAGGGCGCCCATGAGGTTGAGGGTGCCGTCGTTCTCGCGAGCGGGACCGACGAGTATCTCTTCCAATGACCCGGTTGTCCTGGTGCTGATGCGGGTCCCCCGCGGGAGTGTAGGGTGGAAGGTGGCCATACCCCAGGAGTAGCCGCGGCCGGGGGCTTCCTCGGCCTTGGCGAAGGCGCTGCCGAGCATCACGGCGTCTGCGCCGCAGGTTATGGCCTTGGCGATCTCGCCTCCCGTGCGCATCCCGCCGTCGGCGATCACGTTGACGTATTCGCCGGTCTCCAGGTAGTGGCGCATGCGGGCCGCTGCGGCGTCCGAGACGGCGGTCGCCTGCGGCACGCCGACCCCGATGACGCCGCGCGTCGTGCAGATGCGCCCGGGCCCGACGCCGACGAGGACGCCTACGGCCCCCGTCCGCATGAGGTGGAGCGCCGTCGAGTAGCTCGCGCAGCCGCCCACGATTACCGGGACGTTCAGCGAAGGCACGAACTCCATCAGGTTCAGCGGCTCGACCGTCCTGGAGACGTGCTCGGCGGAGACGACCGTACCCTGGATGACCAGAACGTCGAGGCCGGCTTCTACGGCGGCCCTGTGGTAGCGCTCGACGCGCTGGGGCGTGAGCGAGGCAGCCGCTATCACGCCTTTGTCTTTGATCTCTTGCACACGGCGGAAGATCAGCTCTTCCTTGATCGGCTCGGCGTAGATGTCCTGCATAATCCTGGTCGCCTTGTGCTCGGGCAGGCTGGCTATCTCCTCGAAGACGGGACCGGGGTCCTCGTACCTGGTCTGTAGGCCCTCCAGGTTGAGCACGGCCAGTGCGCCGAGAAAGCCAATTGTTCCCGCCGTCGTGGGGTCGACGGCGGCGTCTAGTGCGCTGGCGAGGCAGGGCAGATCCAGGTTCAGGTTGCCCAAAGACCAGGAGATGTCTACGTCTTCGGGGTCGCGGGTTCTGCGGCTTGGTACTATGGCGATCTCGTCGAGCCCGTAGGCCCTGCGGGCGGTCTTGCCTCTACCTATCTCGATGTCCATGTTGGTGCCGGGGTTCCTTTCCTGTCGTTCTAGGCAGACGAATCGGGGCCCACGGAGGCAGTTCTCCGTGGGCCCCGATACGCTTTTCTGCCGGACGTCGCAATGGGGCTTATGCTACACCGCGACCTCCGGCGCGGTCAAGCAGGGGTCCCGCCCTAGAATATCGGTATAAACCCTAAAAGCCCCAGTATCACTATCACGATGATGACGACTACTATGATGGTAACCAGGTTGTTAGTGCCCACTCGTCTGTCTCCCCGGAGACTCAGCCTGCACCACTAAAATCTGCTACTTCAGCGGAGTCTCCCTAGAGAAGCCGCGAGAGCAGCAGTAAGATCAGTAGAATCAAGACGATGACCACAAGTATAGGTATGAGCCCACCCCGCACGTTCTCACCTCCCTCGTTGGAGACGTTTTCCTAAGTAATGAACGGCAACACGAGCACGAACAGAAGGATCACCATCAGGACGACGACCAGTATGGCAAGTCCCCTATTTATCCTCCCTCACCCCGCTCCCTGTCTCTCGGTGGCCGCCGGCTAGCCGCACTATATACTCTTTGAGACCCTCGCGAAACCGGCAGGGTTACAGAAAGGAACGTTTACGGGAAGCCGACATGTACTCGTGATCAGTCTCGGGGGTGGGTTTGGCACGCGCTTAGGTAGTGAGCAAGGTAAAAGGGTAGGCCGGAATGTTCCTCAGGAGCCAGTAGACGAGGATGACCCCCAGCAACGTCCAGATAAGTGCCGGCCTGATAAAGAACGTCTTGAGGGGCCGCCCCGTGACGGCGAGCATCATGTGGGAGGCGAGGAAGTACGCGATGAACGGCAACATGAGCATCATCAAAGGGTCCAGGTCCAGAGCCGCTACCGGATGTCCCCGCCTCAGCTGGTGCAGGGCTCTAAGGGTTCCGCACCCCGGACAGTAGAAGCCGGTAAGAGCCAGAAAAGGGCAGGGAGGATACAGATCCGAGGCCTCCGGATCTAGTAGACAGACGAAGCTCAAGCCCCCGCGGCCATCGGGACGACCGCCGATGCACCCAGCCTGTCCCGATGGACGCGATACATAATCCTCGTTCGTCTAGCTCTGGGCGAACGCGCCTACACGGACGAGGATCAGGTATCCAACGCCAAGAACCGGGCCCGTGCCGAAGGAGATCCAGGCCCACATCCTGGCGCTACGGGAGGATTGCAAAGCCCCGGCACGATCCCCGGCCGCCACCTTGCCGTTTACCTGGGCCGCGTAGACTATGGAGACGATCCAGGCGGCAGGCAACAGAAAATCTTCGTAAGGATCGCCTGTACCAGGTAGTTCGGCACGTCCGGCTGCGGCGACTGGCCAGAGTACGAAGTCTGCGTCCCAGGTTGCGGCGGCAGTGGAACATCCATCCCTGGCGTCTCGATCCTCCGTAGCTCGTTCCCGCAATTCACGCAGTAAGTCGCGTTTTCACTGTTTTGAGCACCGCAGTTGGGAGACAATACACAAAGCTCCCCCCTCACCCGCCTACAACACGATGCGGACTTCTACACGCGACCCCTTATGTGTTAAGCGCCCTCAATCGCGCAACTTGGCGAGGCGCTAACGCAGCGGGCCAAGGAAGGGTCAGCTCTTCTATTGCTTAAATACTGAATTGCTGAGAGCTTGCAAAGGGGGTTCAACCCCCTTTGCAAGCTGCTCAAAAAGAGCGGCGTCCCGAAAGGGGCGCCGCCTGTAGAGGCTCTGAGGTAGAGCCTGTTACATCATGCCGCCCATACCGCCTGCGGGCATCGCGGGCGCTTCCTCCTCGGGCTCGGCCACGATCACGTCCGTGGTCACGATCAGGCTGCCGATGGAGGCCGCGTTCTGCAGCGCCGAGCGCGAGACCATCGTCGGATCGGTAACCCCGGCCGCGATGAGGTCCTCGTACTCGGCCGTGAGGGCGTTGAAGCCCACGTTGCCGCTCTCGGAGCGGACCTTGTCGACCACGATCGAGCCGTCGGCCCCGGCATTGTGCGCGATCTGACGGATCGGTTCCTCCAAAGCTCGGTGGATGATCCTGGTGCCGGTGCGCTCGTCACCGTCGAGCTCGTCGAGCAGGTCGGCCACCGGCTGCTGGGCGTGCAGGAAGGCCACGCCGCCGCCGGGCACGATGCCCTCTTCGAGGGCCGCCCGGGTCGCGGACAACGCGTCCTCGACGCGGTGCTTCTTCTCCTTGAGCTCCGTCTCGGTCGCCGCCCCCACCTTGATGACGGCCACGCCACCGGCGAGCTTCGCGAGCCGCTCCTGCAGCTTCTCGCGGTCGAAGTCCGAATCGGTCGTCTCTATCTCCGAGCGGATCTGGTTGATGCGGCCCGTGATCCTCTCGGTCTCGCCCGCGCCGTCGACGATGGTGGTGTCGTCCTTGGTGATGACGACCTTCCTCGCGCGACCGAGCTGGTTGAGCTGGGTGTTCTCCAGCTTGAGCCCCAGTTCCTCGGTTATCACCTCGCCGCCGGTAAGGATGGCTATGTCCTCCAGCATCCTCTTGCGCCTGTCGCCGAAGCCGGGGGCCTTCACAGCAGCGGCGTTGAAGGTGCCCCTGAGCTTGTTGACGATCAGGGTCGCGAGGGCCTCGCCCTCCACGTCCTCGGCGATGATGAGGAGCGGCCTGTTGGACTGCATGACCTGGTTCAGAAGAGGCAGCACGTCCTGGACGTTGCCGATCTTCTGGTTGGCGATAAGGATGTAGGGGTCGTCGAGGACCGCCTCCATGCGCTCCTGATCCGTTACGAAGTAGGGCGAGAGGTAGCCCTTGTCGAACTGCATCCCCTCGGTGAACTCCAGGTCCATCCCGAAGGTCTGCGACTCCTCGACGTTCACGACGCCGTCCTTGCCGACCTTGTCGATGGCGTCGGCGATGACGTTGCCGACCTCCTCCGAACGAGCCGAGATGGCGCCCACGCGGGCGATCTCGTCCTTGCCGCTGATCTCGGTGGACTGGCCCTTGATGGCCTCGACTGCCACTTCGACGGCCTTGTCCACGCCGCCGCGCAGGATGACCGGGTTGGCGCCGGCGGCGACGTTCTTGAGGCCCTCGCGAACGATGATCTGGGCCAGGACCGTCGCCGTGGTCGTCCCGTCTCCGGCGACGTCGTTGGTCTTGGTCGCGACCTCCTTGACGAGCTGGGCGCCCTGGTTCTCGAAGATGTCCTCCAGCTCGATCTCCCGGGCGATCGTTACGCCGTCGTTGGTGATGGTCGGCGAGCCGAACTTCTTGTCGAGGACCACGTACTGGCCCTTGGGACCCAGCGTGATCTTGACCGCGTCGGCGAGCTTGTTCACGCCCGCCTCCAACGCCCGACGCGCCTCCGTATCGAACCTTAGCTCTTTGTGCGCCACTGTCTGCCTCCTCTGCTAAACTAGAGCGCGATTTCAACTGCCTGGCACTCTCTCGATCAGAGTGCCGACGCAGAGTATATGACTGGCGGGGTTACAATTCAAACGTGAGCATCTTCCGTACCGACCGCATACCAAGCCTGAGCCGCCTGCCTAAAGAACTGGGCCGCGAAGAGCGGCGCTTCTGCGAGCGTTGCGATGCCCACACGGAGCAGATCCTCTACCGCGTCCCGAAGAAGATAATGCTCCTCTACCTAAAAGAGCATTCCGAGAACCTGCACGCGACCTGCGTGGTATGCGCGAAGAGCACCGTTCTCACAGGCGAGGAACGCGAGCGCACCCTCGCCTCGCTTCGCGGATAAAGCACGGGCCGGCCTCCGCTTTCAGCACTTCAGCATTTCAGACTTTTCGTCGATAGTTAGCCGGCTAACTATCTTGAGATGACCTCTTGCGGGCACGGGGTAGGTGGGTGCTGACGGACGCCACGGGCACGATGGTTGGCAAGCCGAAATGCTGACTTGCTGAAGTGCTGTTGCTGAAGTGCTGTCAAACGCTGCGGGCGTTCAGACTGAGGTACTCTGGATAGGCGATTGCAGCTGAGTAAGGAGTGGCGGCGCCTATCATGGCGGCGTTGTCGGTGCATAGATCGGGCGGGGGGACGACGAGTTTGGTTCCGGTCTTTGCGCATTCTCGTTCGAGGGTTTGGCGCAGGGAGGCGTTGGCCGCAACCCCGCCTGCCACGACGGCGGCGGGCGCGTCGTGGAGGTCTATGGCGCGGAGAAGCTTGCGGGAGAGGGCTTCGACGACGGCGGCCTCGTAGCCGGCGGCAAGGTGCGGCAGTTCCTCGTCGAGTTGCTCGCGGTCTATCGCTTTCAGTTTGTAGAGGAGGCTCGTCTTTAGGCCGGAGAAGCTGAAGTCGAGGTTGTTCTTGTCTCGGAGGCCGACGGGGAAGTCGTGGTGTCCCGGGTCTCCGTCGCGGGCGACGCGGGAGATCTCCGGTCCGCCGGGGAAGCCGAGGCCCAGCATCCTGGCGCCCTTGTCGAGGGCCTCGCCCGCGGCGTCGTCGAGGGTTTGGCCGAGGGGGTTCATCTTGCGGTCGGGGGTTACCGAGTAGAGAGCCGTGTGCCCGCCGGAGGCGATCAGGGCCACGAACGGCGGCTCCAGCGTGGGGTCGGCGAGGTACGCAGCGGCGACGTGACCTTCCAGGTGGTTTACTGGGACGAGGGGGAGCCCGCGGGCGTAGGCAAGTCCCTTCGCGGCGGCGACGCCGACCAGGAGGGCCCCGATCAAACCCGGCCGCGTCGTGACAGCCACGCGGTTGACCTCGTCGAGGGGGAGATCGGCGTCAGACAGCGCCTTCTCGACCACCCAGTCGAGCCGTTCGAGGTGGGCGCGCGAGGCGACTTCCGGAACTACGCCGCCGTAGCGCGCGTGTTCGGTCTGGGTGTGGACGACGTTGGAGAGGACGCGACGCCCGTCGGGCTCGACGATTGCCGCGCAGGTGTCGTCGCAGGAAGTTTCTATCGCAAGGATCACGGCTCGGTTATAGCACTTAGAGCGGTCCGCTTCGCGCACCGCGCTGTCAGCTCTTTGTTTGCTGATGGCCGACAGCTGACGGCTGATAGCCTTCAGAAGGCGTCGCCTGTTCGCGGAGCGAAGACTTCGTGACGACGCAGCCCCTACCTTCTACGCTGGTTATTCCGTCGCGAGGCCGGGCCGCTTCGACCGTGCAGACGGGGAGCTTTCAGTGGGCCGGATCTGGGGGTGGGGAAGATCCCTCGCCTCGGATACACTGCATTGTAAGGACCGCCGTTCTCCCCATCCTCCCCGGCGGTCCGTTGTTCCATAGTCGGTCTATACTTGCTCCATGCGCACGTTCTCACTACTCTTCGCAGCCATCGCACTGGTGATGCTAGCGATGTTCGTGATCTACGTGGTCGGGGGCCGCGTAGACCCCGTGATCGCGGGCGGCATATTCGTGTCGTTCCTGGCCTGCCTGGCGCCCGCGCTGTTGCTGCTCAAGCCCTTCGAGCCGCCCGACGCGCTCAGGCGTCGCAGGGAGGAAGCCCGCAAAAAGCGCGAGGAGCGCCGGCGTTCTAAAGGCGATCCTGGTCGAGGCTCAGGGTCATGAGCAACGCGTCCTCGTCGCCGTAGTAGCGCGGCCTGCGGCCGGTCGTCCTGAAGCCGAGCGACTCGTAGAGCGAGATCGCAGCCCAGTTGGCCGGGCGTACCTCGAGGTGCGCGTAACGGGCGTTGGGATAAGCGGCGAGAGCCGCGCCGATCAGGGCTCGGGCATGTCCGCGGCGGCGATACTCCGGCCTGACGGCGATGGTGGTGATGTGAAGCTCCCCCAGAACGTGACGGACCCCGATGTGGCCAGAAACCTCGCCCCTGTCTTCGACCACCAGGTAGAGCCCGTAGGGGCTCGCGAGCTCTCCGCACCAGATCGCCGCGCTCCACGGCCTGGGCAAACAAAGGGCGTCGATCTCCATGACGGAAGGGAGATCCCTGGCCTCCATCCTGCGCAGGTGTGGCTCCGCCTCGCTCAATGACGGCTCCAGGGGTTGAGGTCGCGCCTCACCTCGGCGTCCGGCTCGCGAACGTAGATGGGCACGAGGTCTTCCGGGCTTACGGGAGCGAGGTCGGCGGATATAACGTGCCCGGCCGCCGTGACCCTGTGCAGCGGGGAGCCGTCGGGTGGAATGCGCCCAAGATTGGAGAGAACCTCACGGTAACGCACGGCGCCGTCGCCGATGAGGACCGGTTCTCCATCCACCGACAGCTCCTCGGGCCTGACGCAGTAGACGCCGCTCGTTGGTCCGGTTTCGGAGAACCTGCGGGCGAAGACCTGCCCCCTCCTAGCGTCGAGCACCGCGAGCACGTCGGGCGAGCAAGTGAGCGCGGGAGCGGCTAGGGCGTCCAGGGTGGAGTTTTTGGCGAGGTCGATGCCGGTGCCGGCGGAGAGCGCGCGGGCCGTGGCCGCCGCTATGCGGATGCCCGTGAACGTTCCCGGTCCGACCCCGACGAGTACGAGTTCTACGGAGCCGAGTTCTTCCCCTGCCAGGTCCAGGGCGTCGTGGACGGCGGGGAGCAGCGTTTCGGAGGCGCCGCGACCCGTGGTAGAGACCTCGGTCGGGACCTCGCGGTCGCGGGCGAGGGCCACGGCGGTCACCGGGGTCGAGGCGTCGAGCGCCAGGATCAGCACGTCGACAAACGCTCCTTGATGGGTCCTTCGAGGCTCACGCTGCGCGTGGTCGGGGTTTCATGTGAAATATGGACGAGGGATGGGTTCTCGATGGCGTCCAGCGCCGGATCAGCCCACTCGATAAACGTCACGGCTTCTGGTTCCAGGTAGTCGTCGAGCTCGAGCACGTCGCGGTCTTCGATCCCCTCCAAGCGGTACAGATCTATATGATTGACGACCATGCGTCGCCCGTCCTTGAGCCCTTCGTAGCCGCGGGCCAGTTGGTAGGTCGGGCTCGTCACCCTGTCCGTGACGCCTAAAGCGAGGGCCGCGGCCCGCACGAAGGTGGTCTTGCCGGCGCCGACCTCGCCTGAGAGCACGACGACGTCGCCGGGCTCGAGCATGCGTGCGACCCTTGATGCCAGCCCTTCGAGCGCGGCCTCCTCTAGTCCCTCGAACGTCACGAAAATTCCGGGACTCTACCAGAGCCCCGGCTGGACGGGTTCCCACTCGGCTTCGGGGGAATGGGTGACGTTCACGGTCTCGTAGGTGGAGGGCCGCTCGGCTTCCAGGAGCTCGGGAAGTCGAGAGAAGTCGGAGACGATGAGATCCCGGTCGGCGGGGGTGTAGAGCGCCCGCTGGAGGGAGAGCGTCGGGAACACGTAGCGTCCGTCGACAGGGATGGCACGCCCCCTGATGCGCGAGACGGACTCTTTTTTGCCCGTGAGTACCCGGCTCGGGAGGTCGCCCAGGGCCACGACGACCTTCGGGTCGACGGCTTCGAGCTGGGAGACGAGGTAGGGCCGGCAGGAGCTCACCTCGGAGGGTTTAGGAGACCGCGGCGGAGATCCCGGCGGGCGGCACTTGTTCAGCGTGGTCAGGTAGACCCTCTCGCGTCCGAGGTCCAGAGACTCGAGCAAACGGTCAAGGAGCATCCCCGAGGCTCCCATAAAGGGTTTGCCTTCTTTGTCCTCGTTGAAGCCTGGGGCTTCGCCGACTATGAACAGGGCGGCGTTCAGTGGGCCCTCGCCGAAGACGACTTGCGTCCTCGAGTGGCAGAGCCCACACTTCGTGCAGCCCAGGGCCTCCTTCTGGGCCTCCGCGAACTCCAAGCCCCTAGAACTCCTTGTTCTCGGGGAGGACGAAGCCCAGCACCAAGTAGAGCACGAAGGCCAGCAGCGTGCTTGGGCCGGGGATGATCACGGCCAGCACCACCGTGACGAGCCGCACCACGCTGGAGTTCCAACCGTAGGCGTGGGCCACGCCGCCGCAGACGCCCCGGATCCAACGGTCCCTCTTCGCCCTCTCGATGTTCAAGACCCTGCCTCCTCTGGCACCGTTTCGCTCTCAGCGCGATTCTACACGACCGCGTTTCAGCCAGTCAGCACTTCAACATTTCAGCATCTCAGCTCTCCGTTCTTGCTGATTGCTGACTCGCTTTAGCGTCGTCGGCGGGACTTTTTGCGGCTCGTGTTGGGGTTGGGGTGTCCCTTGAGCGAAGAGGCGTCGGCTTCAGCGCCGCCTCCGCTCTGGGATGGCTTGCCCGGCTTCTTCTGTTTGGCGGACTCGGCCATGCGCCTGTTTCTGCTTCGCTCGATCAAGGCGTAGACGAACGTAAAGATGAAGAAGAACAGGGTGGCGTTGATGAGAAGGCTGAAGATCTGGGCCCTGCTGTCCAGGCTGAAGTTGGAGCCCGGGAAGGCGATGCCCAGGATGTAGAGCAGGCCGAGGTAGATCGCTATTACTATCGCCGACCGTCTGGCGGCTGACTTCCACTTAAGTCCTTCGAACATCCTCGTAGCTCCTCTCAACGCGGCGCGGGTTAACCCCCGTGGTGATCTCGTAGTTTATCGTGCCAGAGCGCGAGCCGAGCTCTTCCGCGCCGATACGCTCTTCGCCCTGGGTGCCCAGTAGCACGACCCCGTCCCCCACCTCGACCTCGCCGTCGACCCCGAATACGCAGGCGTCCATCGTAACCCTTCCCAGAAGTGGGCGCCTGAGGCCCCGGATCAGGGCCTCAGCCCGCCCCGAGAGGGCACGACTGTACCCCTCAGCGTACCCGACCGGCACGGTCGCCGCAAACATCGGCTCCTCGGCCCTAAAGGTCAGCCCGTAAGACACCCCGTCACCCGGAGCGAGCCGCCGCACACCCGCGACGTAGCTCTTGAGTTCCATCGCGGGCCGAAGGCCTTCCGCGGCCGGATCTCCCTCGTCGCCCGCGGGGTGCAAGCCGTAGAGAGCGACGCCGGGACGGACGCAATCGTAGTGGGACCGAGGATGCCAGAGCGTGGCCGCCGAGTTCGCGGCATGTACGAGGACATTGCCGAAGGGCTGCGCCGCCAGGACAGAGTCGAAGCACTCTGTCTGACGCCTGGTCGCCTCCTCCTCGTCGGCGGAGGCGAAGTGCGTGTAGACGCCCGCAAGTTGCGGGCCGAGAATTTTGCGCGCCTCCCCCACCTCCGAGGGCTCGAGGCCCCAGCGGTTCATCCCCGTGTTGACCTTCAGGTGGACCTCGAGGTCAGGGTGGGTGGAGATCAGCTTCGCGCTCGGGATGGAGTGGGCCGTCACGGCCAGGCGGCGCTCGGCGGCGAGCGGGAGCCGCTCCGGTAGCAGGTCGGTAAAGACCAGGATCGGAGCCTCAAGGCCCGCGCGCCGCAGCTCAGCCCCTTCCTCGGCGGTGACGACGGCGAGGGAGTCTGCCCCGGCTTCGATGCAGGCGCGGGCCACTTCGGTTGCGCCGTGGCCGTAAGCGTCCGCTTTCACGACGGCCATCAGGCGTGAGTTCGGGGCCTTGCGTTTGAGGGTCTTTACGTTGTGGCGCACGGCGCCGAGGTCTATCTTGGCCCAGGTACGACCTGGGGTCCTGACTCCTGCGACCGTGCTACCCACGATTCTTCTCCGTCAGCCCACGCCTCTATCCCAACGCAAGCGTACAACCGCCTCTTCCGCGCAGAGGGTAGCCTACCCGGTTTTTTTATGAGGGTCCAGCGAGTCTGCTCGAGCATTGTGGGAACGGAAGTCAACATAAGACGAGAACACGAAGGCTATACAGGAAGGTTATGCCGAAGTGTCAGCCTGAACTAGCTAGTGAATACGATTCGGGCTGGTAAGCTCGAATCTCTCAATGTAAGCGGCGAAGCGCTCCGATATGGCTTCTCCCGTTTGTCCGAAGTCCTCTGGAGTATACCGATGTGCCCCATGCTTGCCTCTCGGGTTCTGCTGCACGTAGTTGTGCATTCGTTCTGCGAACTCCTCCGACCAGGCAAGGTCGTAATAGTCGTAGATGTCTCTGACGGTGCCGATGGGATCGGCAACGAGCCGATCATAGTGCACATCGAACAAGGCGCCAGGTTGACTGTCTCGGGTTGCCAGGTTGCGCGCTATCTGATGCTCGTGGAAGCTCAGAATCGCTTCGGTCATCCTGCGCACGTCGAGGCGCTCGGTCATTCTGCTGTGCACCGAATAGAAGAGGCTGGCAAGGCTTACGGTGGCCTCCACCGGGTCGCGGTGCGTCTGGATGAGGAGGGCTTCGGGGACCGTTTGTAACAGGGTTTCGACGGCGCCAGTGTGGGTGGACGATTTGAGCGTCAGGCGTCGCTTCGGATCTGCCGCCTGCAACACCTGGAGAAGTAGACGGTATTCGTAGTAGGCCTGCAGACGGTCATGGTTCTTGTACCAGTCCAGGTAGCCGTACACCGGCGCGGACGCCCAGAAGAGGGGGCTGAAGAAGGTGTTTGCCAGCAGCCAGATGCACTCTTCGGGGGTGTCTGCCCGGGAGTAGTGTTTGCGGTCGAAATCAGGTACCGCCTTTTGACGTCTGTGTAGCTTTCTCTGTAAGATTTGGCGACGAGGATCCGGCCGTTGGCCAGAGTTAGCGTCGGGCACAGGACGCGCAAGTTCCCACCACGGAACGGCACGATGCACGGGATCCAGGGCCAGCAGCCGGTGCAGGAAGGTAGTTCCTGAACGGGGTAGGCCGAGTACTACAATCGGGGGCTTTAGCGGCCGCCGGAAAACCGCGGGCGTTCGTTTGCGTGCTTCGGTCAGAAGTAGCCGGTTAATGAGGCTGCAGACGATAATTTCCCGGTTGGCTACCCGACCGGCGAAATGCAGCGCGGCGTCGTCCTCTAAAGACTCCAGCAACCGTGACAAGCCCTGTCGGTAATACGAATCCCCTAAATCGGTCAGGCCAGTCGCTTGCACCGCAGCATGTACCAACGTCTCCTCATCCAACCCGGCGATAGGCAGGCGGGCAGCCCCAAGATGCTTACCCACCGTGTTTAGAAGGCGAAACCGCAAAGGTAAAGATGCACGGGGTTCTATCACTAGAATCCTCCCTTGTATCAGGTTTTGCCGGTGTTCCAATAATCCCAAGACAGAATTATAGGCCGACACTCCGAATTAATCTTAGCTGCCGCAGTGAACATGCAAAAAGCGAAAGCACCTGTAGAGAATACTTTATGGCGAGTCCAAAGAGACCGTGCTATCGCCGCCGAATCGAAAGGCTTTCGGTTAGAACGTCGCCAGCAGCTACGCCCCTCGATGGAGCGTTGGAGGAGAACCCCGTGCCTGCTTGCCGAAGGTGCTTTTGCGGCCGCCGGGCCACCAGTTCAAGTCGCCCACAACGCGCATCGTCGCCGGCACCAGCAGGACCCGGATGATCGTCGCGTCCACGAAAACGGCCACGGCGAGGCCCAGGCCGACCGCTTTGGTAACGATGACGCTGCTAAAGACAAACGCACCGGTCACGACGATAATAATGGCGGCGGCTGACGTAATGATACCGGCGGTGGACCCAAGCCCCTTTGCGACGCTGGCGGTGTTGGAGTCGCCGTTTTCGTAGGCCTCCCTTATGCGGGAGAGGAGAAACACCTCGTAGTCCATCGAGACGCCGAAGATAATGCAAAACATCAGGATCGGGAGCGTAGCGTCCACGAAGCCCAGTGGCGTGAAGTTCAAGAGGTTCGAGAAGTTGCCATCCTGGAACACGAAAACCATCGCACCGAAGCTCGCCGTGAGGCTCAGGATGTTCACCACGACAGCTTTCAGCGGTATAAAGACGGACCTGAAGGTGTAGAGCAGTACCAGGTAGGTCACCCCCAGCACGAACGCCGCCGCGTAAGGCACCTTACCGTAAACGCTACGGATAAAGTCCTCCTGCCCGGCGGAGAGGCCGCCGACAAGATAGCTTACGCCCTCCGGTGGCTCGACCGAGCGCACCTCGCCAACGGCCTCGCGGGCGGCCGCGGTGTAGGGACTGGTCTCGGTGACACCACGCAGTAGCGTGAGATCTCCCGCCACGGAGTCGTCTATCGCGTTCTGTAGCTCCTCGGATTTACGGGGTTCGGGCAGTTTCAGGAAGTTGGCGACGCCTTCGGCTGTGATCTCTCCGTTGGCGGAGATGCCTTCCGGCAGGTTCGGAACCTGTTCATCTATTCGCTGCTGAACTTCCGACTCTACCTCGGACCGTATCTGTTCTCTGGCTCTGGCCTCCTCCAGACGTTTCTCGACCCTCGGCTTTACCCGGGACCGGATTTGCTCTTCGGCCCCCGGCGGCAAGGTTCCCTGAACGGCTTCCAGTTGTGAGGTTTGCTCGTCTACCGCTTTTTGGACCTGCTCCTGCTCGAGCTGGTTGTACTGCTCTTGTACCAGAGCGTCTATTCTTCCTCGCGCTTCGGCCTCTGCCTCCCTGCGGGCTTCGGATACTCCTTTTGCGTACTCGCGGGCGGCGGTTTCGCCAATAGTGTAGATGCTCTGGACGCTCCGTACACCGTCAGCCTCTCGTATGCGTTCGCCGAGCTGTTTGACGTCTTCGAGGCCCTCGGCGCTAAGTGGGTCCTCCGGCACAGTGGCGACGATTTGCATCGGATAAAGGCTGGCGTAATCGAAGTCCTGCTTGAGGATGTCGTCCCCGGCGCGAGACTCGTACTTGTCGGGCAGGACGCTCGCCTCGGGCATACCGATCTTCATATGGGTTACCGGGTAGAGCAGGGCGGAGAGCATTACTCCCACGATCAGGATAACAAGCACCGGATGCCGCATAACGGCCTCCGCGCTCCTGCTCCAGAAACCCGCCCCCACCGCGTCCCGGTTCCTCCGCACCGCGAGCGCATTCACCTTGTGCCCGAGGACGCCCAAGACCGCTGGCAGCAGCGTCAACGCAGCGGAGACCGAGACTAACACTACGAGGACGCCCGCGACCCCTATGGAGCGGATAAACATAAACGGGAAGAAGAGCAATCCTGAAAGCCCGATCAAAACCGCTAGTCCCGAGAAAAAGATGGACCTTCCCGCCGTTGCCACCGTTCTCGACACTGCCTCTGGAATCGGGTGGTTCTCTAGCTCTTCCCGGAAGCGGCTCACAGCGAAGAGCGCGTAGTCGATGCCGAGTCCGAGCCCGAGCATGGTGGCGATGCTCAACACGTAAACGGACATATCGTAGACGCCGGCCAGGAAGTACAGCGTCGCCAGGGCCGTTAGGACGCTCACACCCCCGATCAGGATCGGGATTCCGGCTGCCACCAACGTCCCGAAGGCGATCAGCAGTATGATGAGCGCCAGCGGGAATGCATACTTCTCGGCCCGCCGAATGTCCTCGTTGCTGGCGTTCGTTATATCCAGGTAGACGGCGGAAGGTCCCGTTACGTAGGTCGTCAGCTCGTCGGAGCGCACCTTTCCGCGCACCTCGTCTACCAGGCTCTGCGTCTCGTCCGCAGGGACGTTGAACCCGACAAGGGCGTAGGTTTTATTACCATCCTCTGACAAGAAACGCCGATCTCGGGTAGCAGCGTAGGTAGTTACGGAACGAATCCCCTCCATGTTGCTGAGTGGTTCGAGCGCCTCATCTTCGGCCCTCTGGTACTCCGCGCTTCTTGCGGAACGATTGTCGCTCTCAAAGACTATAATGAGGTTTGCCCGAGAGAGACCGAGCTTCTCGACCATGAGGTCTTTGGCCAGCTCCGAGTCCCCACCCGAACCCTCGAACCCGCCACCTATTAGCTGGCCGCCGAGCTTGGGCGCGAAAAGTGCCGCCGTCACCAACACCAGGGCCCAGAACAATAGGATCGGCCATCGGCGGCGGTAGGTAAACCGGCCCAGGCGTGCGAACAGGCTTAAGGTCGGCTACCTTTGGCGCAAGCTTTCTTCATATTCCCATAGTAACCGACGCCCGCGATTGTGTCTGGTAGTGCGACTCTTTGCATCCCGCCAATGCGGCGATTTGCCCCAACAGTCCCCCACTCATCACCTGTGTGGACGGAGTAGATGCAGAACCAGGATGTCCATGCGCGTGATCACGCCCCGGAGCACGTCGCCTTCGGTGACGGGCAGGATCTTGACCCTCTTTTCGGCCATGATCGTGGAAGCCTCAGCGAGGGTTGCGTCTGGGGAGATCGTGATCGGGTCGCTGCTCATCACTTCGTCGACGGTCACGCCGGCGCTCTTGAGCGCCTCGTTGCGGTACTCGTCCCAGCTCCCCAGAGGAATCATGCCGCCGAGGATGTCGAGGAAGCCAGGCGCCTTCACGTCGGCGTCCCGAAAGATGAGATCCCCCTCCGTGACTATGCCGACGAGCCTCCCGTTATCGACGACGGGTGCGCCCGAGATGCCGGACTCGGCGAAGAGCTTGATGGCAGCCTCGACCGTCTCGTCGGGCCCTAGCGTGGGCCACTCCTCGTGTACGATCTCGGCCACTTTCATCTCACGAATGTCCTGCTGCTCCACGTCTATCCCCCTGCTCGTCTTTCCCTGCTGCCATTTTTAGCAGCTTACAAAGAGGTTGAACCTCTTTGTAAGCTCTCAGCAAGTCAGCATTTCAGCCGGTCGGCTACTTCTTAGCTCACGCGACGTTTCTGGAAGAAAACGAATCCTCTCGAAAACGCGGCGAGGGTAAGGCGACGATCGATAGGCGAGGCCCCCTTTTCTCTTAGCTGACTTGCTGAAGTGCTGACTTGCCGAAGTGCTCCTTTCTCGGAATGGTTTATCCTTTCCGAGAAAGGCTCTAAGCGGCCCGAAGAACCCAAGGTCAAGACTTCCACTCCCTCTGTACGGCCTTGACACCAATGGCCCGCCTGGCATCGAGGTCGAACTCGACGAGCGCGGCGTTGAAGACGACGGGGCCGCGAGTGGCGACCGAGATCCCACGCCAGTTCCCGAGGAACAACGCGAGAAAGTCCTCCCTCTCGAAGCCGATGATGCTGTCCTTGCAGCCGGTCATGCCCACGTCGGTAACGTACGCCGTCCCGCCGGGCAACAACGAAAGATCGGCCGTCGGTACGTGCGTGTGGGTCCCGAGCACGGCCTGCGCCCTTCCGTCGAGATAGTGGCCGAGCGCCAGCTTCTCGCTCGTGGCCTCAGCATGGGAGTCGACGAGCACGAGGGCGGCGCCGCGCGACTCCAGCTCCGCGACGGCCTGGTCGGCGGCCTCGAAGGGCGACATCTTCGTCCTCTCGACGAACACGCGCCCGAGCACGTTGGTGACGCCGACGGTTACGCCGCTGGCATCGAAGAGTCCCCACCCCAGCCCGGCATCTTTCTCGCCGAAATTGGCGGGACGCACCACCCTACCCTCCTCTTCGAGGACCTCCCTGTACCCTTCGGCGTCGAAGGCGTGGTTTCCGAGGGTCAAAAAGTCGGCGACTGAGAGCAGCGCGGAGCCGCTCTCGCGCGTGATCCCACGCCCCGCGGGCGCCGAGTTCTCGGCGTTGGCCACGATCGCGTCGAGACCCAGCTCCTCGCGCAACCGCGGCACGAGGTCGAGGACCGCGGTGCACCCTGCGGGCCCGACGACGTCCCCGACGAAGAGCAGCCTGAAGCTCAGAGCAGCTCCCCAACGGCCCGCGGCAGATACTCCAGCAAATCGGTCGCCACCATGCTCTCGGCGGGCCAGCCCGTCTCCCCCAGCCAGAGCTCCGCAGCACGTCCGTGCGCCCAGGCGCCGGCCCTGGCCGCCTCGTAAGGGTCCACCCCGCGCGAGAGGAGGGCCCCGATCACCCCTGACAACACGTCCCCCGTCCCCGCCGTGGCGAGCGCGACTTCCCCCGTGGAGTTGACGGCCACCTTCTCGCCCTCGACGACGAGCGTGTCCGAGCCCTTGAGCAGCACGCAGCAACCGTGCCGTTCGGCCGCGTCTCGGGCCGAGCCGAGCCTGTGGGCCGAGACCTCTTTGGCACCCGATCCCAGCAGACGCCCCAGCTCCCCCGCGTGCGGCGTCACGAGCGTTGGAGCACTTCGTTCGGAGATAACGTCGGTTCCCGCGAGGTTGGTGATGGCGTCGGCGTCGAGCAGGACGGGAACCTCAACCTCCTGCAGGATGCTTTCCACGAGGCGCCTGCCATCGTCCCCCGTGCCCGTGCCCGGTCCCATCACGAGCGCGGTGGCCCTCTCCGCGTGCTCCAGGATCTCCTCCAGAGCTCCCGATCCCATGAACCCTTCATCATCTTCAGCGACGCCGTAGATGAGCGCTTCGGTAAGCGCGAGGTCGACAGCGGGGGCCGCGCCCTCGGAGGTGGCGAGGAAGACGATGCCGCACCCCGTTCTCTGGGCACCGCGCACCACCATCACCGGGGCGCCCGCCATGCCGCGCGAGCCCGCGACGACGAGCAGAGCGCCGGCCGAGTACTTGTGAGCCGGCTCGGCGGTGCGCGGTATCTTGTTCCGCAGCGAGGCCGCGTCGGTCCAGACTAGGGAAGGTTCTACGTCTGCTTCCGGTGGGATGCCGATGTCCACGGCGACGACCTCGCCGGCATGCTCGCGGCCGGGAGAAATTACACATCCCACCTTCGCCGCGTGCGCGCAGAGCGTGAGGTCGGCGGACACGGCCGTCCCCTGGACCTCGCCCGTCGCCCCGTCCACGCCGGAGGGTACGTCAACGGCGAGTACCGGAGCTTCGGCGGAGTTCATCCGCTCGATGATCCCGGCCTCCCTCTCCCTTACCTCCCCCGAGAATCCCGTGCCGAGCAAAGCGTCCACGATGAGGTCGGCCGTCCCCAACTCGGCGTCGAGGTCTTCCTCTTCGATGAGCCTCACGTCGAGGTTGCGTAGCGCTTCGAGGTTGGTCGCCAGGTCTCCTTCGTACTCGCTTTTCGTCGCCAGAACCGCTACTTCGACGCCCTGGCGGTGCAGTTCGCGGGTGATGACGAAGCCGTCGCCGCCGTTGTTGCCGCCGCCCGAGACGACCACGGCTCGGCCTGGGGCGAAGCGTTCGAGGGCCAGGCCGGCCATCTGCGCTCCCGCACGCTCCATGAGCACGCCGCCGGGGATGCCGAGTTCTTGCGCCCCTGCGTCTGCGCGGGACATCTCTTCTGCGGTGTAGAGCTTCATCGGGAGATCTGCTCCCTGCGCACGACGCAGACGGCCACGGCGGAGAGTTCGGAGTGGGTTATGGAGATGTGCAGGTCCTCCTCGCGGACGCCGACCAGGTCGGCGAAACGTTGGATCTTGTCTCCCGTGATGCGGACGGTCGGTGCCTGGCGGGGGCGCCGCACCACCTCTATGCCGTTCCATTGGATCAGGCCGCATCCGAGCGCCTTGGTCACGGCCTCTTTGGCGGCCCAGCGTCCGGCGTAGTGGCGCTCGGCGAAACGGTACTTCTCGCAGTAGGCGATTTCGGCCTCCGTAAAGATACGCCGCCGTATTTTCGGGGTGCGCTGGAGAGCGAACTGCATCCTCTCGACGTCGACCACGTCCACCCCGATCCCTGGTACGACGAATCCTTCCACGGCGCGTATGTTACGGCAGATTGGTCTCCAACAAAAGGGCTATAGTATGGAGATGGATACGACCACGGACGCTGTGATTATCGGCAACCCCAACTCGGGGAGGGCGGGCGACGAGGGTTATCTGGAGCGATTCGCGAAGATCCTGCGCTCCGGAGGTCTTTCGGTGGAGGTACTCAACACCGAACACCCCAACCACGCCACTGGGCTCGCCGCCTTCGCCGGCGACCGTCTGGTCGTGGCCGCGGGGGGCGACGGCACGGTGAACGAGGTACTGAACGGGCTCTCGCCCGGGGCCACGCTCGGCATCCTGCCGCTCGGCACGGCGAACGTGCTGGCCAGGGAGCTCGGCCTGCCGCTCGAGGCGGAGGAGGCCTGCCGGCGCATCCTGGACGGCGAGGTCTCCCACGTGGACTTCGGCGTTGCCACGGACGAGAGCGGCGTCGAGCGCCGCTTCGCCTGCATGGCCGGCATAGGCTTCGACGCGAAGGTGGTCGGCACCGTCACGCCGCGCCTGAAACGCTTTTTGCGGGGACTGGCCTTCGCGGTAACGGCGTTCAGGGTGCTCTTCGGTAACAGGTTCCCCACCGTGGAGATAGCCAACGGCGATGAGGTCCACGTCGCGAGGTTCGCCATAGTCGCCAACGGCCACTTTTACGGCGGGGACTACAGGGTGTCCGGTCCCGGCCTCCTGACCAGCGGCGAGCTCGAGACCATACTGGTCGAGCGCGTGAGCGTCCTGCTCAGGCCGGACGTCTTCACCTGGATCATGGCTCGCAGGCCCCTGAACCGCGCGATGAAGTCTTTCACCTCTACCGAGGTCAGCGCCAGGGCCCCTGGCGCGGAAGTGCCCGTGCAACTCGACGGCGAGCTCTGGGGTGAGCTACCCATGTCGTTCCGCATCGAGCCGGGTGCCCTGAACGTGATACGTTAGCTTTATAGCATTTCAGCTGATCGCCCGGGGCGTTGCCGCAAGCGATAAACCCGACCGCAGCAGGCAGCGAATTTCCTCTTGCGCGGCCGGGCGAAGCCAGAATGGGAAAAAGCCGAAATGCTGACCGGTTGAAATGCTGACTAGCTGAGAAGCACGGCGGCGCCCCGGATCCTGCCGTCGCGCAAGGTTTTTAGTGCTTCGTTGGCCCCTTCAAGGGGAAACGGCACGACTGCGGTGTGGACGGGTACCTTTGGGGCGAGTGCGAGGAACTCCAGGCCGTCCTGGCGGGTGAGGTTGGCGACCGAACGTAGCAAGCGTTCTCCCCACAGGATCTCGTAGGGAAAAGAGGGGATGTCGCTCATGTGTATGCCCGCGCAGACCACGGTTCCGCCCCTGGCAACGACCCTGAGGGCAGCAGGGACGAGGGCGCCTACCGGCGCGAAGATTATGGCCGCGTCCAGTTCCTCGGGTGGCGACTCTTCCGAACTGCCGGCCCACTCGGCGCCGAGCTGCCCGGCGAACTGCTGCGCCTCATCGTCTCCCGGGCTGGTGAAGGCGAAGACGCGCCTGTTCTCGTGCGCCGCGACCTGGGCCACGATGTGGGCCGAGGCCCCGAAGCCGTAGAGACCGAGCCTCTCGGCATCGCCGGCGAGGCGCAGGGAGCGGTGCCCGATCAGGCCGGCGCACAACAGAGGAGCGGCCTGCAGGTCCGGGTAACCGTCGGGGATCGGGAAGCAGAAATGAGCGTCGGCGACGGCGTACTCGGCGTAGCCACCGTCGATCTGGTACCCGGTGAACCTGGCGTTCTCGCACAGGTTCTCTCGCCCCGAGAGGCAGTAGCGACACTCGCCGTCCGTCCACCCGAGCCACGGCACCCCGACCCTATCGCC
>JBKPOM010000135.1:0-7029 GCA_046733115.1 Actinomycetota bacterium | reverse complement strand
GCGGCGCCGGGATAGTCGACGACGAGGCGATCATGAGTATGCTTGCCTACAACCTCTCCCGCAGCGGCTTCGGGGTAAAAGGGGCGACCAACGGCGCCGACGCCCTGAGGCTGGCGAGGAAGTCGAGGCCTAACCCGTCCCTGCTCGACATCATGCGCTCCGTCCTTTCGGCGACACCAGACTCAAGGCCCCTTTTAGCGTGGGCTCGAACCTGTAACCGACGCCCCTGATGCTGTGTATGTAGGTGTAGTCGGAAGGTGTCTCTACGCAGGCCCTGATGCGGCTGATGTTCATGTCCACCGTGCGGCTGGAGGCGCCCCGCCAGGTGGCTCCCGCACGCCGGATCAGCTCTCGGCGACTCACGGGCACCCCCGAGGACTGCGCCAAGGCTATGAGTAGGCGGAACTCCTGCGGTCGCAGGTCTATCCACTCGCCCTTTACCCGGGTTGCGTAGTTCTTCGCATCCAGCCAGAGGTCTCCAAACTCCAGGATTCGCTGGTTGCCGGCGGCCCGGCGGCTACGAAGGTGTGCCCGCACTCGGGCCAGCAGCACCTCCGAGGCAAAGGGCTTGGCGAGGTAATCGTCGGCACCCGCCACGAGGCTTCGGATCTCATCTTCTTGAGAACCGGCGCTAAGCACGAAGATCACTGCCCTCTGGTTTGTGGCCCTGACGTGCTCGCAGACTGAGAACCCATCTACTTCGGCCAGCGTAACATCGAGTAGAACGACGTCCGGCTGCCAAGAAGAGCACGCGATCTGCACCGCTTCTTGGCCATCAATGGCAGTTATAACCTCGAAACCCTCGCGCTCTAACCAACCCGCGACAGAGAAGCCCTCGGCGACGCTTTCCGCCGCAAGGAGTAACCTGTGAGACTCTTCGGTCGAGTGCTTTTCTGCCATATCGACCAAAGTTTGCATGCTCTGCGCCCGTAGTCTCAAGGCTTTTCGATCCGTGAAACGGAGATTTAATGCGTTTCTTACCCGCGTGTAACGCAAGGCAGGAATCCTTGCCCTACCATCCTGCCCCAGGAGTAGATGAGATAGATGAAAGCACATGTGCCCGAAAATGAAAGGAGCACCACCAACGTGAAGGCATCCTTGCCTTGGAAGCTACTTGGGATGGGTTTGGCTGTGGGTCTTGGTCTCGTCTTAATCGGATGTGCCACGAGCGCTAGCGGCGGCAACGGTGATAGCGGAGGTAGTGGTAGCAACAGCATGGCCACCAGCATCACCGGCGCCGGCGCCACCTTTCCGCAACCCGTCTACGAGAAGATATTCCAGAAGGCGCAGCAGTCCAACGACATCCAGGTTAACTACCAGCCCGTGGGTTCCAGCAGCGGCATAGAGCAGTTCACCCAGGGCACCGTCGACTTCGGCGCCTCCGACGCCCCGATGACCGACTCGCAGGTCAAAGATGTCGACGGGAACGTGTACCACGTGGCCACCTTCGGCGGCGCTGCCGTGGCCGCTTACAACATCAAGGGCGTGAAGGACCTCAACCTCACCGGTACCGTCCTGGCCGACATCTTCATGGGCGAGATCAAGAAGTGGAACGATCCGGCGATCGCGAAGCTAAACCCCGGCGCGCAACTGCCCAACGCCAGCATCGTGACGGTACACCGTTCCGACGGCTCGGGCACCACCAACATGTTCACCGGCTACCTGGATGCCATCAGCCCTGGGTGGAAAGACAAGATCGGCTACGGAACAGAAGTGAACTGGCCCAGCGGCGTCGGCGGCGACGGCAACGACGGCGTGGCCGGCCAGATCAAGCAGAACCCCAACTCCATAGGCTACGTCGGCCTCGAGTACGCCAAGGGTCAGGGCATTACCTACGCCAACATCGGGCAGACCTCTGGAGGACCTTACATTACGGCGAACGTAGGTACCGCCAGGTCGGCGCTGGAGCAGGGCAAGATCCCGAGCGATCTGCGGGCGACGATCTCCACCCAGGCACCGTTCAAGGGCGACGCCTATCCGGCCGTGAACTACACGTACCTCCTGGTTCAGAAGAAGATGGACGACCTGGCAACGTGCAAGGCCGTCGCCGAGACCGCGTGGTACCTAACCCACCAGGGCCAGAAGCTTGGGCCAGACTTGTACTATGTCACGCTTCCGCAGAGCGTGGTGTCGAAGGACGAGCAGGAGATAAAGAGCATGGAGGCAGAGGGCCAGAAGTGTTACCCTGGTTAAGAGAGCACATCTCTGACAGACCGGCAGGGAAGCCGTGTGGCTCTCCCCTGCCGGGTTCATCTCCTGCGGCCTCCTGTAAAGCTTGCGCGCGAGGGCCAAATTTGCGGCTCCGGAGAGAGCAGTCATCGGAGGAGGCGGAGCGGCATTGAATTTCCTAAAGCGGCTGCGCCGAGGCAACGTGGGCGACACGGTCTTCGCCACCGTGGCCTTTCTTTTTGGGGTCTCGATCCTCGCCATCATGGCAGGCATCGTATTTCAACTCTGGCTGCAATCGGGGCCAGCGAGGGAGAAATTCGGCTGGGCGTTTCTGTGGACCACGGTCTACGATGTGCAGACAAACGATTACGGTGCGGGGGCCTTCATCTACGGCACGCTGGTAACCGCGTTCATAGCCCTGCTCCTGGCCGGGCCAATCGGTTTGGGGATAGCGGCCTTCCTAGTAGAGATAGCGCCCAAGCGCGTCGATCGTATCCTAGGTTCACTGGTGGAACTCCTGGCGGCCATACCGTCCATTGTCTACGGCCTCTGGGGTTTCTACGCCTTTAACCGTTTCCTGAGGGAGTTCGTCGCGCCTCCCCTGTCGTCGGCGTTCGGCTGGCTCCCGGTCTTTAGCGGTAATTTCGTCGGGACGTCCGTCCTCACGGCCAGCATCGTGCTCGCGATCATGGTCCTTCCTACCGTGGCCGCCGTCTCCAGGGACGTCTTGCGGACCGTGCCCAACGCGCAGAGGGAGGCGATGACGTCCCTCGGCGCCACCCGCTGGGAGATGTTCAGCCGGGCGGTGTTGCCGTACGCTAGAAACGGCGTGCTCGGGGCAGGGATACTCGGACTCGGCCGCGCGGCCGGGGAGACGATGGCCGTGACGTTCATCATCGGCAACAACCCGCAGATCTTCCACTCGCTCTACCAGCAGGGGGCGACGATAGCCAGCCAGATCGCGAGCAAGTGGTCGGAGGCGACGGAGTTAACCCTCCCCGTGCTTTTGGAGCTCGGCCTGGTGCTCTTCGCCATCACGATCACGATTAATATCACGGCACGGCTGATGGTAACGGTACTCTCCGGGGGTCCGAGGGGAGGGGCGAGGGCTTGAGCCAGTTGACGCGGCCCGTCTCGGGCGACTACAGGCGCCGCAAGATAATGGACAGGGCGATGACCGTCGTAGCTTACGCCTGCACCGCACTGGCGATCATCCCCCTGACCTGGATCGTGATCTACGTGCTCGTACAGGGTCTTAGCGCGTGGAACGTCCGGTTCTTCACGCAGCTTCCGACGACCTACGAGGCTGGCGGCATCAGGAGCGGGATATTCGGCACCCTCGAGGTCGTGGGCCTCTCCCTCCTGATAGGCGTCCCGATGGGCGTTATGGCAGGGGTGTTCCTCGCCGAGTACGGCAGCAACGTTTTGGGCGCGGTCATCAGGTTCACGGCGGACACCCTGGCCGGGGTGCCATCGATCGTGGTCGGCCTGTTCGTCTACGGTTTGATCGTGCTGAACACGGGCGGGGCCTACAGCGCGGTCGCCGGGGCAGTAGCCCTCGCCATCCTGATGATCCCGGTGATCACACGCACCACGGAGGAGATCATCCGCCTGGTGCCTGGTTCGATCCGCGAGGCCTCGTTGGCCCTGGGCGTATCGCGTTGGAAGACGATAATGCGCGTGGTCGTTCCCACTGCGCTGAGCGGCATCGTGACGGGTATATTCCTCGCCGTCGCGCGGGTCGCGGGCGAGACGGCGCCGCTCATCATGACGATATTCGGTACGACCGCGCCAATCAGCAAGAACATATTCAACGGCCCCACGACCACGCTATCACTGCTGATCTACCAGCTGGGACGAGCTTCTTTCCCGGACGTGGTGAAGGTGGCCTGGGGCGGCGCTCTGTTGCTCATCCTGTTGATCTTCGGCCTGAGCATCCTGGCCCGCGTGGTGTTCAGGGGAGAGGGGACGAAGTTTTGATCCGCGCGTTCCCGCGGCGTCTTTGCCGGTGCGGCTGATTTGGCGAGCACTACAGGAGGCAGGTTTTGGATTCCGAGAAGACCTCAAAGATGCGTTCCGTGGCGCAAACGAGCGAGCGACAACGGCCTGAAGCATCGAGGAAGCGTGGCGTGAACACTCCGCAGCCGCACGACGAACCCATCATGGAGGTAGAGAACCTCGACATGTACTACGGTGCCTTCCAGGCCCTCAAAGGCGTAAGCATGGTCATAAGAAAGCACCACGTAACAGCGCTCATCGGCCCCTCGGGATGTGGGAAGAGTACCTTCATCCGCAGCCTGAACAGGATGCACGAGATCGTGCCGGGTGCTCGCGTTGATGGCCGCGTGACGCTCGAAGGCGAGGATATATACGCCGCCGAGGTGGATCCCGTTAGGGTTCGGCGGAGGGTCGGGATGGTCTTCCAGAAGCCGAACCCTTTCCCGACGATGAGCATCTACGACAACGTTGTCGCGGGTCTGAGGCTTGGCCGCAAACACAAGAAGAGCGAACTGGACGACGTAGTTGAGAAGACCCTCAATCAGGCCGCGCTCTGGAACGAGGTCAAGAACAAACTGAAAGACAGCGGGACCTCGCTCTCCGGTGGCCAGCAGCAGCGGTTGTGCATAGCACGGACGCTGGCGATGGAGCCGGAGGTCATACTGATGGACGAACCGGCGAGCGCCCTCGACCCGGTCTCGACCCAGAAGATCGAGGACGCCATGGCGGACCTCAAAGTGCAGTACACCGTCGTCATCGTGACCCACAACATGCAGCAGGCGGCCCGAGCCTCGGACTTCACGGGTTTCTTCTTTATCGAAGACATGGGCGAGCCTGGTCAGCTTTGGGAGTTCGACGAGACGGAGAAGATGTTCTCGAACCCCGAGCGAAAGGAGACGGAGGACTACGTGACGGGACGGTTCGGTTAGGCCATGCCGCGTGAGACCTTCCAGCAGGAACTCGACAGCCTAATCTCGGACCTCCTCGAGCTCGGGGGGGAGGTCAAAGCGTCCCTGGAGAACACGGTGAGGGCCCTAGAGGCACACGACGCCGGAGCGGCGGAACGGGAACTAGGGATCGACCTCCGCTTTAAAGCGCGGGGGATGGAAATCGAGGAGGAGTGTATGATCCTGCAGGCTCGCCAGGCCCCCGTGGCCCGCGACCTCAGGCTCCTCTACACCGTGCAGTCCGTGACGAACCACCTCGTCAGATCGGGAACCCTGACCGAGCACATCTGCCAGGCGATCGCGGAGACCGCCGACCTCGAGCGCGACGAGGACCTGGAGATCGCCCTGGTGGAGATGGCCAGGACCGCTCGCAACGTGTTCGACGAAGGCCTGGACGTCTTCGAGAACCGCGACATCGCGAGGGCCCGCGACCTCCAGGCCAAAGATGACAAGGTGGACCTGCTCTACTCCGAGGCCATGAACCTCATAGCCAACCCCTCGGGCGGCGGGGGTGGGGCGCCTGAGTGGCGGATGCGGGCTGCCCTTATGGTCCACTACCTCGAGCGCATCTCCGACCACGGCGTGGATATAGGCGGCAGCACGGTCTTCCTCGTGACGGGGGAGCGCATAGAGAGCGCCATGCGCCAGTACCTCGACAGGAACCTTGGCGAGGGGTAACACGGCCGCTCGCTCGCCCCTTGGTTTTCTGCCGGACGCGGAGGAGCAGCGTAACGTGACGGGTAACAAGGCGGAGATCCTGATAGTCGAGGACGACGAGGTGATCATGGGTACCCTTGCCTACAACCTTTCCCGCAACGGCTTCGGGGTCAGCCAGGCGACCAACGGCGCCGATGCCCTGCGGCTGGCGAGGAAGCAGAGACCCGACCTGATCCTGCTTGATATCATGCTCCCCGAGGAGTCCGGCATAGAGGTGTGCGAGAGGATCCGCGAGCGCGACCAGGGCGTGGTGATAGTGATGATCACGGCCAAGGACTCCGAGGAGGACAAGGTCCGCGGCTTCGAGGCCGGCGCAGACGACTACGTGACCAAACCCTTCGGCATGAAGGAGCTCGTCGCCCGCATCAACGCCAACCTGAAGCGCAGCGAGACTGGTAGCAAGGGCAAGATAATCGAGACCGGAGATCTGGAACTGGACACGAAGAACTTTACGACCCACGCCGCACGAGACTTTCCTCCGCGGGTCGTCCGGCTGTCGTTGTCCGCCGGAAACCAACCATCTAGAAGCTATCTCATAAATAGGGAAGGAGAAGATTAGACTGACTTAGGCAAGCACTGCCAGCGGCGTTTTCTCGTCATTTATGGGGCTCAATACTCTCTGGCAACATGGTCTCGCTAGCAGGCCAGATATTTATGAGATAGCTTCTAGACCTTCTTCGCCGTGCGGCATCGACCGAACCCTCGGCTGCCGAGCAGGGGCACGGTGGCCGCAGGACCCTACGTAGCCGACAAGGGCTTTGAGGGCGAAGAAAACCAAAGGCG
Source organism: Actinomycetota bacterium (assembly GCA_046733115.1). GTDB lineage: Bacteria > Actinomycetota > Rubrobacteria > Rubrobacterales > Rubrobacteraceae > Rubrobacter_D. Next base: position 415 of record JBKPOM010000135.1, on the reverse strand, counting down.
CTGGCTGGAATGCTACGGGGCGCGCATCATCCACCGCCCAAGCGCAACAGCCGCAAGCGGAACTAGCCCAAGCGGCTCAGGAGATGGGTGGCCGGAATACGTCAAATACGTCAAATCATCGAGGGCGTCTACAATAAGCTCTTCAACGCCTTCGGCCTGTGGTGGGAGCGACCCCACAAGCTGAGGAGTTTGCGAGCGCGCCTGGCAGCGAGAGTAGCGTTGCACGACTTCTGTATGTGGCTCAACGAGCAGCTTGGTCGTCCCCGGCTGCCTTTTGCCGATTTGTTGGGATGGTGAACTCATAATTCACACCAAGCGTTTAAGGCAAGAACACCACCCTGATCGCCGCGATCACCCTCGAAGAAGGCATGGGCGAGTCGATGAGCGTGGAGGGGGCCACGGACGCCGCCCTGGC
>JBKPOM010000134.1:0-5375 GCA_046733115.1 Actinomycetota bacterium | reverse complement strand
GTCCGGCAGCGAATCTTCCTGCCAACCCCGGCTCCGCCCATACGTCGCACGGTTATTGGCGAGGTTTCCCCCACTAGCACCAGGAGCACGCCCTCGACGCTGGCGATGAACCCGAGGACGCGCGATCGACCCGCTCCCCTCGCCTTCGCGACCGCCACCCGGCCGGCCTGAGAGGCGCAAGAGTGGAGAGGTTGGACCTCTCCGCCTTCGGGCCCCACGAGGTGAGGCTCGACGTCGGTCAGGCGGTGGCGCTTGCCCACTCCCTCGGTACCAGTGTGCATCTCGAGGTCTAAGAACGCGCCGCGAACTTCCGAGAACCCCGTCAAAGTGAAGTTCGCAGAATTTTCCTTCTAGGCACTCGGATGAATAGGGGGATGTGGCGAACCCTATCGAAGGGCACTGAGCTTGCTGCTCTCGAACCTTCCCAGCACCTGCTCGAAGGCGTCTGGGCCGATGTGCACGTCGCCCTTGAACGGGTAGTCGAGAGCGGCGACGGTGAAGAGTACAAGCCCGATGATGAGGGCGAGCGCCGCGACCATGAGCACGTGCACCGTCGTGCTCTGCAGACCGAAAAGGTAGGTGAAACCAACCTCTATCACCCCGCCCACGAGCAGCACCGCCCACAGGATGGCGGGCAGCCCCTCGTTGGCCTGCACCAGGCGCGCCCTCCTTGCATCCCCGAGGTCGTGCAGGCGCTGGAGTTCGTTGTCGTAGAGGATCAACTGGGTGTCGGTGGTGGGATGGTGGGTCTCGCCGCTGGCCCTCATCTCGTCGAGGAGTTCCCACGCCTTCTGGCTGGACTTCCCCTGTTCCATCAGCGGCCACTCATCACGTACCACGACCCGTGCGTAGGAACGGGCCAGTTCCTGGATGTGCCTGGCCTGCGGTTCGGGGAATGCGTGGGCGAGCCAGAAGACCGAGGCTAGCTCGTTGGCTTCCTGGGTCGCCGTGTCTTGTGCCGATTGCCAATCTTGCCAGACGGCGACGACCATGAGACCTAGCAGCACGGCGTAGGAGACGCCCAAGACAGCGTAGATGAAGCCTGCGACCTCGTTGTGCTGGCTGCGCCGCTCCGTAGGCACTAGGCGTTGCACCAGCACCAGCCCGCCGACCGAAAGCGCCACGAACAACGACACCAAGAACAGCCCGAGAACGATGCTGATCGGTGTGCCCCCCTCGCTAGACCTTCCTCAACCTAGACCTTCGCCGATTCTAGCCGATCGGTCCCGGCTTAGGAGAGCTAGAAAGCCTACGTGACTTACGCCTTCCGAGAAAAATACCTTCCACGCACTCGGGTGAATAGGGGAGCTAGTCCCCTCCCTTCAGCCGTTCCCTAGGGCCACCGAGACTAGCCCGGCCACCCCGACCAAATACAAGATCAGCACCACCAGCGAGTCTATACCCATGCGCAGGATGCGCCGCCTGGGCCGGAAGATGAGCCCCCAGAGGTAGACAGCCGTCAGCAGGATTCCAAGGCCGGTCAGGTAGATGTCGGTCGCCTGAGCCTGGGGCAACACGGCCTCCCCGGAGAGCAAGCTCGCCATCAGGAATAAGACCGGTAAGAACGTATTGCCGCCGAAGATGTCGCTCACCACCAACTGGTAGTCGCCGAGCCTTACGGAGGTGAGCCCGGTCGAGGCCTCCGGCAGAGCGGTGGCCGCGGCGAGGAAGGTGGAGCCGAATAGGATGCCGCTCATGCCGATGTGCCCTGCGATCGCGTCGCCGCTCTTCTCGAGCAGCACGCCACCCGCAAGCGTGACGACGGCAGCTATAGCGAAGACGATCATCGCCCGCACGGTGCTAATCCTCTTGCTCGTGGCTTCCTGGTCCTTCTTGGCCTTGGAATGCCCTTGCGGGGCCTCCTGACCGCCGGGGGCGTCGCCCTCCTTGTGCCAGGGTAGGCCAGAGCGGGCCTTGCCCAATAGGTAGAGGCCAACCACCCACAGCACCGCGATCAAGATCCCACTCGGCCCGATGCGCCAGAGAACCAGCCACTGTGGTAGCTGGCTGCCCATGACGGCGACGGTGAGCACGGCGATCACCAACGCACCCTCGAGCACCAGCATGAGCGAGGCGGCCCGGTAGGTGAGGGAGTCCCTACCGCGCACGCCGAAGACGTCGAGGACCACGAGCACCACCGTCTGGATGGCGATGCCGCCCAGGATGTTGCCGACAGCTACGCCCAGCGCGTGGCTGAGGGCGGCGCTCGCGGTTATGGCGATCTCGGGCAGGTTGGTGACGATCGCAAGCAGTATCAGGCCTCCCAGGGCCTCGCCGAGCCCCAGGCGGGAGGAGAGCACATCCGTGGTATTGGAGAGCCTAATACCGGCCACCCACACGAGGGCGGCCGCACCACCGAAGATCAACAGCAGGAGAGGGAGAGACAACGAGCCGAACACCTTTACTCCTTCCGCCACGCCAGGAAGCGATTGCCCGCTCCTCCCGAACACATGAGGGCCACTGACCTCCACCTATGTTCCCTAGCTTTCTAAAGCACGCGTTAAGGGACGGTTAGGGGTGTCTTAAGAAACGATGCTCCTTCCACCTCGGCGAAGCGACCTTGGCAAACTGCCAAGATGGGATGCTCTCAGCACTCCAGGGGATAAGGGTGTTGGGCGTCTCGTATAGTGCGCAGATCCTCGGAGGACTCACCATGAGTGAACCAGAGCGCTACGGCATACACAAGAGGCTCGTCGAGCGGTTAGGTACCGCAGGGGACGCTCTGTATCTGTTCGGCGCTGCGGCCACCGCTATGGTAGTGAGCGGATTAGCTGCGCTCTTGCTCAAGCAGCCGTTTCTCTTTCCTAGCCTCGGCCCCACCTTGTACCTCTTCTTCGAGACCCCGATGGCCCAGCAGGCGAGCCCGCGCAACACCCTCATCGGGCACTTCGTCGCGCTCCTCGTCGGCTTCCTCTCGGTGTGGACCTTCGGCCTGCTCTACGCGCCGAGCATCTTAGAGCAGGGAGCGACCCCTGCGCGCATCGGTGCAGCGGTGGTCTCGCTCGCGCTGACAGAGGCGCTACTGATCCTCTTGCGCGCCAAGCACGCACCTGCGGGGGCTACAGTGCTCATCGTCAGCCTCGGGCTGCTCAGCACCCCCAGGCAAGTGCTCGCGATGGCAGCGAGCATAGTGCTGCTCACCCTCACGGGGTGGCTCATCAACCGTATATCCGGGGCTCCGATGCCAGTTTGGTCGAGTCACAACTAACCTTATCGTTCGCCCCCTGAACTTCGGAGAACGCTCCTTCCGAAACTGTCTGGAAAATGCTCAGAGGGCGACCTAGCGTGCGTCTTTGGCTTCAAGAAGCGGCCGATGGAGGCTCCTGCACCCCCTCTTGGCGGCCCTCGGAGTACTGATTCGCGACCCACTCACCAGACGGGCGCGTGGTTGTTCTTCTAAGAGGGAGTTTTGCAAACTATAAGCCGGGGCATCATCGGGGCGAAAATAGTTCACGCTGCCCGCGCCAGTCGGCGCAGCATGAGCCGGCTCATCGCCCCGTAGATCATCGCCTCCGCAGTCTCGGGCAGCCTTTCGTAATCCTTGCTGAACCGCCGCGACAAGCCCAGCCACGCGAAGGTGCGCTCCACGACCTAACGGCGAGGCAACACCTGGAAACCGCGCGGCTTATCCTCCAACCCGTAGCGCCACAGCTGCCGGTCCGGGTGGTGGAGCACTTCCAGGCGCCACCCCAGCCGGCGCCGCAACCACTCGCGGAACCCGCCCGTGTATGCGCCGTCGGCCCAGAGCAACTCCACCCTCGACAGGCCCTCCCCCTCCTCTAGCAATGGTCTTCCCCGTCCCGATCGGGCAGGTCGGCGCTGTGGACCCTCGCGGCCAATACTAGCCCGCTGGTGTCCACGAGCAGGTGGCGCTTTCTCCCCGCCAAGCGCTTCGCCCCATCGTAGCCGCGCTCCGGTCCTCCTACCGGGGTGGTCTTCACGACCTGGCTGTCGACGACCGCGGCGCTGGGATCTCGGTCGCGTCCCTCCGCCTCGCGCACCGCATCTCGCAGCCGATCGTGGGCTCGATGCAGCCGGCCATCGATCCTCCACCTGCGGAAGTGGTAGTAGACCGTCTGCCACGGCGGATACTCGCGAGGCAGCATTCGCCACGAACATCCGCTCCTCATGAGGTAGAACACCGTGTTTGCCACGTGCCTTGGCGTCCACTTCGGCGGACGGCCACGCTTTTCGAAGGACGAGAGCAACGGTTCGAGGATGGTCCACTCCTCGTCGGAGAGGTCGGACGGGTAGCTTGGTGGGGGCATGATGACCTCCGAGCGTCGGGATGCACGAACGCCCGCATCCTACTCTGAGGACCTCCGAGAACGCACAAATCCCTGTTTACCAAACTCCCCCTAAGAGCCCGCGAACGCGGGCAGGCAAGGCGCGGCGTCTTCGGCGAGCTGGCCGTCAGGAGAAACCCGCCGGCTTCACCGGTGCGGCCGGCAGACGTGAGACTTCTCGCCCGAAGGGCGCCACGCGCGCCGCGCCCGTATAGGCGACCTACGGGTCTGATTCCGAAAGCGGGTCAAAGGTTCACACCCCGACGCAGCCCGATGCGCTAGCCTAGCCGCTCGGGGTGACCGCGGGCGGGCCGCCGGTGTCTAGCACGAGCTCCACGTCGTGGCGGGGAGGGTTCGGCCCGCGTACTCGAGCGTGAGGTTCCCCGGGCACGATCCTTGCAGCAGAATTATTGCGTACCATATGTTGCGTACCATATACTGTCTACCTTAGTAATGCGAGAGACAGCGGTAGGGGGAAGGGACGATGGAAGATCATCACCACGGAAAACTCAAGAGACAGATATCGGCGCTAGACATGATAATGGTCGGGATTGGCGCGATCATCGGTTCGGGATGGCTGTTCGCCGTGGGTATAATCGCCTCCATCGCCGGTCCCGCTGGGTGGATCTCCTGGGTGATAGGCGGGATCGTCCTGCTTGTGCTCGGTCTGGTCTACGCCGAGTTGGGTGCTGCGTTTCCGCGGGCCGGGGGTCTGGTACGCTATCCGGAATACTCGCACGGCCCTCTGGTCGGCTACCTGATGTCGTCCATCACGGTCATCGCCTTCTCAAGCATAGTCGGCATCGAGGTGGAGGCTGTCCGCCAGTACGCGACGGGGTGGTGGCCCGCGCTGTCTCAGCCGGGCGGCCAGCTGCCAACGGTGCTGGGATGGTTCGTGCAGTTCGGTCTGCTCGTCGTCTTCTTCCTGCTTAACTACTGGAGCGTCGGGATATTTGCGAAGTCCAATACCATCATCACCTTCTTCAAGTACATCACTCCGACCCTGATCATCATCGTCCTGCTGACCCAACTGAAGCCGGCAAACTTTACCGTGCACGGTTTCGCACCGTTCGGTGTCTCCGGCATCAC
>JBKPOM010000133.1:0-10454 GCA_046733115.1 Actinomycetota bacterium | reverse complement strand
GTGGTATTGACCCATCGTTATGCCGAGGCTTGGACGATACCTCACCGTTCGTCCTCACATAGCCGATTCGCCAACGAGGCTGACGCTCGGAGGAGTGGGTCAACTGCACTGACTACCGCTATAAACACTGAGTTCGTGCCCTCTTGGCCCTGGTACGATCTCGATCGAAAGACCTGGGCGCTGCTTTCCTATGGCAAGAAGTTGACTCAAGTGCCCGGTATGGTGCAGGAGTTTGACACGGAGGACCTGCGAGCAGCCGGCTGGGACGAGCGGGGATCTACGAAGCGACGGCCCTTGTGTCGTTCTTCAACATCAGTGGTCGGACGGAAGCCGCTTCGGGGCTACCGATTGACCGAATTCCAGAACAGGCAAGGCTTACCGAAGCAACTCCGGGTAGGCCAACTGCCTCGGCTCGCGCCTGAGAACTATCAAGCAATGCCAACGATCCCGGCGCTCGAGCTGTGACTACAAACTCCATGGTCGATGGCCTAGAGTAGCATGCTTGCGTGGAGGAGAAGTGGATGAAAGTGGCGGTGGCCCCGAACGAGACGCTCGCGTTGCTGATGGAAGGGCTATTGCAGGACGCTGGTGTTCCGTCCCTGATCCAACGCGCTCCCGGCTTCGATGTCCCCGACTTCCTGTCCGCCGGTCCGAGGGACGTGCTGGTGCCTGGCGCGTATCTGGAAGAAGCCAGGCAGATCCTCGAACACACCACGGGGCTTGGCTCATACTTACCGTAGCGGCACAGGGCTAGACTACCGCCTCTTCGGAATCCCGCTTTCTGCGCGCTCCGGGTGACCAGTATTCATGCCAGACGCCACCCTACGACTTCGAGCGTGGCCTTTACCTCGAAGCCGATCCGGGGCGGGTCCACGTGGGTAACGCCCGGGAGGTGCTCCACCCGCAAGCGCTCGAGGCTGTAGAAGCCGGGGCGGGTTGAGCGGCCCTGCAGCCCGATCTAGGTGGGCTCCTGCAAGACGCAATCCGACGCCCCGACGGGCACGTCGGTAAACTCCGCAACGTCCCCGTGCTCGTTGACGAAGGTGGCCACGACGCGACGCACCCCCCGCGGGTGGCAGGTCGAACTCCAGGCGCACCTCGACGGTCTGTCCTACCGCGTATGCCATACTGCGCACATTCTACGCCCCGCCGATCATCTGCGCATCCGGGAGACCAACCGCAGTCGGATGTCTTCAGTGCTTACTGGCTTGGCCATGACGATGCTCGTTGCTGTGTAACCGAGCTCTTCGTAGAGCGCGCGTGCTCCGTAGTTGTGGCCGAAGACGTGGAATTCTACTTTGCCGGCGTCTAGTTCTCTGGCCTTGTCTTCGACCAGTTCCAAGATGCGACTTGCGTAGCCTCTGCGGCGGAAGTGCTCGTGGACGAGGATGTCGTAGATCCAGAGCAACCGGCCGGCGCCGGAGTCTCGCGGCGAGATCCAGAGTACGCCGACCTCGGCGGGGACCGACTCGTCCCTGACCGAGTAGAGGAAGTGGCCGCGCGTGGCGAGTCCCTCTGGCAGCAGTCCGTCTACGGCGTTCGCCGACTTGTCTTCCGCCTCGGCCTTCGACCAGGCACCAGACCTGACCTTGTCCTGCGCGTAATCGCGCACCAGGTACTCTCTGTACTCGCGGAACGGCGTTTCGTCCATCTCGATGAGCCTGACCGTGTCTTTTCCTTGCGAAGCTATCGCGGTGCACCGGAGAGCTTGAGGACGGTCATCTCGATTTGGAACTCGTCTGGGAGGTTGCTGCCGCCTTTTAGGCCGCTCTCCAGATCCCGGATCGTGGCCAACGCGTATTCGAGGTCCGCCTCGTCGAGTTTGCGGCCCAGTTCGTCGAGCTTCCGGGCCACGAACGGGGGCACCTCGAGGATGCTGGCGATCTCCTTCTGGGGAGCGCCGCGATCGAGGAGGGCGCGGGCGCGGGCGACGAGCTGGAACTGGCGACGGATCATAAACGTCAACCGAAGCGGGGGTTCGCCTGTGGAGATCAAATCCTCCAGCAGCCCGAGCGCCCTGTCTCGCTCTCCGGCCGCCAGCGAGTCGACGAAGGCGAAGATGTTGGACTGGACGTCGGGCGGGCACAGCGCCGCAACGTCGTCGTGGTTCGCCGTGCCCTCGCCTACGTAGAGCGCGAGCTTCTCCGTTTCCTGCAAAAGACGCATCTTGTCGCCGGAGCAGCGGGTCGTCAGGTCTTCGGCCACGTCTTCGGGGAGGTCGAGGCCCTGCTCTTTGGCGTGCCCGACGAGCCATCTTACGAGGGCCTTGCCCGTCGGCTGCTTGAAGGTGTGAACCTCACCTGACTTCTTGACGCCCGCGAGCAGCCGCTCGCGGGCGCCGAGCTTCTTGCCGATCAGGACCAGGTCGGACCCTGGCGAGGGGTTCTGCAAGTAGTCGACGACGACGGCCTTCTGGGCCGCGTTCCAGGCGTCGAGGTTCCGCAAGACCACGAAAGGCCCCTCCCCGAACAGGGAGAACGAGTTGCAGGCCAAGACCACACTGTCCGGGCCTGTCGCCGAGGCGTCGTAAGCCTCGAGCGTCCGGCCTTTGCGCAGCTTCTCGACGCCGCGAGCCTTGCGTTCCTCATCGTCCCCCAGGAGCAGGTAAGCCGTCACGGAGTTATTTTACAGCACGGCGCCTTTGGCGCCTTTCAGCACGCTACGCCCTTCAGGCTTCGCTTGCCAGGATTTCTCGGCTTGCGGGCCCGATTGCACTTCCTGCGGCGTTTGGGCGCACGGCTTACCGGATTGCCCTCGAAAGTCACCTCTGCATGCACGGGTGGACCCGACGGTAAGGCCGCAAACGAGCCGGAGGGGGTTCTCCGCCGGGGCCGTGGGAGATTTAATGCGCGAAACATCACACATTTGCGTGTTGCGGTGGCCACCGAGCGTTGTTAACGTTATCCGATTTAGGGAAGGCGCGGGCGATGAGGAGGAACTCTTGATGAGACGAAGCGTAGTGCTGGGCGTGGTGATATCCGTGGCCCTCGTGCTGGGCGCCGGCGCGGTAGCCCTGGCCGCCACCATAGATTGCTCCGCTGGCACTCCGTGTACCGGCACCCGCCGCGGTGACACCTTGAACGGCTCATCCCGTGCTGATCAGATGAGCGGCCGCGCTGGCGCAGATAACTTGAGGGGTCGCGGCGGCTCGGATCAGATGGAGGGTGGTTTGGGTGCCGACAAGGTCTCGGCCGGTACCGGCGGCGACAACCAAGTGGTATGGGGTGGGGAGCAACGAGGCAACTCTTCGCCCTATACCTACCCCGACAAGAGCAGCGACCTCACCTCGGGCGGCCGCGACCGCGACCGGGTCTACGGCGGCTTTGGCCGGGGGGGAGTCGACGCGGTCTTCGGCAACGGAGGCAACGACACCATCGTGGTGGCCCAGCGGGGCTTCCCTTCCACTACCGGCAAGGTGAAGGTCACGAAGGAGGTCGTGGACTGCGGCAGGGGAAAAGATACGGTCTACCGCGACAGGGAAGTGGACATCATCGCCAACAACTGTGAGCACAAGATCAACGGCTTCCCGGAGATGCTTGGTGCCGCACGAGGGAGTTCTCCGCTAACGACAGGACCGCTTGGAGCCGTCTCTTCAGAACGGCAGCAGTAACCGTAGGTAGCAAAAGGGCAGAACATATGTCCTGGGCCGGGACTCATCAGCCCCGGCCCTTCTGCTCTTCATCGTTTACCGGCGTCAAGGATAGAATCGACGAAAACAATGGTGGGTGCCGGCACCTGCACGGCGCTCAACCGGGCTCTTCCCCGAGGCTTGCGTGCGCCAGGGGTATGACCTGCTCCCAGAACGCCCCCAACTGGCGAAGCTCGTCCTTGAGGGGCCAGAGCATGATGCGCTCAACGCCCGCCGAACGGTAGGCGTCTAGCTTCTCGGCGCATTCGCCGGCGGGACCAACCAGGAACCGCCGGTGCAGTTCCTCGCCGGGGCGCCTGAGCATAGGTGCCAGGAGGTTTAGGACGATGTGATCCGCCTCGGCACGATCTTCTGTTACGTGGAAGAACATCGTCGCGATGGCGTTGGGGAATTGGTTGGGGGCCTTGCCCGCGGCGCTCAGGTGTTCTTCCAGTCGAGACCTCGCATCGGCGAACGCTCCTTCCTGGTGTTGTAGGCCGAGGCGAGCCAGCCGTCGCCCAGGCGCCGTCCGGCGGAGGCCGGCTTCGGAGCCCCAACTGCCGATCCAGATCGGTGGACGCGGCGGCCGCAACGGCCGCGGCTCCGCCACGATGCCTTCGGTCGCGTAGAAGTTGCCTTCGAACGGCGGCCTGACTTCGCGCCAGAGGGCGCGTAACGTCTCGACCGCCTCATTGAGGCGCTTCCAGCGTTCTCGTCGAAGGGGACGCCTACGGCGTCGTAGTCTCGTGCAGAAGAGTCGGGACCCACGCCAACGACAAGCCGGCCGCCGGAGAGGGGGTCGATGGCGGCCATGCTCTTGGCGAGCGCCACCGGGCCCCGGACCACCGCGACCGCCACCGTGGTCATCAGGTCCATCCGTCCGGTGGCCGCCAGTACGGAGGACAGGGCCGTCGGGCCGTCGAGCCAAGGGCGGGAGAACAGGAGATGATCATTGACCGAGAGCGCTGCGAAGCCGAGCGTTTCGGCGGTCCCGACGTAATCCAGTAGGTGCCGAAGAGAAGGTGGCCGTCCACAGAAGCCTATCAGAGGGAGGTGTACCCCGTAATCCATGCGACATCCTCCGTCTCGGGAACTCTTGTCTGCGTGGGCAGTATAAGTCCGCGTAGGTTGGAGTGGGTGTCGGCTAGGCCGCAATGTCTCGCTCGCAGGCGGTTGGTCGGTCACGCGCAGGACTAGTGTGGCGCCGAGGATGAGGCCTGTGGAGAGGACGATGCCTAACGCAGCGTAGCCGCCCATTGCCAGCGTCGCGCCGCCGATCAGGCTGCCCAGCAGGTAGCCCATCTGGGTGGCCGCCGTGCGGGCGGCCATCATGGAGCCCGGTTGACTTGGAAGCTGGGCCAGCCCCAGCGTCGAGGCGACGGCCGCGCGAATTCCGCCCGCAGCGGTGCACAGGAAGAAGGTCAGGAGCCCGATCCATACGAGGTCGTCGGTGCCGAACTGGAGTGGGATCAGGGCCCCCATAGCGAGCGTCGCGGCGGCGACTACGCGCGGTCGCGAGAGACTAGCAAGAAGCCGGGCGCCGTGCACCGAGGTCGCGAAGGACGCCCCGGCTCCGAGCGCCAGCACGATGCCGGCGGCGGACTCGCCGACCTCGTAGGCCTGGATAAGATAGGCGCCGATAAACGTCAGGTACGTATCCCATGCGAAGAAGATCATCTCGCCCAAAATCCATCGCCGTGCCGAAGGATCGGCCAGCACGCCGCGCAGGCCAACCCCGACCGTCAGAGCGGCTCGTATACGCTCAGCTCCGAGGGGCTGTCCTTGAGGTTCAGGGAGGTGTAGCCGATCGTTTGCTTCTTGTTTAGCTGGCCAGCGCCCTGCTCGCTAAACGGGCCCGTGGCCTGCGTGATCGCCGGGTCTTTGGAATAGGCTTTGACGACCCTCTGGATCGGCTTCTTGTACTTTCTATCGGAGAGTTTGGCGCCTTTCGGGGCCCGCAGAGCGATCGGGACCGAGCCGTTGGCCTGATCGGGGAACTTGTCGCTCAGCAGGTCGCTTGCTGCCTGGCTGTCGGTCCCTGGCAGCGTAAGGTCGTCGTTCGTCTCCTGACCGATGCTCCGGGCCACGATCACGACAGAGAGCGCGATCACTACCCAGACCGCGAGGACCAGCACGGAACGACAGGCGCAAAAATGACCCAGATGGTAGAGCAGAGGCGTCAAAACGCCCTCCTTTTGCCCCGACGGCTATGTTTATGGTTGCGCATGGCTTGTCGCGACCGGATCACTAGTGGCCAGCATATACCTCCCTCAGAGGCTGTCGCATCACCCAAATGGACTAGATTGGTTCAGCAAGTCAGCACTCAGCTGGTCAGCATTTCAGGTATGAGGATTTTTCTGTTTGGAGTCTTCGAAGAGTTTGGAGGGATCGGGGCGGGTGAAGAGGTCGATGGTCCAGTCGGCTAGGACGTGCGCGCGGTTGAGGTTGTAGCCGAGTTCGTAGAGGTAGACGCCTTTCCAGATCAAGGTTCCTAGCAGGCTGCCGAGCTTTACCCCCAGGATGTCCACAATCGCACTGCCCTCGCCGAGGTCTACGAGCTGGCCGACGGAGCGATAACGGAAGGGGACAGGCGCTTTGTCTTTAGTCTCGGCCGCGAGGTTCGATGCCGCCCGTTTGCCCTGCTGTTCCGCGGCCTGGGCAAGGGCGGGGATCGGTGGTCCGTCGTACTGCATGCTGGTGCAGTCGCCCACGGCGTAGACGCCGGGTTTGCCTTTCACACGCAGGTATTGGTCGACGAGCATTCTGTCGCGGTGGTCTTTCTGGGCGAACAGGTTGCCGACCATACGAGGAGGTTCGATGCCAGCGGCCCAGACCGTGGTTCGGGTCGGTATCGTGCTTCCGTCCGAGATCACGACGGCATCGGACCTTACTTCTTTGACCTTGGAGTCGTTGACGACCCGTATTCGTTGGGAGGCGAGCCTGCGCGCAGCAGCGTTTACCAGCGAGGAATCGAGGCCCTGCAGGATGTGATCCCCGGCGTTCACCAGGACGATGCGGACGCGGTCGAAGTCGACGTTGGGATAGTCGTCCTTCAAGACGTCGAAGATCAGGTCGTGAATCTCCGCCGCGGCTTCGACCCCGGTCGCGCCCCCACCAACGACGACGAAGGCGAGCAGGTCATCCGGAGCGGCGTCCCGGAGACGCTCGGCTTGCTCGAAGCAATCTATTACGTGGTTGCGTACCCGCAGAGCGTCTCGCAAGCCCTTGATATCCATGGCGTTCTCTTTGGCGCCGGGGGTACCGAAGAAGGTCGTGCGGCTGCCAGGGGCGAGCACAAGGTAGTCGTAAGGGTAATCGCCCCCGCCAGTCTTTACCTGGCGGGCCTGGAAGTCCACATCCGTCACCTCGTCTTGAAAGAACTCGACGCCCAGAGGCTGGAGGATGCGCCGTAGGGAATGGGCCACGTGTCGCACCTCCGCGTTGCTTGGAATGATCGAAGGTACCATCGGCCAGAAGGTGGTGTAGTTTATGCGGTCGACGAGCGCGACGCCTACATCGCCTGACCCGCCGAGCGAGCGCACCAACTCCCTCGCCGTCGCAAGACCACCAAACCCACCGCCGACGATGAGGATTTTGGTCGGAGCGTCCGCGTAGCTGCCTCGAAGCGGGTTGGATCTGCTCAGCCGCCTGTAGGCCTCCCAGGTCGCCCCAAGGATCAGACCTCCCGCCGCCAGTTTACTTTTCATCTCGTCCTCTTTCAGCTCGTCGGCACTTCAGCCTGTCAGCACTTCAGCCTTCTTGCCAACCATTTACATGCTACCTGAAGCGACTAGTACGAGCCATGTTGTTATCCAGAGCAGGAGAAGGACGGCCCAGAGGGACCTGTGTTCGGTCGAGAAGGTTCGCACTGTGAGTATTGGGGGGCGGTATCCTGCGTAGAAGAGTGCGACGAGGAGGGGGGTTACGCCTGGTGTGGTTACGGAGGCGAAGGGAGGGAGGATGATGCTTGTGCTACGCCGATGAGGGTCGTGACCAGGAAACAGTTGCGGGCGTTCGGGGGGTAGGCGAGCAGGGAGTAGATGTTGCCGGCGAGGGAGCCCAGGAGGCCGAGGATCAGGATGGGTCCAGAGAGCGGTACGGCTACGAGGTTGGTGAGCACCCCGACGAGGGAGACCTAGTAGAAGGTGGCCGCGACTATGGGCAAGGTCGCTATCAGGGCGGCGAGGGAGACGGAGACGAGGTTCGAGAGTTGCCCGGGCGGTTCGGCGAAATGCCTTAGCAGGGTGCGCTCGACCAGGGATTTCAGGGGTTTTGTGAGGAGGAGTATGCCGAAGACGGTGGCGACGGAGAGCTGGAAGCCCGTGTTGTAAACGAGCTGGGGTTGTATGCCAGCACGAAAGCTTGCACAGCGGTTCATATCCGGGAATCGTTAGATCCACCGTGAAAGTCGCAAGTTATCCACAAATCCTGCAGGATGAGCATCCGTGCTGCCGCTTGGCTCGGCTGGTCTGTGGATGCTGTGTGCCGGCCCGCTCTCGTGACACGCCCTCGAGTCGGCACGCCGGTTCCCTACGGATTAGGCGTTCCGTCGATCGAGGCATTAGTGTACAGTGATCTGAAGGAAAGGGTCAGGCTGCTGGGAGAGGAGGACACTTCTGTCGGCAGAAGAGAACCAGGCACTCGTCCGCCGTATCCTTAAGGGAGTCTGGGATGAAGGTAACCTGGACGCAGTAGATAAGGATCTGGCATTCATCGTCGATTCATCGCCTCGTGTTTTCATGGTGAAAACACGCTAGCAGGAAAGCGGTAAGAAATCGGCAAGCAAGGATAAGGGTAATCTGTTAGGATCAAAGGCACCCGTTATGGTGGCAAGTCCCAACACTGGATTTCAATAGAGACTACATCAACTCGACCGGCATAGCCCTGATCGTTGGCCTGCTCGCGAAGGCACGCTCCTCGAAGCGCCGTCTTCCGGCCTACAGCATGAGCGAACACTACGTCGAGATCTTCGAAATCACCCGCCTCTCGGACTTCGTGACCGTCTTCCCGGACGAAGAGAGTGCTTGAAGGAGGTATCAACGCCTTGATGGAGCGCAATGAGGGAAACGAAGAGAATCTGCCCGGCTCGCTGCAATTCCTGCGCGGCGAGCACGAGGAGATACAAAATATATACCGGGAGAGGAGGATGGATATGCCCCCGGCACAGGTGACGCTGGACGTGCGCAAGGTGAGCGACAAGGTGAGCGTCATCGACGTCAAGGGCGAGCTTACCTCTTTCGCCGAAGGCGTGCTCATGGATGCCTACAAGCAGGCCAGCGACGGGAAGGTTCACGCGATCGTCCTGAACTTCGAGGGGCTGGAGTACATGAACAGTAGCGGCATAGGGCTCCCTGTCACGCTGCTGATCCGCATAAACCGCGAGAAGCAGAGGCTCCTGATCTACGGTCTTTCGGAGCATTACCGGAGCATCTTCCAGATCACGCGCCTCGACGAGGCCATCGGCATCAACGAGTCCGAGAAGGAAGCGCTCCGGGCGGCGAAGGCGGTGTAAGCAGGTCAGTCTCCCGGAGGTGTTGACCATGACCGTCGATCGGACGCCAGCCTATCGGACGCTGACGGTGACACCGAGCCGCGTAGTGCTCCAGGCCTTCTGTCGCGTGCTAACCAGGTGGGAATCGCAGCTTGCCGTCATAGCCTCCACGCCGGTGATAGCGCTCCTGCTCAATCCTCTAAGACGGCACACCCATTGGGTTATCGACCGCCTAGGCCACAAGCGCAACCTGGAAAGGAGGAGCCGAACGTGACAGAGCAAACACCGAGACCGCAAGAGCCCGAACAAAAACGGCCCCGCGACGCTGCCTACTGGGCGAAGTGGGTCGAGAAGCTAGAGGTCTCTGAGGTGCCGGAGGGGGCCGCCGGCGTGAACATGCAGGGGAGACGTGAGGTCGGGGTGCCGCAGGGCTTCGGGAAGCTCTGGCAGAAGACCTACCGGGTGCGCTTGACCAACGTGGAGGCGACGCCAGAAGAGGTCGAGAAGATTTGGAAGGAGTGCTTCCCCGAGTTCCAGCCGCCCAATAGCCAGTTCTAGCCGTCGCTGGCCGGCGTCGCACCCGGCGAGGTGCGGTTCATCAGCGCCTCCGTGGGAGGCATGCCGGTGTACACGGGCGTCAGGGTGATCTACGCCGACGACGAGTCCTTCACGGTCATGACGCCCGAAGGACACCCCGAGTCCGGCTGGAACACCTTCAGTGCCTACGGAGACGAAGATGGAACGACGGTGACCCAGATCCAGTCGCTGGCCCGCGCCAACGACCCGATCTATAAGCTCGGCTTCCGCCTTATAGGCTCCACGACGCAAGAACATATCTGGACGCACGTCCTCAAGTCCCTCGCCGCGCACTTCGGCGTGAAGGAGCCAGTGACCTTGAAGAAGGTCTGCGTAGACCCAAAGCTTCAGTGGTACTACGTAAGGAACGTCTGGCAAAACGCAGGAGTCCGTTCCATGCTCTACAGGATGGCAGCCCCCATGCGCTGGGTTCGCGCTCTGAGACACCGCAGGACTTCTTAGTGGCTGGCGTAGAGCGCGATCTAGACCGGGGCCTCCGATCGAGCAGGTGACGGAGGGCAAGGTCTACGACGCGGTGGTCGTGGTGCGGGGCCAAACGGCCTCGTCGTCGCCTTCGAGCTGGCTAGAGGCGGGCTCTCTGACGATCCAAGCTCTTCTGTACTAGAGCATCTGTCATAGTAATTGGGCCGGGGCTCGGTAGCCGCAGTGGCGCAAGAAGCCGGACGCCTCCCGGCTGGTGATGGCCGAGAGCGCCTCGCCCATCGCCCCGATCAGGGCCTCTCTGGTGCGGGCCCCGGC
>JBKPOM010000132.1:0-8869 GCA_046733115.1 Actinomycetota bacterium | reverse complement strand
CCCGCGCCGAAGAGGATACCCACGATGCAGGAGATCCTGCCGGCGAGTAGCATCGCCGCCCGCTTGCGACCCTCGCCTTTATCGATGCCCTCGCTCATGTCTTTTCGCCTTCCTTTTTGGCTGATTCTGGCTCGCGTTCGTGTGTTGTTTTCTACTCGTGCGTGCGGCATTCGTAAGCGATACTGAACACACCCGACCCAAAATGGGCCGAAAGGTGCAGCCGGTCTGCGACCTATCAGTGCGCGTGGTTACCGAACTCGTAGTCAATGCGGTTCGCCCACTCGAACTTACCGAGTGCGAAGAACAGCGCCATAAGCGAGTACTCGAGGATCGCGCGCGCGACGCCGTGCTCCCTGTAGCGCCGATCGGAGACGAAGATCTTCTCTTCTACAATGCCGAAGCGCCTGCCCCGCGAGAGGCGCCGTATAAGCTCTATGTCGTCGAACTTGAGGTACGGATCGAACCCCCGGCTCTGCCGGAAGAGGTCGCCCCGGATGGCCAGGCATATGCCCGCCCCGGAGGGGAGGATGCCCTGGAACGCCCTCGTGACGAAGTTGAAGACCCCGTGGAAACGTTCTATAGCCGACGTGGAGTCGTGCGGCGCATACAGGGGGCAGGCGACGTCCAGGCCTCGGCGCGAGAAGTCATCGACGAAGCGTTCCAGGAACGTCTGCGGCAGCCTGGTGTCGGCGTCGAGGAAGATCACGACGTCGCCCGAGGCGCTCCGGCCGCCCAGGTTCCTGCCCCTGGCAACCGGGCGTTCCCCGTGGAGTACCCGCACCCGGGCGAATCCCCGAGCCACGGCGATCGTGCCGTCGTGCGAGCCTGCGTCCACCAGGATCACCTCCTGCGGCATCCTGGTCTGGCGTGCTATGTCACGGAGCAGGCGCCCGATGTGACGCTCCTCGTTGAGCGCCGGTACGACGACGCTCACATGCGGCGCCTGCTCCGAGGGCATGCTCATGCCAACACCCTCCAGAAGACATCGGCGTGCCGGTAAGGTGCGTGCGGCGTGGGGGGCCATGGTGCGTCCGTCAGGAAGAGGAGGGTTGCATCGGCTGCTTGGGGGTCGAGTACAGGCGCGGCTCGACGGGGGATCCAACACCTCCATTTGCGGCCCCATCGCTTGCGGCTCGGCAACGTACTCGAACTGTCCCTTGCCGTCCATAGAAAGGCCGCTGGCCCAGCGGCCCTGGGCGCTCTCCTCGCCCTCGGAGAAGTTCATGAACCCTGTAGGCGACCTCGCTCATCTCCCGCTCCTGGGGAAAGTTGGAGGGCACCGAGATGTCCTCCAGCCCGTCGGCCTTCAGCTCCTCTATGGCCGCCAGCCACTGGTTCTGGTGCATGGTGTCGCGGGCGAGCAAGAACGAGAACATGTCGCGCACGCCCGAGTCTTGGGTCAGCTGGTAGAGGCCGGGCGACCTGCAACCTACCCTGGCTCTCGGCGGTGACGTTGAAGCGCATGTCGGCGAGCAGGTTGCCGCTGGCGATGGTGTAGGCGGCGTTCCAGGGGTTGCCCTGCGAATCGCGTGGCGCGGCTCCGCCCCCGGTGACGATGGCGTGCTGGGGGTTCATCCCCGCGAGTATGGCCTCCTCGGTGTCCCTCCCGTCGAGGACCGCGCCAACGTCGGCGGCGTCGTTGGCGGCCTTCTCGCGGTCTCCATGGGGGAAGTCTCCAGGAGATGTGCGATCATGGTGGCGATCATCTCAACAGGAAATCGACTCTTAGGTGCATGGCCCGCAGATTCTAACTCACGCCACCAGAAACCGTCGGTAACGGATGTCAGGGATTAGAGCTAGATACTCCAGCGCCGGTCGATCTCCTCCCAGCTTGGTGGAGGGCCCGGCAGTCGGAATCCCGAACGATCGTGCAGGGCTTCCAGCAACAGCACCAGGTACCGGTGACGAAGCTGTCGGGTACGCTCCTCGTCCCCCACCCGAACGGCCGCCAGTTGCTCGAACAACAGTGCGATGTCGTCGACCTCGATGTCCGGGCGGATGGCGCCCGCCTCCCTGGTGCGCTCGAAGAGCCTTATGTTTAGCTCCTGCGCCCTCGCGTTGTCACGGTACAACTCCTCCGTGGGGGTGAAGGTGCCGACCAACCGCAGCGTCAGAGAGTGGGTGGCGGCGTCTACGACGCGACGCATGAAGTTCGGGAATGCTGCCCAGGGGTCGCCCTGATCGGCCAGGGCATCCTCCACGGCGGCAGTGTAGACTCACAGGCCATCGGCGGAGAGCCGCCGCAGGAGATCCTCCTTGCTCCCGTAGCGCCTGTAAAGGGCCCTGATGCCAATACCGGCCCGCTCGGTTTGATAAGGATGTTTTCAGGGGATGAGACATACGGTCGAACGAACAGAAGGAGATTAACGATGCGCATGCTCTCTACCGCCGCTTGGGTGGCTCACAATCTCGGACTCGGCGCCTGCTTCGGAGGCTTGCTTTTCGGCAAGGCCGCATTGAACCCTAGCCTCAGCGCCATAGACTCCGAGGCTGACCGTGGCAAGATCCTGAACACCACTTGGAACCGCTACAACGTCATCAACGTAACCTCCTTCGCCACGGCGGCCGCAACGTGGTTCCCCGGGCGGCTCGGGCTCTCGGGCAAGGAGATAGACCAGCAGACACGTAACCTCGTCCTCGCCAAGGATATCCTGTTCGCCGTAGGGGCATTGACCGGTCTTGCCAGCGTGATACAGGGGCGCGCCCTTACTGGCCAGGCTCCTGATGGCGCCGTCCCGATCGAATCGGGAACCACGCCAGCGGCCACGACGCCTGAGGAGGCGACCAAACTGCTGCGCTCGGTGAACCAGCTCGGAAACCTGAACGTATTGGTCACCGGCGCTATTCTCGGAATAACGACGGTCCTTTCGATGAAGGCGACCAAGTCGGCGCGCTTTAGTGCCGTGTCCCGCTTCTTGCCATAGGCAAACACACACGAACCGAGGCGAAGATACCTGCTCCTCGCTGTACTCACCCAAAAGCGAAGCGGGGAACGGCAGGAAGGCGACAGCCATCAAGAGAAGGAAACGGATCGGTAAGAATTCTTAATCCAGCGATTAGCGGCATCTATGATAAGAGTGAGCGCGGGCAAGTCTTGAGCGAGTCGTGGGTACGCTTTCAGGCGGCGAACCTTCCCGCCATGCTCTCGACGCTGCTCGGATGGCGACCCAGCGGCGTCAGGGACGACTCGGAGGTGTGGACGACACCAGGCCTTAGACGCGCGAAAGACCTACTGCTGGGAGGTGCTGCCTTCAGCACGGTAGTCGCGCCTGCGCTTGGGGCGACGGCGCCGAGCCGGGCTCCGGAAGGCTTCACTCCAGGAAGGTCCGGCACGATGCCTGCCTCATATACGCCTCTCGGAGCGACGGTCGCAGCACGACTGTCGAAGTTCTTCAGAAACGTTTCGACGGCACAGTTGGCCGCAACAATTGTCGTCTCGGCCCTGCTCGAGACAGCCAAGCGCAAGCCACGCGGCTTACACTTACACTCGCACTCTATGGATTGATGGCAATTTAAGGAATCAAGGATGGTGCGAACGGCGGAGAAACAATATGGGTAGTGTAGGAAGGTTCGTCTCGTTAAGGAGGCGTGCAAGGCCTCGGGCCTTCGCAGCCGTCGGCGCTAGCGAAGGCTTCGCAGCGGGACGCGTTGTGTGGATCTGCGCGCTTTGGGCGCTTATTCATAGCGTACTTGCCTCCAAGCAAGCCAAGGACTTCACCCGCCGAATAGCCGGGTCGCGCTACCGCGACGGCCTGTACCGCTTGGCCTACAACGCTCAGTCGGTGGTGCTACTTCTCTGGGCGGTGCGGCAGTTCGCACAACTGCCCGACCGGGAACTCTACCGCATGAAACCCCCTTGGTCTTGGCTTTTTCGAGCGAGCCAGGCTGCTTCTTTGGGTGTTTTGCTCTCGGGCGTGCGGGTCATGGGTATATTGAATTTCGCCGGACTAACGTCGCTACGGGATTTCCTTACGGGAAAGGACGTTCGTCCTGCCCCTGAGGCGCAAGGACCTCCAGTCGGCGTCGACGACGAGGTGGTGAGGATAGGGGCATTTCGCTTCACCCGCCACCCGGGCAACCTAGGTGCTCTAGGATTCTTCTTGTTCTTACCTCGCATGACGGCGAATCGCGCCGTTCTCATAGTGCTCGTAGCTCTCTACGTTGTCTTGGGTTCCATGCATGAGGAGTACAGGCTAAGGACGGCCTACGGCGAGACCTACGAGCGGTACAGGAGGATGGTGCCGTTTCTGATACCCCGCCGTCCAGGAAGGTAGGGGCGCCATGATGCATTCCGCGACCCCAGGCACGGGTATCACCCGAATATCGAAGAGAGAAGACGCGAAAGGAGGCGAGGCGTGAGCGAATTGGACCCTCGTCTATCTAAAGCGGTCACCGCGCACTCCGTAATCGTGGCTACCCTGAACCTCATCCACTCGCTGCGAACCCGGGGCATGCGCCGCACCCTGCTCTTCGCCGCATTGGGGACCGCCATACCGATTCTGGGCGAGCTCCTGGCTGTCCACGTCCTGAGATTGCTACGCCACCACGTCCGGCCGCAGGTTAAGGGTGTGCCCCTGGCTCTCGCCCTCGGCTGGTACAACGTTGGCTACGGCACCTTAGCCATAGTGCAAGGCAATATCAACTACGCTGCTGTTCCGCACCAGGGCAGGAAGAGCCTGGCCATGGTACCCGCTACGGCCCTGACAGCGACCAGCTTGGACCTCTTGCTGGATCCCTTCGGCTTAGACTTGGGTCTGTGGGAGTGGAGCGAAGATAGCGCGTACGCCTCTGAGGTCGAGGGGCCGAATGGCAAGCGTGGTGTACCGCTGCTGAACTTCGTTGGCTGGCTAGCCTTGACGACCGGCGTTACGCTGGCGTACCAGCGCCTCCATACCGGACGCAACGCCGCCGAACCGGCTGATTCAGAGGATAGCAGTGGGCCAGGTGCCGAACGCACGGCGGGACTCCTGCTGCTCTCCTACTACTTGCCAGCGTTGGTATGGGCGCTGAAGCGGGGGAGGCGCAAGTACCTGCTCTATTCGGCGCCCTTTGCCACGACGTTGTGTGCAGCGCTGAAGGGACGTTCGACTGGTCCTTAGCAACTCTGTGAACGAGCACTGAGTGCTCACCACAAGTGGCACCACACGGAGAGCCGACAAGCGAGCTCGAACCGCTTTCCTGCTCATTACGAGTGCGCGGTCAGAGGTTGCTGAGGATTGCATATACCGCATAGATAACGGATCTTCTGTTCCCTGCATTGCCCAATATTGCAGGGCATTGCGTGCGGGTTAGGGTCAAACTAGGGTCAAATCGTGTCGAGAATCCATGGATTACGTGTCGCCGCTTTCTGCTCGTCAGATTATGCTAGATCTACCGCCGATTACCGGAATATCTGTGGCGTGCCAGGCCCGCGAAGAGTCCCAGCGGAACGGCCACCAGGGCGGCTAGCGCGAAGAGCAGATCGAAGGAACCCGCCTCTGCAAGCGGCGCCGCGGCCATGGTGGCTACCCCGCTCCCGGCAAATAGTGCAGCGGCGAAGAGCGAGATCACAGTGGCTCGCGCCTCCGGCACGACCTCGGTGGCCCAGGTCTGGAGAGTGGAGTGCATGAAGGCGAACCCCCGCCGACGAGTATCGCCGTGGCACTCACGCTGGCGAGCGACTGTCCCACAGCACCGGAGGCGTAACCCAGCGACAGCATGCCGGCACCGATAAGGATCAGCGCGCTCGCCCCAAGGCGATTAGCGACAAGCTTGACAGCCCAGGTCCAGCCGAGCACCGCAAGCCCGTAGAGTCCGACTGCGAGCCCGGCAACTGCGGGGCTGAAGCCGGCACTCTCGAGAGAAGGAGCGAGGAAGGTGAGGAAGCCCAGTATCACCGCCCCTTCGACCAGCGCAATCCCTACCACTGCTAAGGCCCAAGACTGAACGAGAACACGGCCGGCCTGGACCAGTGGCCCCTCTCGCTTCTGCTCGGAGAAGGCCTTCGGCTCAGGCAATCGGGCAAGCAAGACGGCAAGCGCAGCACCAGCGAGGGCAGGAGCTGCGAAGGCGATCCTCCAGAGGTCAAGGTATGCAGCAAGCCTCCGAGTACTGTTGCCAGGGCCGTGCCCACAGCCTAGGCAGCCATCAGGTCCGCGAGAGCCTTCTGCCGAGAGTCCATACTGACCGTGTCGCCGAGATAGACGAGGGAGGCCGGTATCACCGCCGCGAAGAGCCCCCGGCGAGCGCTCGTGCGGCGATCAGCACAGCCAGATTCGGGGCCAACGACGAGAGGATCCCCGCAAACGCGGCCCCGAAGAGCGTCAGGCGCAACACGCGCACCCGCCCGAGCCTGTCCGAGAGCATCCCCCATACGGGCTGCATCAAGCCGTAGAGCAGGTAGTAGAGGCTGGCCGTCGCCGCAACTTCGGTAAGTGACGCTCCGAGGGAGGCAGCAATGGTCAAGAGCATTGGCGCGATGGCGAAGCGGTCGAAGCTGCTGAAGAACGCCGCCAGTTGCAGGAGCCGCGGCCCTCCGGAGGACTCTCTCGGCGCACGCACTATCGCGGTCCCTGTTTCACTTATCCGACAGCTTCCATTAAATCCCGCGTGGACATAATGCCTCACGGGCAAGCTCCCGCCTCATTCTCGAACTAGGCCATACTTCCGCATCTTACCCGCACACCGAGGCAAAGAAGCACCGATGAGCGATCTCAATCCGGCTTCAGTACCGAATCACCCGTCCTGCAAGCACCATCGTGAGGGCAGCGACAACGGCTACCATGGCAGGCAGGGCGTAGAGACTGGCCGCAAGCTCTGACAGGTCGTAGATCGCTGAAGAGAGAACACCCTCGGAACCTGTTCCTAGAAGACCAATCAAGAGGATCCCGCATCCAAAAATCAGCAGCAGCATCGGCAGACTCGATAGGTCTTCTCGGCTGGGCACGCTTCCCAGCGCGAAACTTAAAGACAGATACACCCAGGTGGTGGCCAGCAGTGGGGCATCGGTTAGAAACCCGCTTGCAAAGATTTCCTTTACCATAACCTCAACAGAGGGGTGAGCGCCCTCTTGAAGTGTGAGGGGCGTGAGCAACGCGGTGACGAATAGCAGTCCCAAAGGGTTCAGGAACACCGGAGCGAACCCGATGATCGCCCTTATCGGGAGGGCACGCCGCTCGTGGCGGACGTAGCCCAGCACGAGGCGACCATCGTTCGATCTGCCCGGCGAGAATGGTGCGAAGCGGGAGACCTTGGTTCCAGTGAGCAGGCACGCCAGGTAGTGAGTGCCCTCGTGAAGAACCACACCAGGAAACACCAGGAGGTAGAAAATCATTCGGCCCATTACACTCCCGCTACCACCGAACCCTGAAATCCCCATCAGGTGGCTCATCATGTTGGAACCAGCAGCGTACAGGACGGTCAGTTCTATAGCAAAGAGGAGTGGTGCTCCCAGCATTCCTCCGTCGTCTATCACATTCTGGTCACCTTCCCAAGATCTTCATCGGCCCAGATTCTATGGTATTGCGCCTCGGAGGTCCGAAAGTAGATTAGGTAAGCGTGCATCTGTCCTAATTGCTCGGTATGGTTCAATGAAGAGATGAAATTCGGTATTTCAACGTTCGTGACCGACGAAGGAATCGCGCCAGGAGCCCTGGCCAGAGCGATCGAAGAGCGTGGCTTCGACTCTCTGTTCATCGCCGAGCACACCCACATCCCCCTCAGCCGAAAGTCCCCTTGGCCCCGCGGCGGAGAGCTGCCGTGCAGGTACTACCGGACCCTTGACCCCTTCATCACCCTCACCGCCGCTGCCGCTGCAACGGAACGCCTGCTGCTCGGCACGGAGGTAGCCTTGGTAATCGAGCGAGACCCGATCATCACGGCCAAGGAAGTCGCGAGCCTGGACCTCGTATCTGAAGGACGAGTGGTCTTCGGCGTCGGTGTGGGCTGGAACCGCGAAGAGATGGAGAATCACGGCACCGACCCTCGCATCCGCGGCAAGGTGATGGACGAGCGCATCCGGGCGATGATAGAGATGTGGACTAAAGAGGAACCGGAATTCCATGGCCGGTACGTGGAATTCGATCCTATCGGCATCTGGCCCAAACCTGTGCAGAATCCGTACCCGCCGATCTACGTCGGAGGCGGGAGGAGGGCCTTCGAGAGGATCTCCCAGTTCGGCGATGCCTGGCTGGCAAACGGGCTTCCGCCAGATAAGCTCGAACCCATCATGGGCGAGCTGCGAGAAGTTGCCGGGAGAGACGTGCCGATAAGCGTGTTCAACGCATCTAGCACTCCCGAAGACCTGGAAGCATACGCCCAGTTGAACGTGGAACGTGTCTTGCTCGGCCTGCCGACCCTACCCGAAAGCGAAACCCTAAAGCAACTCGACAATCTCGCTCAGGTAGCCATAGATACCCGCTGACGAGACTCGCCTGCAAGAAGCAAGGGCCGGTTAGCTACTGCTGCCCTACTGCTGCCAAGTCCTCGATCATCCCATTGGGGCTTTTATCTTTTTGTGTCTTTTGCAGGAAAAACAAAGAGCCGACGAGCGGACTCGAACCGCTGACCTGCTCACGCTGACCTGCTCATTACGAACGTGCTGCTAACTCGCGAACGACCGAGAGGTCGTGGGCGAGGCCCCGGCCGGCCCGGCCCATGAGCCGCGCCGAGGTGGCGCCCCGCACCGAGAGCAGGCGTTCGATGGGAACACCGTATCTGCGCAGGACACGCTCTAGCTGCTCGTCCTCAAGCCGCCTTCCGGCGCGAGGATTCCTTCAAAGCAGCGCAGCGCCTCGAGCACGACCTCTTGCGGCCAGTAATACAGAACCTCCGAGGCGACGATGAGGTCGAAGGGTCCCACCGGCATCTCCTCCGGGAGCGTACGCCTCTC
>JBKPOM010000131.1:0-16614 GCA_046733115.1 Actinomycetota bacterium | reverse complement strand
TGCGGCTACCGCGGGGGCCCGCGCGTACTCGGGCCGGGCGACGGGAAGGCCGTAGATCTCAGGTCTCTCGGCGCCCGGTTCATGGTCTGGAGCGAGGAGTCTGGCGGGGGTTCTCCCTGGTGGAGCACCCGATCCCCCCCGAACGCTCGCCGCCCCGCTTCACCGTCACTCCAACGAGGACGAGTACAGCTACGTCCTGGAGGGCCGCATGAGGGCTTTGCTGGGCGACGCGGTCATCTACGCGGATAGGGGCACCCTCGTCTTCAAACCCCGCGACCAGTGGCACACCTTTTGGAACGCGGGCGACGGGCCGTGCCGTATGCTGGAGATCATCTCCCCCGGAGGATTTGAGCGCCTGTTCGAGGAGGCGGCGGAGCTCCGGGAGGCCACGGCCCCGTCCCTCGACGTCCGCTACGGGATAGAGTTCGACTTCGAGAGCGTGGGGCGCCTCTGCAGGGAGCACGGTCTCACCTTCCCCGACGAGTGACCTTCTACGGTTTCCTCCGGGCGATGTTACCCTTTAGGCCGTCGGGCCGGGAGCGAAGGCAACATTACAGGAGGAAGATCACGTGAGCGAACAGGACAATCTTCAGACCATACACAAAGTCTACGAGGCCTTCGAACAGGGCGACGTGGAAGGCGTGACCTCCATGCTCACGGACAACGTGACCTGGACCACCCTGGGCCCGCCCGACGTCATCCCCTACGCCGGAGAGAAAAAGGGCCACGACGAGGTGACCGGCTACTTCGAGGTGTTCGGAGCCGCGGCGGAAACCACGGCGTTCGAGCCGCAGAAGTTCTTCGCACACGACGACATGGTAGTAGTCCTCGGACATTACACCTTCAGCGTCGTGAAGACGGGTAAGGGCGTCGACAACGACTGGGTCCACGCCTTCGAGCTTGCAGACGGCAAGGTCTCTACCTTCGAGGGATACGAAGACAGCGCCGCCGTCGTCGCGGCGTTCACGGCTTAGCCGCAACAAGGCCAGGTGGCGGCGTGGGCGCCAGGATACAAAATCTCATCCTTTTGGCGGTCGCGATCTTCGCGGCGGTGGGATGCGCTTACTACTACCTCTTGGCGGTGCTCGACGGGCATCGGTCGCTGTCAAGGTCCGCGGCCCTGGCATTCTTCGTCTTCAGCCTGATTGTGGCCATGTACTTCAGGAGGATTTTGTGAGCGCGTCCATCCTGTTCGCCCTGGCCGTCTCCGTCTGCGCCGCCGTCGTGGCCACCCTCCTCGTGACAACGTGGCGTCACGAAGACCTCGCGTTGACCACGGTGGTGGCGCTTGTACTCTTACCCGTGCTCATCCTCGCGATAATGGCCTGGCGAGAGGCTCTCTAGAAAGTCGTACGGTGACGCAGTCGTACGGTGACGCGTCAGGCTACCGGAGGACCAACATGACAGAACTCACGCTCGAGCCTGGAGTGCTCCGGGTCGCGTCGGCGTTCCCCGATCCGCCATTCGAGGTAAGTATCGATGGCAAGAAGACCGGCTTCGACACGGAGCTCATGCGTTTGATCTGCGACGATCTTGGAATTATCCTGCGCCCGGTAGGATACGCCGGCGACGATTTCAATGGTATCTTCGACGGTCTCGGCGATGGAAGCTACGACGCCGTCATATCGGGCACCACGATCACGCCCGGGCGCGAACGGGTGGCCCTCTTCTCTGACCCTTACCTCGAGTTCGATCAAGGTCTGGCCGTAAACGTTAGGCGCGATCCGCAGATCAAATCGTTAGGCGATCTACGCGGTCGAGTCGTGGGCATTCAAGTCGGTAATACATCGGACCTCGTGGCCCGGAAGCTGTTGGCCAGGGGCGCCATCGGGGATATCAAATATTACCCTTACCACGGGATTCTCACCGCCCTGGATGACCTGTCCGCGGGACACATAGAAGCGCTCATCAAGCTGTTCCCCGTCGTCTCCTGGCTCGTGAAGGATCGCAGCGAGCTCGCCGTGATCGGGCAAATATCCATCCACGAGAAACTCGGCATCGCGTTCGCCAGTACGACCGTCAGGTTGTGCCAGGCGGTGAACAAGAGCCTGACGAGCATCAAGAAGAGTGGAGCGTTCGAGGCTCTGCGCCGCAAGTGGTTCGATGAATCGCGGGAGGGTTAGGCGTGGCGATCAGGCTCATTCGCCTCTTCACCGGTGACGACGACCAGTCCCATTTTTCTGTTAGCGAGATCGAATGGAACAAGGCCGAGGCCCTGGGTGCCATATCTCTCAGCGAACCGGCCCGGACCATTACCTTCGAAGAGACCGCTGCGGGCGCCAGCCTCGACTGGCACAACGCTCCGCACCGCCAGTACGTGATCACCCTCAGCGGCTGGCTCGAGTTCGAGACCCGTACCGGTAAGAGGCAGGTCGTCGAACCAAGCGATATCTTGCTCGTAGAGGACACTTCGAGCGGAGGACATCGCTGGCGCCTCATCGACGATTAACCGTGGCGACGCGTCTACGTCGCCGTACCAAAGTAGCGCTCAGCCATCAGCAATCAGCCAAAAACAAAAAGCCGACGGCTGATTGCTGAGGGCTGAAGTGCTGACACCGAGTCCGGGTAGATGCCAACGGCACGACGCGGTCAGCCACCGCGATGAGGAGCCTCCTCGTGGTGGCAGTGGATTCCCGCTCCCCGCTTTCGCGGTAACAAGCTTCGCGGGAATGACGGTGATGGGACCGAGTGGGTGTCCGCGGCCCGAATTCTCTCCCCTTCAAACGGACTCGGTATGAAAGGGATCGCTTGTGGCTGTGGACACGCGAAAGCCCCCGCGAACGTTATTCCCGCGCAAGCCGGAATCCACGTGTCGCAGGAGACGTTCCGTGTGCGCTGGCGGGGCTCGCCGAGCCGTTTGCGTTTACCCGAACCTGGTATCGGCGGTTAGCCTTTTGTTTTTGGCTGAGGCTGACCGCTCTACTGGACCTTGAACGTGAGCGTTTTCATGGGTTTCTTGGCGTCGTTCAGGTAAAGATCCACCTTGTAATCGCCGGTCGGCCAAGGGCCCTGGTTGCTGAGGTTGAACTGGATCTGGCCACTGCCGCTCTTGGCCTTGGCTTCGTCTATATTGGTGTTGGGTTTCGCGCCCTCGACTTTGACCGCCGTCCACACCGCCCTTACCTCGGTGTCGTCGGGGGCGTTGGAGAGCTCGACGATGCAGTAGAACGGCTCGTTGGGGGAGAACGTCTTGGTTGGCTGCTTGCCATCCTTATCCCGCACCATCTTCGCCTCGCTGATGTTGGCCGTGCTGGCGCTGAAACTGTACGCTGTCAGGGCGAGTAACAAGAAAGCCGCACAAACGGGCAGGAAAATAAGCGTCCTCCTAAACCGCACTAACGTCCTCCTAGCGTCAGGGCAGACTGTGAGGTAGGGCCCCGCTATCTGCAAGGTTACTCGGGGAGTATACAGCAGCGGGAGAAGACGTCGCACACCTGGAGACGTAAGTTTGTTGCGGCGGTGGAGCCTCTCTCGAAGAGGTCCGGAATCGTCCAGGCGCGCAATACAATCTGTTGCAGGGACCGCAGTCTGCCTCCATCCCCTTCACACTTCCTCAACGGCGGTCCTTGCAAGCACTTCAGCATTTCAGCTTCTTGTTGGCTCACGCCACGCTTTTCGGAGAAGATCAATCTCCTCGAAAACGTGGCGACGGCACTGGCATCGCCGGCGTGAGCACAATACGATTGTTAGCCATGACCCCGGACGAAGAGAACGGTCTAGCAGAAACGCTCTGGGTTGACGTGGTTGGCTGCGCATTCGCTGTCTCGCCGCCGGCAATGGTGGTTCCCCTGTGCTTCTGCCCCACGGCGGGGGACTAGACTCGGCAGATTTTACCTATAAGTACATTATCGGGCCGCTCGCCGAAGAGCGGCGAGTGCTCGCGCCGGGCTGGCCGCGATACGGCCCGAGCGACAAGCCAGACGTAGAATATACCGTGCCTTTCTACGTGGGCTTTCTAGAGCAGCTGGTTGACGCACTCGGGCTCGAAAGAACAAGCCTCGTCGGCATCTCGATGGGCGCTGCGGTGGCCCTGGGGTTCGCGCTCCGCGCGCCCGAGAGGATCGAGAAACTAGTCCTGGTTGACAGCTACGGCCTCGGGGGTCAGTGTCCTGGGGGCGTCTGGGCTCTACTTGATGGTGCATGCGCCGTTACTGGACAAACTTACGTACGCGTTGCTGCGCAGGAGCCACTCGATGGTTCGGTGGAGCCTGTACGCCTGGTTCACGACCGGAGCATGGTGACCAGCGTCTTTCCCTTGTTCGCGGCGACCGAGCGGGCGTCGTCGTACAGCACTTAGTCGGGACGTTTGGTGGCTTCCGGAGACGCGAGCGCAGGCTGTACCTCGAAGGTGTGGCCGAGGAGACGCAGGATCGGGCGTACCAGATCCTCCTCCACCTGCGCCTCGTTCTCGCTCGGCGTGTAGCAGTCGAGGAGGCGAGCTATCTCGTTCATGGCTGGGTGAGCTTCGTTTGCCAGGGCTTTCCAGTCGGGCCTTGCGGGCAGCGTTGCATTCAGGTAGTGATCCGAGAACAGGCCCTGGTTGCGGTGGGATCTACCCGTCGGCTGCGTGTTTTGCATGGAGAAAGTATAGCCACAGCATCCTCATTCCACGCAAGCTTCGAGGATGAGCGAGGTCTGGCCAAGAACCAGTCCTCCGTAACAGCACGAAACTCTCGGCGTTCTAAGTCGTAATCATGAGTGGCCGGGCCGGTATCATCCCCCCTCCTTATTCGAGCCCGGCCGCTCGATTTTCAGCATTTTAGCTCTTTGTTGTTGCTGAATTGCTGACTGGCTGAAGGCGCGATATGCAGAGGTCTTGACCTGTGCATATCGCTGTAGCAGACCGTTGGAAACGGCACTGCTGACCGAGCGTGGAGCGGTTTAGTGCACGCTCCGTGATCTTCATGTTCGTAGAGTCTCGTCTACCGGAAAGCGGCCATGCGACTACCTGGCGGCGGTCCGATCCAGGAAGGTGAGCACCCTCCCCCACATCTGCTCCGAGGACGCGCGATCGTACTCGGACAGGTTCGGGTCGGCGAACAGGTGGCCCGAGTCCGGGTAGATGTACTCTTCGAAGGCCGCCCCGGTTTCCCTTACGTCTCGGCCTAGGGAGGCCACCTCCCCTTCCGTCTCCACCCAGGGGTCCCTGGCCGCGTAATGCACCTGCACCGGTACCCCTTCGGGCCAGCCATCGACGCCGAAGAACTCGCTGAGCTCCTCGACGGGGACGGGCCGTGCATGAGCACCGCCCCAAGGGCGCCGGGCATCGAGGCGGTCAGCAGCTCGGCGTACGCGACCCCCATGGAGAAGCCGCCGAAGACCAGTCCCTCCGGCAACCCGGCGACGGCCTCCCTCGCCCTCCTGGCGATCTCTCGGCGGCCGAGCGCTTCCTCCTTGCGCTGTCCATCGTCTAGGTCGTCGAAGACTTCGCCGTCGTATAGGTCGGGCGTGTGGACGGTGTGCCCGGCCGTGCGCAGCCGGTCGGCGGCGGCGGTCACTCCGGGCCGCAACCCCAGTACGGAATGGAACAGAACCACCTCGGCCATCCAAATACCTCCGATCAGACGTCATACAACGCTATCGCAGACCCGTTCCCGGAACCGATGCTAAGTCTACGTGTCTACTCGTGCCCTCCCAAGGAGAGTTTGCGGCTGCTCACCTTTTGTGATCCGTGCGTCCCGCTGCACCGTAGAGAACAGGAGTAACGCGAGCGTAGGGGGAGGATATCTTCACGCGAAAGAAATACGTACTGCTCGTTAGCGACGTAACGCTGCTGCGGCAGACGTTCGCGCTACTGCTGGAGCGGTGGACCGGCCTGCGTACCGTGCAGGCGGACTCGCCTGCCGGGGGGCGCGGGTTGCTGACGGACCTCAACGGCGACATCGCCCTGGCCGTCGTTAGTGTGGACATCGCAGACGATCCGGACACCGGCCTGATCGAACGCCTGCGCGCTCGGTCTGCCTGTGCTTGCGTTCGGCCTGGAAGCACGATCCTCCTCGCCAAGACACTAGACGCCGGCGCTGACGACGCGATCTTCCTGAGAGTGCCCGTAAGCCCCTTCATCGACAAGGCCGCGCAACTCGCAAGCTAGTCAGCAAGTCAGCACTTCAGCAATTCAGCAAGTCGTCCCGAGGCCGTTTGGACGGGATCGTGTTGGGACTGCGGGTGCTCCGAGTCTCTTGCGCGTCATTCCCGCGAAAGCGGGAACCCATCACAGTAAGGTTCAGTGGGTCGTGGCGGGCCCGTTGCGGACCCGGCAGGAAAAAGCCGACATGCTGACCGGCTGAAAAGCTGAAACGCTCTAAAGCTTCGCCGTCGCTTCGGTGTGCAGGGCGGCGTCCAGGATCGTCTCGATGAGTTTTTCGAAGGTGATGCCTGCGGCCTCGGCGGCGAGGGGGAAGGTGGAGGTCTCGGTGAAGCCGGGGATGGTCTTTACGTCGAGGACCCAGGGGGTGCCTTCGGCGAAGATAGTGTCCACGCGGGCGAAGCCGGTGCAGCCGAGTATCTTGTAGGCGGTGAGCGCCGTTTCCTCGACTCGGGAGGCGACCACTTTTGGTATCTCTGCGGGGATGGCGAAGTCCGTTGCGCCGGGGGTGTATTTGGCTTCGAAGTTGTAGGCGCCTTCGCGGGGCCTTATTTCGACGAGCCCAAGCGCCCTCGGGTCCTCGCCCGCAGGCTCGATGATGGGGATGGAGATCTCCGTCCCATCGACCCAGCTCTCCAGCAGGATTTTGGCGTCGTAACCGAGCGCCTCGTAAACGGCGTCGAGCAACCCCTCAGGCCCCTCGACCCGCGAGAGCCCGAAGCTGGAACCCTCGCGCGCTGGCTTGACGACGAGCGGATACCCGAGGTCGCCTGCGGCGACGTCGAGCGCCGCGGATGCACCCATCTCATTCATAGCCTTTCTGAGGAACGTGCGGAAGGGAGGGCTCTGTATGCCTGCGGCGCGGAGCGCACGCTTGGCGTAGTCCTTGTCCATGCAGCGGATGCTCGAGAGGGGCCCGCTCCCCGTGTACGGGATGCCCAAAGTTTCGAGGAGCGCTTGCACGGTGCCGTCCTCGCCGCCGGGGCCGTGAAGGCAGACGAAGGCGGCGTCGGGTGAGAGCTCCATGAGCGTTCCAGTGGTCGAATCCTCTATGTCCAGGGGATAGACCTCGTGGCCGAGGCGTTCGAGGGCGTGTTGGACGCGCCGCCCCGTGACGAAGGAGACGTCGCGCTCCATCGAGTGTCCGCCGCGCAGGACCGCGAGGCGAGCCACGACGCTCCTAACCGTCCGCGCCGACGGCCGAGCGGGTGCCCCTGTGCGAGCCGCGTTCCAGATCGCTGCGCAGTTCCATGCGCTCCCGGATCACCTCCGAGAGCAACTCTATGCCGCGACGGATCCGATCAGGCTCGACGAACGAGAAGTTGAGCCGCATGTTGTTCTTGCCCGTCCCCGGTGAGCCTCCGTAGAACCCCTCGCCCGGCACGTACGCGACGTTCCTGGCTATGGCACGGGGTAGCATCGCGGTGGCGTCCAGGTACGAAGGTAAAGTTGCCCAAACGAAGAGCCCGCCCTCCGGATGGGTCCAGTGGACCTCCTTCGGCATGAACTCGGCCAGGGCGTCGAGCATCGCGTCGCGGCGCTCCTTGTACATGGTGGTCAGGCGGTTGACGTAAGCCCTCCAGTCCGCGTTCTGGAAGTAGGAGGAGATCATCATCTGCGACAGGTTCGAGGAGCAGAGGTCGGCGCCCTGCTTGCCGACGTTGATCTTGTGCAGGATCCCCGGCTGCGCATGAACCCACCCGAGCCTGACGCCAGGGGCGAAGATCTTGGAGAACGTCCCAAGATACACGACCCTGTCGAGGTCTCCTTCTTCCTGCTCCAGCGCCGCGAGCGATGGAAGCGGCTCGCCCTCGAAGCGGAGCATCCCGTAAGGATTGTCCTCGACGATCACAAGGTCGAACTCGCGCGCCATCTCCAACAGCTCCCTGCGCCTCTCTGCGACCATCGTCACCCCGGCGGGGTTCTGGAAGTTCGGCACGGTGTAGACGAACTTGACGTGGAGGCCCTGCGTTCTGGCCTTCTTCAACGTCTCGCGGGCGGCGACGGGGATAATGCCGGCGCGGTCCATCGGGACGTGGGCTATGCGCGGCCTGTAGGCGGCGAACGCGTTGAGCGCCCCCGCGTATGTCGGCCCCTCACAGAGCACCGCGTCGCCCTCGTCCAGGAAGACCTTGGCGATAAGGTCCAGACCTTGCTGGGCTCCGGTGGTGACGAAGACGTCCTCCTGCCTCGCCGGCGTACCTTCCGCGCTCATGACCTCGACGATCACGTCCTTTATGGCTTCGAGACCTGCCGTGGGACCGTACTGGAGGGCCTGGGCCGCGTCCTGGGCGATGTTGCGGGAGATCTCATGGAACGCCTCCTCGCTGAAAGCCCTCGTGTCCGGAAATCCGCCGGCGAGCGGGATGATGCCAGGCCGCGAGAGCGTGGCCATCAGGTCGCGGGTCGCGGCGGACTTCATGCCCTTGACCCTGGTTGCGTAGAGGAAGTCGAATCGATCGAGGTCTACGAGCGGCAAAGGTTATCTCCCGGTTGTAATAGTATGAACGTCTCTCCAGCCAAGCTTCCCCGAGAGTACCTGCCACAGCTCCGGCGGCATCTCGAAACGACTGGTACTGCACGAGCAGCCCCGCACGCAGAGGACCTTCAGGCTCTCATCGCCCGACAGGAGGGCGACAGCTCCGACGACGTATGCCTGCTCAACGGCGTCGTTGCCCTCGAGTCCGGCCCCGATCCTCACTGCCAGCCCGGCATCGACGACGGGCGCGAAATGGTAGCCGGTCGTCATAGCGAAGAGCCCAGCCGGACGCAGCACGAGATCGTACCGGAGGCCTGAGTACCCACACGGCACGTCCCTCAGCAGGCTGCCGAAGGGCTCCTCGTCCGCGTGCCCTTCGTGCTCTTCGGGCGTCGGTTCCGCGGAGCTTGGGGCGTTGGCGAGGAGGTTCTCCCACACGTCCTGCGAAAAGACGATGCTGAGCAAGCCCACGTTGGCCGAGAGTAGCATCCGCCCCTCTCTCGACTCCAGCTTCTCGAGGCTCTCCACCCTCACCTCATACATGGAAGCGACTGTATCATAAAGAATTGCTCCTTCCTAATTGAAGTGGTTCGCCGGGGAATGGGTCCGATCCTACCAATCCAGCGTTCGGTAGCGTGGAGAGATGCGGGCCCGTCATCGTGCGACAATCCTCGGATGGCGAGGAGAAGGCGCGACGACAGCTTCGCGGAGTGGGCGATATGTGGAACCACGCATGGCGTGCTGGGCCTCATCCTTGCCGTGGTCGCTGCGTATCTCGTTTACCGCGTCGCTGTATGGGCCCTCAGTGAGGCAGCGCGACAGGCCATTGGGATATAGAGGCGGTACAAGGGCAAGAAAGTGTCTCTTGTCGTGCCGGGAACCCTACCGGACAGCCAGATTCTCTCAGCGCCGCCGTCTTTGCATGTGTTATGTAGATTTTCGGCATTTGCAGGGAGCGTTATGAAAGCTATCTTCGTAACGACCAACGAGCACAAGCGTCGCGAGGTGCAGGAGATCCTCGGCGTCGCGCTGGAGCGGGCGGATCTGGACCTGCCCGAGATTCAGGCCATTGACCCCGCCGAGGTGGCAGCCGAGAAGGCCCGTGCCGCCCGCGAGGCGCTTGGGGATCCGGATCTCCCCGTTCTCGTCGAGGACTCGGGGCTGATGGTCGATGCCTGGGACGGGTTTCCTGGGGCGCTCACCAAGTGGATCATGAACAGCGTCGGAAATGAAGGCCTGCTCAGGATGCTTGCTCCGGCTGACGATCGCTCGGCCAGTGCCGTGTGTGTCGTGGCGCTCGCAGAGGCGGATGGGAAGGTGCGCACGTTCAGGGGTGAGGTGCGGGGGACGGTTGCCGAAAGTCTGCGGGGTCAGGGCGGGTTCGGCTACGATCCCGTGTTCGTCCCCGGCTGGTCTTCGATGACCTACGCCGAGATGGGCGAGGGCAAGAACACGGACTCGCACAGGGCGCGGGCTTTCAGGGCCGTCAGGCGGTGGTTAGAAAAAGCGTAGGAGCGGGGTACATGGGGCAGAGGGGTTGCATGCCAAACGCGTGGTTTTGGTATTCTGTCCCTGGGTTTGTACCTCTGAGAGGGAAGGGGCCGTTAATGTCGGCAGATAACGAGCACTCGGAAAACGGGGGCGCAGAGGCTCGCGAGGACGGCGGTGCCATAGCGACCAGCGAGGAGCGCCTCGTAGATTTGTACCGTGAAATGGCCCTCATTCGGGCCTTCGAGGAGGCGTGCCAGAGGGGCTTCAGGCAGGGTAAGATCGGGGGCTACCTCCACGTCTATATCGGGCAAGAGGCAGTGGCAACGGGCTTTTTGCAGGCCTTCAAGGAAGGCGACAGGGTCATCACCGCCTACCGCGACCACGCGCACGCGCTGCTTTTGGGCAGCGACCCGAACGAGATCATGGCCGAGCTCTACGGCAGAGGCTCGGGCCTCGTCAAGGGTAAGGGCGGCTCCATGCACCTCTTCGACGTAGAGAACGGGCTCATGGGCGGCTACGGCATCGTCGGCGGACACATACCCTTAGGGGTTGGCGTCGCATACGCCATGCGATACCAGGAGACCGATAACATCTGCCAGCTCTACCTCGGGGACGGCGCGATCAGCCAGGGCGCCTTCCACGAGGCCGCGAACCTCGCCGGGCTCTGGGGCAAAGAGGGCCAGTGCCCCTGCCTCTTCATCGTCGAGAACAACCAGTACGGCATGGGAACGAGCGTCGAGCGTACCACGGCCATGACCGACCTCGCCGCCAAGTTCGACGCCTACGGCATCGAGCACGAGAAGGTAGACGGCATGGACGTCGAGGCGGTCGTCGAGGTCGCCGAGAGGATCGTGGAGCAGGTGAGGGAGACGGGCAAGCCTTACGCGGTCGAGGCGCTCACCTACAGGACGGCCCCGCACGGGGCGGCGGATTTCTTCGAGAAATACAGGACGAAAGAAGAGGTCCAGGAGTGGCGCGAGCGCGACCCGATAGGGATGGTCGAGCATAAGCTCATAGAGAACGATGTGCTCGACGAGGACGGGATCGAAGAGATAAAAGGCGAGGCCAAGGAGCGGATACAGGAGGCCGTCAAGTTCGCCGATGAGAGCGACGAGCCGCCGGAGGAGGAGCTCTACACGGACGTCTACGCCGGCGAGGACGAGTACATGGGGGAGGCGTAAGCCGTGGCGGAGACGAAGACCTACCGCGAGGCCCTGAGGGAGGCGATGGTCCACGAGCTCGACAACGACGAGAACGTCGTGTTGATGGGCGAGGACATCGGCGTCTACGGCGGCACCCACCTCATCACCGACGGCCTCTACGACGAGTACGGGCCCAAGCGCATTATGGACGTGCCCATCTCCGAGAACGGGTTCACCGGCGCCGCGGTCGGCATGGCCATGATGGGCATGCGCCCCGTCGTCGAGATGATGACCTGGAACTTCTCGTTCCTCGCCGCAGATCAGATCATCCAGAACGCCGCCAAAGTGCGCTACTTCTCGGGCGGCCAGGTAGAAGTTCCCCTCGTTATACGTGGCCCCAACGGCGGCGGCGTCCAGCTCTCTGCGCAGCACACGCATTCCCTGGAAAGCTTCTACGGACACTTCCCTGGTCTGAAAGTCGTGGCACCGGTTACCCCGAACGACGTCAAGGGCATGATGCTGACGGCGATCCGGGACCCTAATCCGGTGATCTTCCTGGAGTCCGGCGCCCTGTACGGGACGAAGGGCGAGGTGGAAGACGGCGACAACGCTGTACCGTTCGGCAAGGCCCGCATCGCCCGCGAGGGTCCGGACGTCACGCTCATCGCTTACGGTCGGCAGGTCAACCTGTGCCTGAGGGCCGCCGACACGTTAGCGGAAGACGGCTTCGAGGCCGAGGTCATAGATTTGCGCTCCCTAAGACCCTTCGACGAGGACACCATCGTCGAGTCGGTAGAGAAGACGCACAGGGCTGTGGCCGTGCAGGAGCAGTGGCGGTGGTTCGGGGTGGCCAGCGAGGTGGCGGCAATCATCCAGGATCGGGCCTTCGACTCACTTGATGCTCCCGTAGAGCGGGTGAGCGGCGCCGAGGTCCCTGGACCTTATGCGCGGAACCTCGAACTAATGGCCTTCCCGAGTGAGAAGCAAGTCGAAAACGCGGCACGCCGGGTTCTGTACGAGGAGGAGAAGTAAGTGCCTGAAGTCATTATGCCCAAGATGGGCGACGCGATGGAGGAGGGCACCCTCCTCAAGTGGCTCAAGAGCGAGGGCGACGAGGTCTCCGAGGGGGACGCCATAGCCGAGATCGAGACTGACAAGGTCACGATGGAGCTCGAGGCCGAAGATGAAGGGACGCTCGCGCAGCTGATCGCGGACGAGGGCCAGGACATACCCGTAGGCGAAGCTATAGCGTTCATCCAGGGAGAAGACGAAGAGGTCCCCGAACGCAGCGAAGGCGGTGGGGAGGAAGAGGCCGAAGAAGGCGGCGACGAGGACGGCGGCGGGGCCCAGGCCACGGCGACCGAGACCGAGGCGCCCGAGGAAGAGGAGAGCGAGGAAGCCGGAGGGCAGGAGCCCGACGGCCGGGCCGACGGACACTTCAGAGCCTCTCCCATCGTCCGCAGGCTGGCCGACGAGAACGACCTCGACCTCTCCAAGATAGACGGCTCCGGCCCCGCCGGCCGCATCGTGGAGCGCGACGTGCGGGCCGCCATGGAGAGCGGCACCGCCCAGAGGACCGAAGAAGACGGGGCGCAGGAAGACGTGGAGGCGCCGGAGCAGGCGCAGCCGCAGCAGGCCGAGATGCAGGGCTTCCAGCCAGCCCGGCTGCCGGAGCCCACCGAGGAGCCGGGGACGCAGCTCGTCGAGCCGACGCGGATGATGCAGGTCATCGGCGAGCGTATGACCGAGGCCAAGCAGCACGTCCCGCACTTCTACGCCACCGTAGAGGTCAGGATGGACGCCGCGATGGCCTTGCGTAAGCAGCTCAACGAGCAGCTCGAAGACGAGGGCATCAAGCTCTCCGTCAACGACTTCGTGATGAAGGCGTGCGCCCTCGCCCTAAGGAGCTACCCGAACCTGAACGCCCTCTACACCACCCGAGGCGTCGAGCTGCACGAGAAGGTGGACATGGCGATGGCCGTGGCCCTCGATCAGGGGCTCATAACCCCCGTCATCAGGGACATCGGCAGCAAGGGCCTCGCGGCCATCTCCCAAGAATCGAAAGACCTCGCCACCAGGGCGCGCGACGGCAAGCTCCAGCCCGACGAGTACCAGGGCGGTACCATTACCGTCTCCAACATGGGCATGTTCGGCATAGAGAGCTTCACCGCCATCATCAACCCGCCGCAGGCCGCCATCGTTGCCGTCTCCAGCATCGCCAGACGCCCCGACTACGACGAGAACGGCGAAATCGTCCCCGCCAGCATGATGAAGCTCACCCTCTCAGCCGACCACCGCATCGCCAACGGCCGCGACGGCGCCCTCTACATGGCGGAGGTCAAGCGAATTCTCGAGAACCCGGTAATGTTGATGGTTTAGCGCCGGTCAGCAAGTCAACACTTCAGCTGGCCAGGAGGGCGCCCCCGCATCTCGACGGGGGCGCCCTCCTGGACGTAGGAGGCGTCGTCTTTCCGGAAGAGCGTCAGCACCGAGCAACAAAAAGCTGACAAGCTGACGTGCTAACTTGCTGAAATGCTTGCAAGGAGGTTCACCTCCTTGCTTCGGGCTCCCGGCTCGCGGGACGGGCGACCCTGCCTTCGAGGTAGCCGTTGGCCACCATCGTGATAAGCTGGTAGACGGCGTCCTCGCGGGGCGAGAGGGGGCCGCGGCGGTAGGCGCGGGAGGAGAGGCCGCGCTGGACGGACTCGCAGGCGTGCCAGTCCTGGCGGTTGGTAAGGTCCCAGAAATCGCTGGCGTAGGAGGGGTCGAAGTCTTTTTGTACGACCGCTTCGCGGGAGAAGAGCCACTCGCATTCGACGGCGGTGCGGTT
The DNA here is from genome assembly GCA_046733115.1 of Actinomycetota bacterium. Lineage (GTDB taxonomy): Bacteria > Actinomycetota > Rubrobacteria > Rubrobacterales > Rubrobacteraceae > Rubrobacter_D. The sequence continues at coordinate 2,587 of JBKPOM010000131.1, read as the reverse complement.
GGGGGCGAGGGGGAGGAGGCGGTGGGTCATCACGTAGTCGGGGTGGGGGCTTATGAGGAGGTTCGGGAAGAGCTGGAAGTAGTGGACGGTGCGGTCCTGTCCTTCGGCCAGGTTCGGCAGCATGGTCGCGTGGCTCTTGCCGTCGAAGGACATGGTCTCGACGCCCTCGTAGAGGTCCATGGGGCCCCCGATCCAGGCCCCTTTCGGCTCCAGGTTGTCGCCGCCGCTGAACGGCGGGCTGACCTCGCAGAGCTCAGGGTGGATGGAGGAGCAGTGGTAGCACTCATGATAGTTCTCGGCCAAAATCTTCCAGTTCGCCGCGATCTCGTAGTCGTGGCGCGCGCCGACGACGAGGTCGGCGCAACCGTAGTTCTGGATGAGATCCTCCAGATTGCCCGTATGCTCTTCGAGCGGTGGGGCGTCGCCGCTTGCGTTGGCGAAGAGCCACCCGTGCCACTCAGCGACGCGCATGGGGACGAGGTGATGCCCGGTCCTGTCGAAGCCATTGGCCTTGCCGAAACCCGGAGCGCCCCTTAACTCCCCGTCAAGCCCGTAGGCCCAGGCGTGGTAGGGACAGCGAACGAATTTCCTGTAGGTCTCGCCACCCACGGGCAGGAGCTCGTGCCCGCGGTGGCGGCAGACGTTGTAGAAGGCGCGCAGAGCACCGTCCTCGCCGCGCACGAGCAGAACCGACTCCCGGCCAAGGGAGACGGCGCGCTGGTCGCCGGCGGTTTCGAGGCCGCCCGCGTGCCCGACGCAGACCCAACTACCGTCGAAGAAGTACTCCTGCTCCCACCGGAACACGGACCAGTCAGTGTACACTGCGGCTGGTAGGGTGATGCTGCGGCCGAACGAATCCAGCGACGGTGCGAGAAGCTCGCGGGCTATCGGCGGCACGTGGTCCTCCCCTCCGTGCGGGCCTGTGGCCCGGGCGAACGGCTCTTACTGCTAGACTGCGGCAATTGTACAAGAAACGATCTGGAATCGGGAAGGGGGCATGATGGCCTCGAACGGTTTACGTTACGACGCCGTGGTGGTCGGCGGGGGTCACAACGGGCTCGTGTGCGCGGCGTACCTCGCGCGCGCCGGCATGAAGACGCTGGTGCTCGAGCGGCGCCACCTGCTCGGGGGCGCCGCGGTGTCGGAAGAGGTGTGGGCCGGCTTCAAGGTCTCGACCGCATCCTACGTGGTCAGCTTGATGTCCGATGTTGTCGTGCGAGAGTTGGATCTCCCGAAATACGGCTACCATGTATATCCGCTGGACCCTGCATACTTCGCCCCCTTCCCGGACGGCTCGGGCTTCCTGCTCTGGGACGACCCGGCCGAGGCGGCCGAGGAGATCGGAAAGATCAACGCCAGGGACGGCAAGGCGTACCTGGAGTACAGTCGCGATCTCGGTGAGCTGGCGGACCTCGTGCGGCCACTACTCTACAAGAGGCCACCGGACCCCGGCGTCCGGTCGTTCGCCGACGTGGTCGAGGCGCTCTCGCTCGGGCGCTACGCCTTCGGGAACCGCAGGAGCATCTCGCGGCTCGTCGACCTGATGACGATGAGCTGCGCGGACTACCTCGATCGCTACTTCGTGGACGAGCGGATCAAGGGCGCGCTCGCCCCAGGCGGCGTCATCGGCATGTGGGGCGGCCCGATGAGCCCGGGCTCCGCCTACGTCCTCCTGCACCACAGGATGGGCGAGATCGACGGCGTCACCGGCGGCTGGGGCTTCGTGCGCGGCGGCATGGGCGGCGTCTCCGAAGCCATAGCCGCGTCCGCACGGGCCGCGGGCGCGGAGATTCGCACCGACGCAGAGGTCGCCGCGATAGACGTGTCGGAAGGCCGGGCGACCGGCGTCACCCTGTCCGACGGCACCAGCATAGAGGCCGGAACGGTCGTCTCAGGCGCCCATCCCCAGACGACGCTACTCTCGCTCCTCGGCGCCGAGCACCTGCCCGACGAGCTGGTTGCCGAACTTTCGACCTTCAGGAACCGCAGCCCCTCGGCCAAGGTCAACCTAGCGCTCTCGGAGTTGCCCGATCTCACGGCCAGGCCAGGCAAGGAGCTCGGGCCGCAGCACCCGGAGATCATGATCAGCCCCTCCCTCGAGTACCTGGAGAGGGCGTGGGACGACGCCAAGTACGGCCGCTTCTCGGAAGGCCCGATGATAGACGCCGTCATCCCGACGACCAAGGACCCGACCATCGCCCCCGAAGGCCGTCACATCATGACCTGCTTCGTGCAGTACGCCCCCTACGAGCCAAGGGAGGGTAGCTGGGACGACGGCGCCAGGGAAGCCCTGGGCGACAAAGTCGTTGAGACCATCAACCAGTACGCGCCGAACTTCGAGGACTCGGTCATAGAGCGCCAGGTCCTCACGCCTTACGACCTCGAGCAGCGCTTCGGCCTTATCGGGGGCAACATCTTCCAGGGGGAGATGTCTCTGGATCAGCTGTTCTCTTTCCGCCCCACCCAGGAACTAGCTGGCTACAAGACACCCGTGGACGGCCTCTACCTCTGCGGCTCGGGCACCCACCCCGGCGGCGGGGTTATGGGCATCCCCGGCCTCAACGCCTCCAAGGTGGTAGTAGGAGAC
>JBKPOM010000130.1:0-5277 GCA_046733115.1 Actinomycetota bacterium | reverse complement strand
CGGAGTACGGGATCACCAAAGTGACAAGGCCGGTCTACTTGAACCGGCAACTCCGGAAGAACGGATTGATCGCCGTGCGCGAGGAGCTGGGGCGGGAGCTGCTCGACGCGGGTGCGAGCGTCGCCTTCGCCGTCGCCGATCATCAGGTGGCCCACGTGTACATCAACGACCGCGCGCACGTCCCCCCGGTCCGAGCGCTCTTGGAGGCGACCAAGGGCGTCGATTTGGTGCTGGACGAGGAGGGCAAGAAGGAATTTCACCTCGATCACCCACGATCCGGGGAGCTGGTCGCCGTAGCGGAGCCCGACGCCTGGTTCACCAACTACCACTGGTTCGACGACCGCCGTGCGCCAGATTTCGCCAGGACCGTCGACATCCACCGCAAGCCCGGTTTCGACCCAGTGGAGTTGTTCGTAGACCCGGAAATCAAATACCCAAAGGTGAAGGTCGGCTTGAGACTACTGCAGAAGAGGCTCGGCTTCCGCTACCTGATGGATATCATCCCGCTCGACCCTTCGCTTGTGGTCGGCTCCCATGGACGCCCTGCCGCCTCCCCCAGAGAAGGCCCGCTCTTCATCACCAGGCAGAAGGACCTGCTCGACGCGAACGCCATAGACGCCGCGGACGTCTGCGAGCAGATTCTACGCCACCTCCAGGCAGATCCGGCCTAGATAGAGTCCAGCCGGAAGTGTTCTCGCCCAAAAATGACCGGACGTAGCAGAAGAAGGCTGGAGGAGCAGGCTTGATCATAAGCCCTGAGAAAGTGCAGCTGAGAGGCTCTCTACACCGGTGAGGGACTCTCGATCTCACTATTGAATTCGGAGGACGACATGCACGCAAGCGAGGTCAACGGCTTCTACCACAGGAAGCTCAGCGAGCTTGACGCCTTGTTCATCAGCACGCCCATACGCAAGCACTACGAGGTTAGTGTTCAGAGGTAGGTCTTTATTCGCTGAGGTTCGTAGCAGAGGTATTGTGGAATGTCTGTATCCAGCACCTCGCGGAACTTATAACGGTAGTCAGTGCAGTTGGGCCACCTCTGCTGCACCTACGCTCAATAAGGACGAGAAGGGTACCGCAATACCCGGCAAGACGGCACACAAGGCAGGCGATCAGCCCGAGGTCCAATATCACTGCATAACGCTGTAGTGCACAGACGTGCGAACCCCCACGATCAGCCTAAGGGCGGCTGAGAGTTGGCTCCTGGCATGGACAGCTGAACGGCACGCCCCGATGGTTACTGCCTTACATTTACCAGTACACTAACCCGGGCGTAACACGACGAGACGCTGCATACACTTTTGCGTGTATGTAAGCGACTTTTCGGCTTATAGCGGTGTGCAGTGATATTGGACCTCTGCTACTTGCCAAGTCTGGGGTGGACGTGTCGGGCATTCTGAAGCCTCCCGAGCTATGCTTGAAAGCAAACGCCGCGGGGGTGGTCCAACTTCATTGACTACCGCTTTAGGTACAGGGGTGCAGATCTAACTCGTACTGAGCAGGTCAGCGGTTCGAGTCCATTCGTCGGCTCTCTTTTTTACCTGCAAAACTCGCTAAAACAAGAAACCCCCGATGTAGGTGTAGGGGACTTCGTCAGCAGTAGACTCTAGCCCAAAGCCTCCTTCATGCCGTCTGCGGCATGTCCCCTCATGCTTGGTATCCAGTACGAGTAGCGAGGGGTATGAATAGTACAGAAGCCAGAAGAGCGTAGCCCGCCTGCAGAACCTAGGGGCTACCACCTACCGTAACGAACGTCGGGGTAGCTCCAAGGTCTCATGCGCCAACCGAGTTTCAATCCCTCGTTCATCTTTATCACCCCCTTCCCGTAAATGCTCGCGTTTCTATCCTCTACGTCGGGTGAACAGGGGTAAGAAGCGACCATCAGGTCTTGATCCTGTAGAAGGCGAAGCGCTAGTCCCACCCAGAGGATAAACAGGCCCCACACCTTGCCCTCCAAGATGTCGTAGTCAGCGATGAGCTTGCCCCACGAGTCTCCCACGACGTACCGGCCTAAAGCAAACTCGAAGATTATGGTCAGAACCATCCACATCAGGCCCACCCCGATCGCCTCGACCGGAGATGAAAGCCCTAGGAAACGCCCCATGGCCCAGATGTAGAGCCCGACCAGGATGGCGAACGTCAAGGTAGAGATCTCGTGTACCGCCCCGCCTTTGCGTGTCCGCCACGCTGGGCCAGGAACCAGAGGTCGAAGTGGCTTTGGGCTAGTGGTGAAGTACTCGTTACCTGCTCACCGCTCTCAATGCGCGAGATCCTCGCTAGAGACATGCTTATGCGCGTTGCCAGCGCTAGTTCACTTCAGCCTGACCTGACCGTGGGAAGAGAAGCTTATCTTGACCGGCTCTAGCTTGTGCCACTCTATTCGATATCCTGCTTACCATCCTCGGCTACATCCCCGGCATAGTCCACGCCGTTTGGGTCATCGCAAAGTATTAAAGCAGCTTGCAGAGGGGTTCACCCCTCTGCAAGCTCTCAGCAAGTCAGCCGGTCAGCACTTCAGTTATCAGGAAAGCTGATGTGCTGAACTGCTGAAATGCTGACCAGCGCGGGTCGAGGAACGGCCAACCCTTCCTCGACCCGCTTCAGGCGGTGCGGTGGACGAAGACGATCGTTAGCAGGCAGACCACCGTGAGTGAGAGGTAGGAAAGGGAGTCGCCCCTGAGGTCTGCGAGGAAGCCCCCCACGGGGGCTCCGACGGCGTAGCCTGAGGCCCAGGCGAAGTTCGTGATGGCGAAGGCCACGGCCCTGTCCATCCCCGCCTTCTCGGTGCTACGCGAGAAGAGTGCCGTCCCAGGGACGAGCGTCGCGTTGAAGGCCCCCGCCGCGAGCACGACGAGAAGCCCGATCACCCACGGATTCCCAACCCACGTGAGGAGCAGCAAGATGCCTATGGAGGCGAGCAGTCCGACGAAGACCGGCGGACGGTAGCCCGAGCGGTCGGACCAGCGTCCGAGCAGTGGGTGAACGAAGGCCTCGAAGATCGCGCTGAAGAAGAAAACCGTCCCCACCGCCGCTGCGCCCCATCCGAGCCTATGCAGATCCAGCGGCACCAAAACGGCCAGCGCGCTGAAGAGCAGGGGGGAGAGCCCTATAAACCAAAGGCTCGTCAGTAGCAGGGGCTGCCACAGCGTCCTGAGCGCCGGCAGCAAGGACACGTTGCCCGAGGAAGCTGGTGCGGGCTCGAGGGCGGCCCAGACGGCGATGCCCGCTCCCGCCAGGGCGACGGAGGCGAAGGCCGGCAAGAGGCCCAAGGTCGCGGCGACGCTCCCGAGGACCGGCCCGAGCAGCGCCCCGACCACGGCGGCGCTGACCATCACCCCGATCAACTCGGCGCGTCGCTCCTGGGGCGCCCGGTCCACGAGCCACGTAAACGCCGCGACCCATGAGAGCGCGCTGCCGAACCCGCCCGCGAACCGAGCCAGCACGAGCAGCCATGTGGTGTCAGCGAGCGCGAACATCACGCTGGTGACGGCCATGAGAGTCAAACCCACGAGGGCGGTGACCCTCACCCCCGACCGCGAGGCGAGGTATCCGCCCGGCGCGCTGCCCACCAGGACTCCAGCCCCGTAGGCCCCGCTCAACACGCCGACTACCGACTTGGAGAGGCCTAACTTGTCCTCGAAGTAGGGGACGAGCGGGTAGAGCGCGGCGTAGAAGATCGTGTCTACTAGCACTATTGCGCAACTGAGGGCAAGGAGTCTTCGCACTGCCTCATTCTAATCCGTTCCGGGCTGTTAACATCACGGGAATGGGTAACGTCTATACCACCCTTACCAACTGGCTCGCGTGGAACCGAAGGAGTCCGGTGAACAGGGCGCTCTTCGTCCTGTCGCTCTCGCTGGCTGCTTTCGTAACGCTGGCCTTCGCGTGGGCCTCGCTGAATCCTGATCCTGGCAACTCGGCGCGCTACTTCGCGTTCTACTGGGTGTGGGGGCTCTGCGCCCTCGGGGTTCTCCTCGGGATGGCCGAGTACAAGACGAGCCCGTTGCGCAAGGGCAGGGAACGCGGCCACCTCTTTATCCTGCTGTACATCGGGGCATTGCTCATCGTCACCCGTGCCCTGAACATGGTCCTCTACTTCGACTAGCGCCATGTACGGGGCCCTGCTCTTTGACCTCGATGGCACGCTCGCCGAGACCGATTCCCTGCACCTGCCCACGTGGGTGGACGTTCTCGAACCCTACGGTGTCGAAGTGGACGAGGAGTTCTACAAGGAGAGTATTAGCGGCCGGAGCACCGGCGAAGTGGTGCGCGCCCTGCTCCCCGACATTACCGACGAGGAGGGGTGGTCCATTGGCGACGCCAAGGAGGCCAGCTTCCGCGAGCGCGCCTCCGAGCTGGAACCCCTGCCCGGCCTCGTGGACTTCGTACAGCGGGGCAGGGAGTGGGGGATGAGAATCGTCCTCGTCACCAACGCGCCAGAGGAGAACGTCCAGGTGATCCTGCTTGCGCTAGAACTGTGGGACTTCTTCGATACGGTCGTGCTCGCCGACGAGGTGGAGGCCGTAAAGCCCGACCCGGCCCCCTACAGAGCCGCCCTGGACAAAACGGGCGTCGCGGCCGAAGAGGCGCTTGCGTTCGAGGACTCGGTCTCCGGCATCTCCTCCTCCGTCGCCGCGGGCGTACCCACCGTGGGCATCACCTCGAGCCAGGACCCCCAGAAGCTTCTCGACGCCGGCGCATTCATGACGGCGGAGGACTTCAACGACCCGCAACTCCGGGCCCTGATCCATACGTAGGAATGAGCGGCCTATGCGCGTGCCCTACTCGTCACGCCCTTCGGGTGGCTGTCCCCGGGAGCGGTCCCGACCTGAGGGCGGCTTGCGGGTCAATCCCGGTCCTTGACGAGTGGAGGCCCACGTCCACCGTGAGCGCCGGCTGAAGATGTGCGTAGGAACCTCGTGGTCGGCCCGTCGAACCAGCAGCCAGCACACGAGGGTGCCGACGATGGCCAACAACCCCATCAGGACGAAGGTCAGCTGGAAAGCGTACACGTGCGCCGCCTCGAACTGGCCGAGGACGTAGCGGATGCGGGGGGGCATGCTCACCTGCTGCAGGCCCTTCTGCTCTGCGCGCAGCACGAACTCGCGTCCCTGCTGGATCTCGCCCTGCGTCACCTTGATGCCGCGCTCGGCCAGCAACCCGTAGAGCCGGCCGAAGTAGATGTGCAGCAGGACCACCGTGAAGAGGGCGATGCCCACGGCCCCCCCCAGCTGCTCGCCCGTGTCGTTGATCCCCGAGGCCTGGCCCTGGTCTTCG
>JBKPOM010000129.1:0-14155 GCA_046733115.1 Actinomycetota bacterium | reverse complement strand
GGGAGCTGATCGAAGGGCGGGGCTGCGAGTTAGTCTACTTACCCGCTTACTCACCAGACTTCAATCCGATAGAAGAAGCTTTCAGCAAGATCAAGGGTATGCTGCGCCAAGCAGGAGCTCGTACGAAGGACGCTTTGGTAGGGGTATTGGGCGAAGCGCTTTCGACGGTAAGCGCCCAAGACGCTCAAGGTTACTTCAAGCATGCTGGCTATCGCCCACAAGCCCAACTACTGTGAAACGTACTGTCAGACTATTCACGAACCTCCTGGAGATAGTGTTTGTGTGGAACTGACTAGTGAACTCGACGAATGTGCCCCGTGTATGGCGCACAACGTCTTAAATAGGACCTCTCTGTGCCTCTGACAACCGACTCGTAGGGCCCACTTTGGAACCTATCCGACTTTTCAGACAGTCTCGTGAAACTGTCTGAAAAGTCTCAGAGAGACCTGCAGCTAGCACTACAGGCGGTCGAAAAGAGGCTGTTTGGCCCTTTTCGTGCTCCATCTACCGGCCAAATCCACGCTCGGAGCGTTGCTCGTACCCCTTTTCGTACGGTTTCTCTACGAGCTTCAGTGAATAAACCTTGGGGCTCCTACGAATTGCCTCACTGCACGCTGTCGACCGCTTCCAGCGTCTCGGGCCAGTCGCCGTAGTATAGCAAACCGATTCTGCCTATGAAGGCTCTCGTTGCCTTCTTTCGGACTGCCCACAACCCAAAGCCGCGCTCCTCCCACTTATGCATCCACCGCTCCATCTGCTGGGTGGTCCGATAGCGCGTCATGGTGCCGGACATGTACTGCATACCTCAGGATCGGTGCAGATGTGAGTGTAGGGATCGAGGTCTTCTTCCCTCCACGGGCGCAGAAGAAGCCGAGCAATCTCTAGTTCGGTCACGAATGGTTCATAGCAACCCTTGATACCGGATAAACCGTAAGCAACCCGGACGCCGACCACATCGGCGGCTTTCTCGACGTGTTCGACGCCTTCCCGGTCGAGACCGTCTTCGTGTCGGGAGACCCCAACGGCACGCTTACGTACAACACGTTCTTGCGAGGTGTTCGTGACGAGGGGGCCAAGACGGAGGTTTTGAGGGCCGGGATGCCGATGGATTGGGGTGGGGTGCGGGCGGATGTGATCGGTCCGCCGACTAACCTGGAAGGTAGCCTCTTCTCCGAGATCAACGACAACTCGGTGGCCATCCTCCTGACGTACGGCACGGCGCGCATCCTGCTCGCCGGCGACGCCGAGGCGAACGAGGAGGAGTACATGGCGAACGGCTCCTACACGGGACCACTGACTATCCTTAGAGTCATCCACCACGGCTCGAACACCTCATCGACCGACCCGCTCTTCCTCAGCCGCTTCGCGCCTAAAGTTGCCGTGATCCATGCGGCGTGGACAAGCCCTACGGGCATCCCACCCCCTAGACCCTCGACAGGCTACACAGAGCCGGCGTGAAGGTGTTCCGCAACGACGAGGACGGGGTGCGACGAGGACGGGGTGTCATAGTCACCATAAAGGACGAGGAGCTGAAGGTGGCCGTCACGAAACGTTAGAGAGCCTGGCGCCAACTCCCGCTAAAGCTATGGTGCTTGAGAACCGAGAATGTTCCTGTATTGTTACCTGTGCAAGGCACACAGAAGGAGGAAAGAGACGTGGTCAGCTTCAATCGTGTCGTACTCGCCGGCAACTTGACCAGGGACCCGGAGTTGCGTTTCACCAACGACGGCATCCCCGTCTGCTCTTTCGGGCTCGCCGTCAACCGCGTGAGGTCGCGCAGCGAAGAGGTGGACTTCTTCGACATCTCCGCCTGGCGCGAGCTCGGCGAGACCATCGCCAACTACAAGAAGAAGGGCGACCCCATCCTCCTCGAAGGCCGCCTGCAGTACCGCACCTGGGAGGCCCAGGACGGCTCCAAACGCTCCAAGGTCGACGTCGTCGCCGACAACATCCAGTTCCTCAGCGGCCGGGCCGATTCGGACGACGGCGCTTCCTCAGGAGGAGGGCCATCCAGGCGCGGGGGCGGTCGCGGCGGCAGGCGCGAAGAGGTGGAGATCAATGAAGAAGACTTTGAAGATATACCATTTAGATACTTTGGTATCGAGCCATTAACAGTCCGCGATATCTTGTGAGGTGACTTCGAAGATCTGCAAGGGCTGCGGGGCCGAAAAAGACCTTGCGGAATTCTACAAACATCCTCGAAGGGCGGACGGTCATCTGAACAAGTGCAAGGTTTGTGTCAGGTCGCGCGTGCGAGATAATCGTCGTGAACGCTTAGAGCAGTACGCTAAGTACGAGAAATCCAGAGCAAACCTACCCCATCGGGTTCAGGCACGTCAGGGGTATCGGGAAGAACACAAGGAACAGATATCCGAGTACAAGAAAAGGTGGGCTACAGAAAACAAAGATAGCGTAAGCGCTTCTAGACGTAGGCACTACGAATGCAACCGCGACGAAGTGATAGTTCGCAGTAAGAAGTGGGCCGAGGATAACTCTGAAAAGGGTAGGCTAGCCAAAGCCAACCATCGCCGAAAGAGGAGAGCCGCAAAACACGCCAGCCCGGGCGGTTTTACCACCGATGAGTTCGCAGCGCTCTGCGAGCGTTACGGTAACAGATGTCTGGCCTGCAGTGACACCGAAGCCGCATTGGAGGTTGACCATGTCCTGCCTTTGACCAAAGGCGGTTCAGACGACATCGGCACCATACAGCCGTTGTGCGGATCTTGCAACAGAAAGAAGCTCGTGAACATCATCGACTACAGGCTGAAGGCAGATATTCTCTTGTAGTCGCTGGCTGAGGCTACCCATCTTTCGTCCCGCCGGGCCCGAGCGGCTCCCAATGGTGTACGGCGCGGCCGATGTGCTCTGCCATGAGGCGTTCGGCATCAGCGGCGCGGCCTTCCGAAACGGCGGTTAGGATCTCACGGTGTTCCGCTACGTCCTCGTGCAGCCAGTTGGGGTCGGCGATGCGCCTGGATAGGAGCCGCCGCCCCACTTCGACCAGCCAGAGCGAATTGAGTACCCGCACCAGCTCCTCGTTGCCCGAGGCGCGCGCGAGTGCGAGGTGGAAGTCGCGGCTAGCGTCGTGCGCGGCGATCCCGTCGCGCGCACCCTCCTCGCCCGCGATGGCCCCTGCGAGCCTTTGGAGGTCCTCTTCCGTTCTTCGCTGGGCCGCGAGACGTGCGATCCCCGGCTCCACGATGGACCGTACCTCCATGCGGCGCAGCACCGCATCCAATCCCAAATCCGCCACCCGGAAACCCCGGTTGGAGTGGAAGCCAACCAGGCCCTCGCCGGCGAGCCGCCGCAAGGCTTCGCGCACGGGGGTGCGTGAGATCCCAAACCTCTCCGCCAACTCCACCTGCCCGAGCCGCGCTCCCGGCGGAACCTCCCCGCCGAGCACGTACCCTCGTATCCGCTCGTAGGCAAGGTCCGCCACCGAATCTACCCTGATCGGGTCGCTACTCCCGGACGAACGTGGGGCCGGTTCCATCGTTCGATCATAGACTGTATGGATACATTATGCAATGCGTCCGAACCTGGTCGCGACTCCGGCGACCAATAGTGAGAATGGTCTCGGCTGGATCTGCGCTTGGTTGGGTTCTCTCTGTTTTGGCGCTTTGAGCCCTGGAGGCGGATACCACATCCTCAATTGTACTCGGGTGAATAAGCAGTCTGGGGGTACGTCAGTGGAACTCATAGCATTCTACGCTCCGGACGCACGGTTTCGGGCTTGCTGTCCGCGGCTACCATGCTCCGCCTCCGCTGAAGCCCCGCCGCCCCCGCCGAACCACACGCCGCTGTAGCGCAGGGAGACCAAAGCCATCGTCATCGTCACTGCGCCCACGAAGAAGACGAACAGCAGCGCGAACAGCGCATGCAGGCGCGTTTGCCGTGCCTAGCGGGCCTCGGATTGAGCTTTTCCGCGGCCTCCTGGTCCATGATCTCCTGAAGCCCATCCCCAGGCTCCAGCCTGGCCCCCCAGTCGAAGCGAGCAACTCCCTCGGGGAGAGGACCCGCATCTCGACGAACTGCTCGGGTGGCACGTTGCTGGCGAAGAGAGTGGGGGAGATCACGGCCGGGCCGAGGCTTGCCTTCTGGGATTCCCCCGCTGGGGCGGACACTTTGACCTTATGCGACGTGCATCTCCTCCAATCTATCCCGCTCGAAATCCGCGGGGCTACTGTAACCAAGAGACGAGTGCAGACGGCGGGTGTTGTAGAAGGTTTCGAGGTACTCGAAGATCGCCGTTTTTGCCGCCTGCCTGGTGGATAACCTTAGCCCGCTCACCAGCTCCGCCTTCAACGTCGAGACGAAGCTCTCGGCCATGGCGTTGTCCAGGGCGCTCCCGGTCCTCTCCATCGACGGGGTCATGCTAACCTCTCTCAGTCTCTCGCCAAATCAGAGCGAGGTATACTGCGACCCCTGGTCGGAATGATGCACTATACCTGGAGCCGGCTTCCTACTCTAGACGGCCATCCGCAGGGCGTCCACGACGATCTCCGTTCTGAGGTGATCCTCCATCGCCCAACCGACCACCCTACGAGAGTAGACATCGAAGATGAAGGCCAGATAGAGGAAGCCTTCCCGCGTGGGGACTTAGGTGACATCCGCCACCCAGATCCTGTCCATCTCCGTGGCCGCGAAGCCCCTCTTGACCGGATCTTCGACAGGAAGATCGCTCCCGCTCCGACGGGTGCTCCCTCTTCTCCTGCCGCCCTGCCGCGCGTGCAGCCCCGTAGTCCGGCCTGGCGCATGAGCCTCTCGACCCGTTTGCGAGAGCAGCGGGTCCCGAGCGTCCTCGACCCGACGTGGACCCTGGGAGATCCGTACGTGCGGCCGCTGCGCTCGTGGATCTCCCGAATCGTTTCGGTGAGGACGCCATCCTCTCGGTTTCTCGCCGAAGATGGACTGCCCGACTACATCGTCTCCTGAGACCCACACCTGACCTACGCCACGATGCCGTTCCCCATCGAGGTCACTACCCCCTCGGAGTTACTCTTCGACCTCGATCACAGAAGCACCGTCGATTCGTCCTGACGCAGCCGGTTCAGTGCGGGAAGCACGTGACTTCGTCAGGAACTGTCCGCGTTACGATGCCGGCAGACCTTTTCTCGGCGAATAGCCATCAAATGAGAGGTGATACCAAGCCCGGGTAAATGCCGACGGCACGAAGCGGGCTGCCACCGCGCACGAGCCTCCTCGTGATAGTAGTGGATTCCCGCGCAAGCGGGAATGACGCTCATGGGATCGAGTGGGTGTCCGCGGACCGAATGCGCTCCCGTTCAAACGGACTCGGTATGAGGGGCTTCCGAGAAGCCCTTACATCCTAAGTGCGCGGCATATTTGGACCGGGAAGCCACGCCCAGACCTCGTGGTGGGCGAACAGCGCCTGCCGCAATCCCTCGGGCGCGGACGGAAGTGTCCGTTTCCGCCAAGCCTGTTACCTCTGTCGGCCGTGGGGTTTAGGGCGGGGTTTCATGTGTCCTACATGTATCTTGACACGGGACCGGTTTTTGGATAATGTATCCAATACGAAAGGAGTTGGAATGGGACGAAGGGTAAGGATCCTGCACGAAGGCGAGCCTGCGTGGGGTAGGCTCCAGGGGGAAGAGGTCGTCCTGGAGGGGGGGGGACGGGTCCCTGAGGCGGAGGCCGAGTATCTGGCGCCGGTGGAGCCGACCAAGATCCTCGCAGTCCACCTGACCTACCGCAGCCGCGTAGACGAGTACGCGGCGCGCATGCCGCCGCAGCCGTCGTACTTCGTCAAGCCGCCGACGACCTTGAACGGGCACCGCGGCGTGCTCAGGCGTCCGCGGGGAACGGAGTTCCTCAACTACGAGGGCGAGCTCGCGGTCATCATCGGGCGCCGGATGAAGGGGATCGCGGAAGAAGGTGCCCTTGCTTACGTCGGCGGCTACACGTGCGCCAACGACGTGGGGTTGCACGACTTCAGGCACGCGGATAGGGGTTCCATGCTGCGGGTCAAGGGGCAGGACGGGTTCTTGCCGCTCGGACCCGAGGTGGTCTCGGCGGACGAGTTCGATCCCACGGACTTCCGGCTTCGGACCTACCTCAACGGCGAGGTGGTGCAAGAGGGGGGATCTGAAGATTTGATCTTCCCCATCGCCTACCAGCTGGCCGACCTGTGTCGCCTGATCACGCTCGAGCCCGGCGACGTGCTCCTGACAGGGACGCCCGCGAACTCGAGGCCGATGGAGCCGGGCGACACGGTCGAGGTGGAGATCGACGGCATCGGCCGCCTGACGAATACCGTGGAGGTGTGGGACGTGGACCTGTCTGGCCCTGGCGAGCAGCCAGAGACCTCGGCCAACACGCTGCACGTCGCCCTCGCCATCTCCGAGGAGGAGGCCGAAAAGATGATCTCGGGGGGCGGTGGGTGAAGCCCGTCCTGGTCCGCCAGCACGAGCAGACGACGACGCCGGGTCTGCTCGTAGGGTGGCTCGAGGAGCGCGGCATACCGTACGAAGTCCACCATTCCTACAAAGGCCACGCGGTTCCCGAACCGTCGGACTACACGTTCGTGGCCTCGCTCGGCTCCCCCTACGGTCCGAATGACACGCACGAGCCGGGGGTCGTAGACGAGTTGGGGCTCATCGGGGCCGCGGTGGAGAAGGACGTTCCCGTGCTCGGGCTGTGCTTTGGCGGCGAGGTGTTGTCCACCGTTCTCGGTGGGCGTGTGGAGCATGCGCCGGTGCCGGAGCTCGGTTGGCGCGAGATCGAGACCGACGACCCTGGCGCGATCCCTGCCGGACCCTGGTTGGAGTGGCACTATGAGCGCTTCACGACGCCGCCGGGCGCGGTCGAGGTGGCGCGCACGGCTGACGCCGTGCAGGCGTTCCGGATGGGGCCGCATCTGGGCGTCCAGTTCCACCCCGAGAGCACAGTGGAGATCGTCGCCCACTGGGCGAGCATGGATACGGAAAATCTCGACGAGCTAGGCATAGAGGACGGGAGAGCGCTTCTCGACGTGGCGCCTGGGATCGAGGAGGCCGCGCGGGAGGGCGCGTTCCGGTTGTTCGACGCGTTTTTCGAACGCGTGCGAGAAAGCGGAAAGGTAGCCGGCGAGGCCGGCGGGAAGGAGTAGCTGTGGTTCAGAGGGAGGAGATCGTGGCCCGGCCGCCAGAGCTATCCGACGAGTCCGTGAGGTGTGTGCGGGTGATCTACCCCGACCTTCACGGCGTGGTGCGCGGCAAGGACGTGCCGATCGGCGAGTTCGAGCGGGCGATAGATCACGGTCTCGCGTTCTGCTCGGCTGTGATGGGCACCGACCTGCGGCACACCCCCGTGGTCGGCGGCGAGGAGGGCTACCCTGACCTTATAGCCTTCCCCGACCTCTCGACGATGACCCTGGTGCCGTGGGAAGAGGGCGTCGCATGCTGCGTCGCCGACCTGCACTCCGTAGGCGAGCACCCGCCGCCCGCCGACCCCAGGGGAGCCGTGCGACGCGCCGTCGCCGGCTTCGAGGAGCTGGGTTACGCGCCGATCGTCGGGCCCGAGCTGGAGTTCTTCCTGTGCGAGCGAGCCCCCGAGGCGCCCAACGGCGTCAGGCGCTACGTGGACAACCTGAGCATGGTCTACACCGTGGGTCCCCAGGCCGACCCCCGCGGCATCGTGCGCGAGATCGCGGAAGCCCTCTCGACGTTGGGCATGGGGACGTTCGCCGCCAACCACGAGTTCATGAACTCGCAGTTCGAGATCAATTTGCAGCACGCGCACGCGCTGACGGCGGCCGACCGCGCCTTCCGCCTCAAGAGCGCCGTAAAGGACGTGGCCGCGATGCACGGCCTCGTCGCCACATTCATGGGCAAGCCGTTCAACGACCAGGGCGGCTCGGGCTTCCACTTTCACTTCTCGCTCGAGCGCGACGGCAGCAACGCCTTCGCCGACGGCGAAGATCCTGACGGCGTCTCTGACGAGTTCCACCACTTCACGGCCGGCGTGATGGCCCACGCCAAGGCCCTGACCGCGTTCCTGAACCCGACCATAAACGCCTACCGCCGGCTCGTCCCCGACTCGCTGGCGCCGACCCACGCCAACTGGGGCTGGGATAACCGCACGGCCTTCGTCCGCGTCCCGCCCGAGCGGGGCGGGGCCACGAGGGTCGAGGTGCGCGTCGGTGACGGCAGCGCCAACCCGTACCTCGCTGAGGCTGCCATTTTGTTCGCGGGACTGCATGGCGTACGCGAGAAGCTCCCGCTCGGCCCGCCCGTAGGGGGCGACGCGTACACCCTGGATGAGGAGCACGCCGGTGGCCCCCTGCCCGCGTCGCTTAGCGACGCCCTCGACGCCCTGGAGGCCGACACCGTGTTGCGCGACGCGATGGGTTCGCAGATCGTGGACACGTTCCTCACCGTGAAGCGGTTCGAGGTCGAGCGTCACCGCACGTGGGTCTCGGACTGGGAGATCGACGAGTACCTTCATCACCTCTAGGAGGCCGGCGATGACCGACACCGCTGTCCCGCTGGAGGAGATAGACCTCTCTAACCACGACGCCTTCGTCGAGCGGGTGCCCTACGAGTGGTTCCGCACCCTGCGCCGCGAAGCCCCCGTCTACTTCAACCCGGAGCCAGATGGGCCGGGTTTCTACGCCGTCACGCGCTACGGGGACATCCGCGCCGTGCACCGCAACTTCGCCGTGTACTCCTCGGAGGTCGGTGGTACCAGCCTCGAAGATCTGGACCAGGATCAGATCGAGGCTCGCAAGTCCATGATCGATACGGACCCGCCGCGTCACACGGAGCTGAGGAAACTGATCGCGCGCCGCTTCACCTCTCGCGCCGTGATGGTGTGGGAGGAGGCGGTGCACACGGTCTGCGACCGGGTCCTCTCCGAGGCGTTGCCCAAGGGCGAGTTCGACTTCGTCGAGGAGATCTCCTCGGAGATCCCCATGCAGGTGTTCGCCGAGATCCTGGGCGTGCCGCAGAAGGACCGCCGCTACATCGTGGAGATGGGCGACCGCATCCTCGGCAACCAGGACCCCGAGTACGCCCAACCCGTCGACGACGCCCACCGCCTTCTGCCGTTCTCCAGCCCCGTCGCGCAGGAGATGTTCGAGTTCGGGCGCAAGGTGGCCGAGGCGCGGCGCAAGAACCCGAGGGACGACATCATCTCGCTGCTCGTCAACGCAGACCTCACCGAGCGCGAGTTCGACGTGTACTTCGTACTGCTGGCCACCGCCGGCAACGAGACGACCCGGCATACGATCACCCACGGGTTGTTGGCGCTTCTGGAGTATCCCGGCCAGATGGAACGCCTCCGTCGCGATCCGTCCCTGTTCAAGCCGGCCGCCGACGAGATGCTTCGCTGGACTACGGCCGTCCACTACTTCCGGCGCACAACGACCGCGGACACCGTGCTGGCGGGCACGGAGATCCCAGCCGGCGCCAAGGTGACGACCTGGCTTGTCTCCGGCAACCGCGACGAAGACGTATTCGAGAACCCAGACACGTTCGACGTCGGCCGCGAACCGAACAAGCACATGGCGTTCGGCCCGGGCGGCATCCACCACTGTCTCGGCGCCCACCTGGCGCGACTCGAAGTCCGCATAGCTTTCGAGGAGATGCTCAAGCGTACGGAGGGATTCGAGCTCATGGGTCCGCCGGAGCGTCTGAGGTCTAACTTCTTCAACGGGATCAAGCGACTGCCCGTGAAGGTTACGCAGTGATCTCGCTCCGCCGCATCGACCACGTCAGCTTGCGGGTGCCCGACGTCGAAGACGCCACCCGTCGCTGGTGCGCCCAGTTCGGCCTGGTGGAACGCGAACGCGACGATCAAAAGTCCCGCCTCGCCTGCGACGACGAACCTTTCTCCCTGGAGCTCGTCACCGCCGATACCCCCGGCGTCGAGCATGTGGCCTACGAGCTCAGGCGCTCGTGCTCGCTCGACGAGGCGCAGAGGCACCTCGACGCACTCAAGGTGCCGTGGGAAGAGCACGAAGGTGGGTTAGAGGTTTCCGACCCCGAAGGAAACCGCATGCTCGTGCTCCCTTACAGGGAGCCAGAGATGAGGTGGACGGCGCACGCGCGGCCCGCCAAAGACCAGGTCGTCGGGCATCCGCGCAAGCTGGGGCACGTAAACTTTTTGACCGGTGAGATCTCGCGCGGCGTCGACTTCTACACGCGCGTGCTGGGCATGCAAGTGACGGACTGGCTCGGCGACGGGGGCGTATGGTTCCACATCAACAGCGATCACCATGTGATGGCGCTCGTGGACAAGGGCTACAGCCACCTGCACCACCTGGCCTTCGACGTCGTGGACATCGGGCAGATGCGCGTGGCCCTTGATCACCTGGGGCGACACGGGCGTTGGCTAGGCTGGGGCCCCACGCGCCACGGCATCGGCGGCAACATAGCCTCCTACGTGCGCATCGTCGAGGAGGAGTGCTTCGTGGAGCTGTACTGCGACATTGAGCAGTTGGAAGCCGACCACGAGCCGCGCCGCTGGCCCGACAACCGCTACTCTTCGAACACGTGGGGGCCTCTGCCGCCCCGCTCCTACTTCCGTTTCGACGCCGCGGCCGTCGCCTCCGAGCGCGAGAGCCTGGAGATGCTTGGAAAGCCGCTCCCCGAGGAGGTCAACGCATGAGGTTGCAGGGCTATTCGATACCCCGTACGAGTACAGGAAAGGCGAGCCTGGTTCCCCCGCCGCCGTGGCACTACGTCGGGGACTTCCTCGTCGTGGACTACTGGGCAGACCCCGGCGCCGTTCGGGCCGTGTTGCCCGAGGGCCTCGAACCTCACCCCGACCCGGGCCGTTGCGCCGCCGTGTGCGCGGACTGGCAGTCGTGCTCCGAGGGCGGAGACGAGCTCGTCGACCCTATAAGGTCCCACTACCGCGAGTTCTTTATCGTGGTAAACGCGCTGCTGGACGGGGAAGAGGTCACCACCTGCCCCTTCATCTGGGTGGACCAGGACTTCGCGATGGCGCGCGGTTGGATCCAGGGTTTCCCCAAAAAACTCGGGTCGATCTGGATGACCCGCACCTTCGGCGTCGGGGGCCCGGCCGACCCCGGACTGCGCCCCGGCGGCCGCCACGGCGCCACCTGCTCGGCCCGCGGCCGCGCCATCGCCGACATGACGCTGACCATAGAGGGCGAGAGCGAGGAAGGGCCGCGGCACAACGCGCCTCCTATCATCAATGTGCGTCACTTTCCGCGCCTCGCCGCAGGACGCCACGACGACCCGCAGGTGCACGAGCTCGTCCGCGCCGTAAGCCGTGACCGTATAGGCTCGAAGGTAGTCGCGGGACCGGCCACGCTCACGTTGCACTCCGCCCCCGGCGAGGAACACGACACGCTCACCCCGGTAGAGATTGACCGCGGCTACCGCTTCACCTTCGGCTACACGGTAGACGACCTCGAGACCGTAAAGGAGCTCGCATGACCACCATCACGGAGCGCATCGAGGTCGCGGGCGTCGAGGTCTCGCCCGACCACTTTATCGGCGGCGAACGCGTCGCCAGCGAACGCCGCTTCACGGACATCACACCCATCGACGGCGAGGTAATAGGGGAGATCTCACGAGCCGGCGAGGCCGAGGTCGACCAGGCAGTCCGCGCCGCCTACGACGCGTTTCCGGATTGGGCAGACCTCGGCCCCGCGGGCCGCGCCCCTTACCTGCGCCGCCTCGCCGACCTCATAGACGAGAACGTCGACCAGCTCGCGGCCGTCGAGAACATGGACATGGCCATGTTGCTGCGCTCCCTGCGCGCCCGCGTCATCTCGCGCGGGGCACGTAACTACCGCTCCTACGCCGATCTGGCCGCCGCTTACGAGGAGCGCGACTGGCGGTCGCAGGGGACGTGGAACCGCGTGCAGCGCATGCCCGCGGGGCCTGCCGCCGTGATCACACCGTGGAACGCCCCGTTTATGCTCTCGACCTGGAAGACCGCGCCGGCGCTTGCCGCGGGCTGCACCGTGGTCCTCAAGCCCGCCGAGTGGTCGCCGCTCTCGTGCTCGCTCCTGGCCGATCTCTTCGCAGAGGCAGAATTCCCCCCTGGCGTCTTCAACGTGATCCAGGGCTTCGGCGAGGACGCCGGCGCCGCGCTCGTCGCCCATCCCATGCTGCGGCGCCTCTCCTTCACCGGATCTCCCGAGACGGGGCGCCTGATCGGGGTCTCCGCCGCGAAAAACCTCGTCCCCTTCACCGCCGAGCTCGGCGGCAAGGGCCCCCTCATCGTCTTCGAAGACGCCGACCTCGACGCCGCCGCCGCGAAGGCCGCCGGCCAGTACGACGACGGCGGCCAGGTGTGTCTGGCTGGGACCAGGATCTTGGTCCAGGAGTCCATTCGCGAGCCCTTCCTCGAACGCTTCCACGCCGCGGTAGACGAGCACGTGCTCGGCGATCCGCGCGAGGACGAGACGACGGTCTCGCCCCTGATCCACCCCGCCCACCTGAAGCGCGTCGAAGGCTTCGTCGAACGCGCCCGTGAGGACGGACAAAAGATAGTGCGCGGCGGACGCCGCTCGGATGCGGGGCCGCTCTTCTACGAACCGACCCTGATAGAACCGACCTCGAACGACGCCGAGGTCGTACAGAACGAGGTCTTCGGTCCCGTCCTCACCTTCCAGATCTTCGCCGACGAGGACGAAGCGGTGGCCCTCGCCAACTCCACCCCTTACGGCCTTTCGGGCATCGTCTACACAGGGTTCATGGGCCGGGCGGACCGGATCGGACGGCGGGTACGCGCGGGCGTGATCTGGGTCAACACCTTCCTGGTCCGCGATCTCACCGCGCCCTTCGGCGGCATGAAGATATCCGGGATCGGACGCGAGGGCGGCGACTACGCCCTGGACTTCTACTCCGACCTGAAGACGCTCCAGATCCTCGAGGGTAGCGTGGGATGAGAACCGGGTCCATGCCCGGCGAGATCCTCTCCGACGACGCCATCGCAGGCGCGGTCGCCGCCGAGACCGGCTGGATGGAGGACCTCCTTGTCCGCCTCGTCGAAGCGCCCACGACCCTCGGCAACGAAGAGCCCGGACAGAAAATCATGGAGGATGCCTTCGCCGACTGCGGCCTCGAGTCGCGCAGCGTCCACCTGGACGCCGAGGCGTTGCGCGTCGCGGAGGGCGCTTCGCCTTTCTCATGGGATGTCGAGGGCAAGCGGAACGTCGTCGCAGGCTGGCCGGCTGGTGGGAGCGGTGGGCGCTCGGCAATCCTGAACGGTCACGTTGACGTAGTGCCGCCGGCAGCCGAGGAGTTGTGGACGCGCCCGCCTTTTCGGGCGGTGCGCGAAGGCGATTGGATCTACGGTCGCGGCGCAGGCGACATGAAGGCCGGCCTCGCCGCCATGACCGGCGCGGTGCGAGCGCTCATGCGCGCCGGGTACGCCCCCGCGGCGGACGTAGAACTGCAATCCGTCGTGGAGGAAGAATGCACGGGTCATGGCGCGTTGCAGTGTTTGCTCGACGGGGCACGCGCTGACGCGTGCGTGATCACGGAGCCCCACCCGGACCACCTGACCGTCGCCCAGGTCGGCGTTTTGTGGTTTCACGTGGATCTTGCCGGAGTTCCTGCGCACGCGGCGCGGGCAAGCCACCTCGGGTTCAACGCAATCGAAGCCGCGGTAGAGGTGCTCGCGGCGCTCCGGCGTCACGAGGCGCGCCTCAACGAGAATCCTCCGCCGCCTTACGACGCCTTCGATCACCCCATCAATTTGAACCCCGGTGTGATCTCCGGCGGCGACTGGCCCTCCACCGTCACGGCGACCTGCACCCTGTCTTGCCGCATCGGTCTGTATCCCGGTCAAGACCCCGATGAGGCGCGTGCCGGGGTGGAGGCGGCTATAGCAGAAGCCGTCGCCGCCTCTCCACGGCTGGCCGAGAACCCGCCGCGGGTACGCTACGACGGGTTCTCGTGCGAGAGTTCGGTCGTCGGCGAGGGCGAACCCCTCGTTCAGATTTTGTCGGGCGCTTACGAGAGGTTGCATGGGGAGCGTCCTCCGGCGTTGGCGACTACTGCCACGACGGACGCGCGGCATTTCGTACGCAGTGGGATACCCGCCGTGTGCTTCGGGCCGCGGGGGGAGCAGATCCACGGCATCGACGAGCGCGTCTCGCTGCGCTCGGTCGTCGAGTCCGCGCAGGTGCTCGGGCTCTTCATAAGGGATTGGTGCGGGCTCGTCCCGGGCC
>JBKPOM010000128.1:0-2380 GCA_046733115.1 Actinomycetota bacterium | reverse complement strand
AGCCGAGAGAGGTCCACCTCGAGCTTGCCGAACAGGCGTAGCGCACCGACCCGGACGCCGGTGGCCACGAGGTCGTCGGCGAGGCCCCGCGCGTCGAGCATCTCCAGCGTTCGGGCGTGTACGGCGAACGCACGGGTGAGGTTGGACTCCTCGGCCCGGCGCTCCAGTACCGTGCAGCCGACGCCAGCTCTGGCAAGGTCGCCGGCGAGCATCAAGCCAGTCGGACCTGCCCCCACAACTATGACCTCCGTGAACGAATCCATCAGACCTCCTCTTTAGGGTCCGTAGGTAGGTTGAAGACTGCAAGGACGACGTTTATGTAGCCTATCTTGAAAGTACTACCCATACCTGAAGTGTCCTACCGGGGCGTAGTAAGGGCGTGGTGAGGAGCTTCGCTTTGCGTGGTGATGCTCCCCGGCAAAGGGGGCCACCATTACGCCCGTGGGCCTCTCTAGGCAGAGGGTCCGCGGCTCGATCACCGCCTACGCCTCATCTGGGATTACATCACGCTCCTTCACGCGTCCCTCGTGACCGGACACTGAACGAACCACTTGATGGACACCCCCTAGAAGCGGAAATACAGGACCGTGGTGCCCCTTCGGGACAGGGCCGCGCTGCGTGCTGCCAGGCGGTTGGCCAGGCGGAGGACCGGCGGGAACTCGGCGACCTCGGGTTCTCGCGTGAGCAGGATTTCCTCGACCAGTCTCAGGCTGGGGTTCCAGCGTTCGGGTTCGCGGGGGTCATCGAAGCCTGGAGACTCGATGAGGTCTGCAACGGATTGGGTGCCGTGGTAGTGTTTCGCCGCCCATATGGCGAACCTGGAGTAGCTGTTGAAGGCCACCTCTCCGCTGGGGAAGTGGCCGGTGAGGCGGTTCAGTAGGTAGATCATGTCTTCCTGGGTGAGGAATGCCAACAGGCCATCGGCGACGATCACGGCCGGCCGGTCGGTGGGGATCGCGTCCAGCCAGTTTGGGTCGGCCAGGTCCGTGCCTACCCCGTGGGCGTTCGCGCGATCTGGTATCAGTTGCTGGCGAGCGGTGATGACCTCGGGGAAGTCGATGTCATACCAGTTGACAGTGGGTGGCGGGGCGATGCGCAACATCCGTGTATCCAGCCCGGCCCCCAGGTCGAGCCCGACCGCGTCGGGGTGGCTGGTGACGAACCTCAGCGCCACCTCGTCTAGTTTTTTGGCCCGAAGCGCGATGTTGATGATGGGGCTCACGCTGAGGCGGAACTTGTCGCAGTCGTAGTCAAGCTTTCGGACGATCTCGTAGGCCATCTTGTCGCTGAGGATGGAGCGCGGCGAGCGGTAGTCGAGCGCCCTGCCGCACAGCGTGAGGAACAGGCTCTCCTGCACCGGCGTGAAGGCCGGAAGGGTGACATCCATCTATTCAGTCCTTTTTCTGTGGTCTTGGACGCGGATCGTGGTGTCGAGATCGCCTGGGACCTCGTTGGCGTCGGCGAATTGCGCGACGAGCTTGGGGGTGAGATTCTCTGTCACAAGTACCCGCAAGCCGCGCACTGTTCCATCGAGCCGAAGGCGCATGGAGCTCGTCAGGCAACCGATTGGGGTGCCGGAGCTTCGCATGCCGCACGCCGTCGTGGAATGACCTGAAGGGGGATGCCTTTGCTTCGCAGGTAGGGCAGACGATGCGACCCGGCCTGGACGTCGCACGCGATGAAAAGCTCACTCTCGCCTCCTTCGCCGCTCGTGGACTCTTGCTCATCGAGCCCAAGGTAGTGCCCCGGCGTCACGGAGACGTAACGTGAAGCGTAAAGGGAGGCGCGAAGTCTGGTAGCGCGAAGCGTCCTGAGGCCACCCTCGAGGAGCGATAATCTCCTTCGTTATTACGTTCTGCGGGCTGAGGTCTCCAGCACGCGCCGCAGTTGCGGGGCTGAAAGGAAGCTGTCCTCCAGAACCTCGTCCTCGATCTCTCCGGCTAGCCTCTTCACGATACCGGCCGCCCGGGAAAAGGCGTCGCGGGCTTCTTCGGGTTCTCCGCGCTGCTCGTGCAACTCTCCTATTGCCGCCCAAACCTGCCAGAGCTCACCCGGCAGGCCGATCTCCAGCGCCAGGGTGCCTGCTTCTCGCAGGTGCGCCAGCGCCTCCCTCGTCCGGCCGTCCCATCCGTCGAGCACCGCGAGCATCCGCAGGTGGACCAGGTGGAACCGGCGGTTCCCTCCCACCCGCTCGCCGAATCGCTTCGTATCCTCACGGGCCAGCTCCTCGTCGCCACCGCGTAGCAAGGCCTCGGTCTCGTGATGCCGGACGAAATCCAGCCACATCAGGCGCGCCGGTGCCGCATCCCTTATCCTCACCGAATCCAGCGCGTAGCGGTGCGCCGCTTCCCGGTCGCCGGCCAGGGCTCGATTCGCGCAG
>JBKPOM010000127.1:0-23949 GCA_046733115.1 Actinomycetota bacterium | reverse complement strand
CGCTCGCCCGCTCCCAGCGATCTTTTTTTCGGCTCCACCCTAGGCGCCCCACCATCCGACTCACGGTAGAGTCGCTGAGCGAGAGACCGGCCACCCGCCTGAGGTACTCGCGACGCTCGGAGAGGGTGGCGGCGGGGCGTTCTTCGAGGTGCGCTTCCAAAAGCCTCCTGGCGCTCTCGTTCATCTTGGGCTTTGATCCAGGACGCTTCTTCGGGGCGAGCGGGCGGCCTCGCTCTTGGTGGTGCCCCGCTGGAGGGTTTCAATGATCTTCTTGCGCAGGTCTTCGGAGTAGGCATTCATGCAGTGCATGGTGCCACGTGGACCATCTACGCTGCAACTTGCTCTAGGCTCTGCCAATCATAACCACAGCATGATCGCCGCTATCACCAGCATCGCTTGGTGGTTCTCGCCCCGCTCCTCGTAGCGCGTCGCCACCTGCCGGTACTGCTTTAGGCGGTTGATCAGCCGCTCGAAGGCCCTAGTCTCGTGGCGTTGACCCGCGGTCAAGACGAAGGTGATTGGCTTGCCAGCCCCTCCGCCCGTAGGTGGCCCTTGGTGGAAAAGCCGCCCCGAGCACGCCCTAACGCTGTCCTTGCCGTGTGCCGGCCGCTGGACTACGAAAACGCTTCGATGAGCGGAGCGGTTATGTCCTCCACTATTTTCGCTCGCTCCGGTGTGAGATCCTCCCTCCAGCCCCCGGAGGTCGCCTTGCGGTAGAACTTGCCCTCGCCCCGCTCCCGCCGAGGAATGTTCTCCCAGGAATGCTTGTCCACGATCTCTGCGAGCATTTTCTCGTCGACGGGGAGCTCGAGCGCCGCGCACAGATCCCGCATCGTGCCCAGCGTATCCGTCCTGAGGTCGTCGTACCTGACCATTGTCTTGCGCCCGTCGTGGGCGTCGAAGGCTTTCTTGCCGTTGCTCATTTGCCTCGCGTACTGCCTGGACAATGCCTTGAGATATCTCTGCACGTCCTTGTCAGAATCGAGGTCGCGGCGCGCCCACTCGTCCATTCCCTCCTGCATCCACCCGTCATGCCTAGTGGCGTCGAGAATGGACGCGGCGAAGTCCCTCGGGTCCCTGACCAGGAGCACCATACGGCTCTCCGGTAGAGCGGCCATCAACAGCGGCGCGCCGACGGCGCCTCCTGGCTCTTTGACGATCAGGTACCGCTCCGGGGTCACAGAGGGGTGCGAGGCCCACGCCGTCCGCAGCACGAAGTCTCTCAAGGCCCCCGTCCACGCCTCTCGTGTAGGGTCTCCGAGCACGTAGTTGGTGCGGCCGAGTTGGGTCGGCTTCGCCCTCGCGTAGAACTCGCCGAAGAGCCGCCCGACCTTGGGCTCCTCCCAGATTTCGCCGTCGACGAGGTCGTCCAGCATGCTCCTGAGCCACGTGCTGCCGCTCCTGGCGGTGCAGAAGATCCATACCACGTTCGCGGGGTTCACGCCGGTAGTTTGCTCGCCGCCCTTGAGGCTACCCCGCAACCGGGCGCCCCGGAGACGCCCCCGGTGTCGCAGGCCCGTCGCGAGGAAGTAGATGTTCCTTAGCATGGGACTGCGCTTCACAGCCCTCCTGATGCGACTGAAGTTGAGCAACTTCGGACCTCCTTGACCACCGTCAGAGCAACGACGCGGATCATTTTAGCAAGTCTACCCCGCCACTGGACGCATCTGGCTCGTCCGTAACGACAGGACACCGGCCAACCTCAGCCTATCCCTTGCGACACGGTTGTCCTCGCCACGAGCATCTCGTCTCCGCCGCGCTGAAACTCGTAGGCTACTTTTTGACCTCGGTGTGGTAGCCGTGGCCTCACAACAGGTCCACTACCGGCTTCAGATACGGCGACGGTCCTCCGTAGCTTTTCAGCAGTGGGAAGACGCGCGCCTCGGCCGCGACCCGGCACATCTCCTCGATGGTGGCGACGCGGAAATCGACGGAGAGTTGATCGGAGTAGATGAAAAGGATGTGCGACCAAAGGGCCAGGTCGAACTCGCCGCCACAAAACCCGAGGGGGGAGTAACCGGTCGAGGTAACGTGCCTCCGCCGTCCCCTTCGGGAAATCCCCGCGAGGAACCGTCGCATCGCCGCCATGCGGGCTTCGCCCAGATGCTCGGGCGACATGAATTCTCGCCAGACGAACTCGTCCGTGGCCGTTCGGCCGTTGGTCACGACGGTGTCGTAGGCGGCGTCGATGCGGGAGCGTATCTCGTCGGGGCTAAGGCTGAAGAGTGGATCACAAGAGATTACTCTGTGGCCCTCGGCGGAGAGCTCGGCGTCGAAGCTGGCTGGCGGGTCCTGCGGCGCAGTCCACGATCCTGAGCTGGAGGTCGGCTTGCGTCAGGGAGAACATCCTGACGTATTCGGGTTTGGATCGTCCCAAGGTGACGACCCGGTCGAGCTCGGGGACGGCTCTTTACTCGCCCCGGCCGGAGGCGAGTGCCTTGTCGAGGCGGCTCACCTTGCGGGCTGCCCTGTTCGGGTGGATGATGCCCTTGGTCGCGGCCTTGTCGTACTCCCTCTGGGACTCGTCCCGGATCTCACGGGCTCTCTCCTCGTCTCCCGCCTCGATGGCCCTGTAGAAGTTCTTGGAGAGGTTGCGAAGACGGGTCCTGGCGCCCTTATTGTGGGCGCCGCGCTTGACGCTCTGCTTGTCGCGTTTGGATGGTGCGGGCACGCTGGTTCCTCCGATGTAAAACTGGCCTAACCGAAAGAATGTAACATAAGTAGAGCAATGCGGCAATCATGGTAAACTCGACGGGTGAACAGCATCGAACGCACGCGCAATTTCTGCATAATCGCGCACATAGACCACGGAAAAAGCACCCTCGCGGACCGGCTCCTCGACATAACCGAAGCCGTCCCCGAGCGTGAGCGGATGGACCAGATCCTGGACACCATGGACCTCGAGCGCGAGCGGGGGATAACGATCAAAGCCCAGGCCGTCCGCGTCCTCTACAACAGGCACGACGGCGAGTGGAACCTGAATCTCATAGACACCCCGGGCCACGTCGACTTCGCCTACGAGGTTTCGCGCGCCATCGCCGCCTGCGAGGGGGCGCTACTCATCGTCGATGCGAGCCAGGGCATCCAGGCCCAGACCCTCGCCAACCTCTACCTCGCGATGGAGCACGACCTCGAGATCATCCCCATCCTCAACAAGATAGACCTCCCCATAGCAGACGTCGAGTCCGTGACGGAAGAGCTCGTCGAACTCCTCGGTGTCGAAAAAGAGGAGATCATCAAGATCTCCGCCAAGACCGGCGAGAACGTGACGGGCGTTCTCGACGCCATCGTGGACCGCATTCCCGCGCCAGAGACCGAGCACGATGAGACGCGGGCCCTCGTCTTGGACTCCCTCTACGACCCTTACCGCGGTGTTATCTCCCTGGCCCGCCTCTTCGACGGTGACCTCAAGAAGGGCGACAAGGTCAGGGCAATGGGCAGCGAGGAGCAATTCGAGCTACTCGAAGTCGGCTGCTACTCCCCGAAGCCGACGGCGCTCGCCGTCCTCGGCACGGGCGAGGTAGGCTACGTGATCGCCGGCCTCAAAGACATCGAGGCTTTGCGCGTCGGCGATACGGTGACGCGGGTAGAAGAACCGGCCTCGGAACCCCTACCCGGCTATGCGAGGGCGCTGCCGACGGTGTTCTCCGGCCTCTATCCGACGGAGGGTGACGACTTCGAGCGGCTAAGGGACGCCCTCTCGAAATTGCAGTTGAACGACGCCTCCTTGTTCTTCGAGCCGGAGAACAGCCGGATGGGTTTTGGGTTTCGTTGCGGTTTCCTCGGGCTGTTGCACATGGAGATCATCCAGGAGCGCCTCGAGCGCGAGTTCGACCTCGATCTCATAGCCTCCTCCCCGAGCGTGAAGTATGAGGTCGAGGTGGACGGGGACGTGGTCGAGGTCACCAACCCCAGCGAGCTGCCCGAGATCTTCGAAGAGATCAGGGAGCCCATCGTGCGCGCGACCGTAATATGCCCCAAGGAATACGTCGGCGCCGTGATGGGCCTCTGCCACGAGAAGCGCGGCGTCTCCGTCGGCATGGAGTACATCTCGACGCGCCGTGTCCAGCTTACCTACGACCTGCCCCTGGCCGAGATCATCACGGACTTCTTCGACGCCCTGAAGAGCCGCACGAAAGGCTACGCCTCCTACGACTACGAGCCGGTCGGCTACGAGCCATCCGACCTCGTAAAGGTCGAGGTCCTCGTCTCCGGCGACACCGTTGATGCGCTCTCCATAATCGTCCACCGCGACAAGGCCTACCACCGCGGCCGTGCGCTGGTCGAGAAGCTGAAAGAGCTGATACCACGCCAGCAGTTCGAAGTTCCCGTACAGGCCACGATGGGCAAACGCATCATCGCCCGCGAAACCGTTCGCGCTTACCGCAAGGACGTGACGGCCAAGTGCTACGGCGGAGACATTACCCGCAAACGCAAGCTCCTCGAGCAACAGAAAAAGGGCAAACGCCGCATGAAGCAGGTCGGCAGCGTGGAGATACCCCAGGAAGCATTCCTCGCCGCCTTGCGTATCTAGCACGCCTGCTTCGCAGGCATGTCAGCAAGTCAGTATGTCAGCCGGTCAGCTTGCCAGGTAGTACCGTGAAGCGTGCAGCGTGCCTTCGTGATGCGCCTTGCTGCACTAGCCGTTCGAAAAGCCTCCAACGACGCTCAAGCTGAAGTGCTGACTCGCTGACATGCTAAAATCATGCGCGTCATGATGAACGTCGAGCTCTCAGAGAGGCAGCGCGAGTTGCTGCTGAAGACGTTGGAGATCTACATCTCCACGAGCGCTCCCGTGGGCAGCCATGCTCTGTCCGAGGAGGTGGACGCGAGCAGCTCCACGATCCGGGCGGAGCTGGCCCATCTGGAGTCGCTAGGCCTGCTCGGCCATCCGCACACCTCGGCGGGGCGGGTCCCGACGGACAGGGGCTACAGGTACTACGTCGATGCCCTGATAGAGGAGGGCCCGAAGGACGAGTCGGCGTTCGCCGCGCTAGAAGGCTACGGCAACGTGGACGAGCTTCTGCACGGCGTCTCCGAGGGGATGAGCGAGGTGACCCGCCTGCTGGCGGTCGTTGCCGGGCCGAGCGTGCTCGGCGAGTCGCTCGCCCGCGTGGACTACCTGCCGCTAGGCGACGGCAGGCTCTTGCTCGTGGTGTCGATGGAGAGCGGCGCCTCTTCGAGCGCCGCGATCGCGCTTCCCGTCCCGGTCGAAGACGAGGAACTGCGCGACATGTTTGCCGCCCTCAACTCCTGGCTAGGGGGACGGCCCCTCGGGATCGACCTGGAGCTAGGGCTCGCGGCGCGCACCGCGCTCTCGGACCACGATCCTATGACCGTCGGGGCCGTCTTGGAAGCCGTCGGCGCCCTGGGACGGGCGACCGAGCGGGGCGTGTTTATCCAGGGCACATCGGCGCTCCTGAGTCGTCTGGACGACCTCGACCCCGGTAGTCTCGGGGTCGTGATCGAGGTATTCGAACGCCGGCGATGGTTGCTTCGCCTGTTGGGCGACGCCCTGAGGCGCTCCGTCTCAAGCAGCGGGGTCGTCGTCTCGATCGGCACGGAGAGCGGCTTCCTGAATCTGACGGGCACGAGCCTCGTTGCTTCGGCTTACAGCCGCCGCGAGCAGCCCTACGGCGTGGTAAGCCTGATCGGGCCGAAGCGCATGGACTACGACGCCGCCATAACGACGGTCCGCTCCGCCGCCGAGGCCCTGACAAACTGCCTGGACGCCCGATTCTAATTGGCGACTAAGCGTGATTACTACGAGGTTCTGGGCTTGTCCCGGGAGGCTTCGGAGGCGGAGATCAAGAAGTCCTACCGCCGCCTGGCCCGCTCCCACCACCCCGACGCGAATCCCGGCGACCACGAGGCCGAAGAACGCTTCAAGGAACTGACCGAAGCCTACGAGGTCCTCTCGAACCCGGAAGCCAGACGCGCCTACGATACCTACGGCCACCAGGTCCCACGCGGCGGAGGAGCCGGCACCTACCCCGGCGGAGAACCCTTCGGCGGCTTCGAGGACATCTTCGAAGCGTTCTTCGGCAACCGCTTCGGTGCCGGCTCGTTCTTCGGAACGTCAGCGACGCAGGGACCGGCCCGTGGCAATGACGCTGAAGTCGAGATAGAGATTTCGTTGCGGGAGGCCGCGTTCGGCGTGGACCGCGAGGTCAACGTCCAAGTGGTTACCAACTGCGACGTCTGCGACGGGGTGGGGGGCACGGAGTCGCACACGTGCCCCACTTGCGGCGGCGTCGGTTCGGTGAGGACGGTGCGGGAGAGCATCCTCGGGCAAATGGTGACCACGGGGAGGTGCTCGACGTGCGGCGGTCGCGGCCACGTCATCGACGTCGTCTGCGACAACTGCCGCGGCAGCGGGCGGGTAAGCGAGATAAAGACCCATCACCTGAGGGTGCCTGAAGGCATCGAGAGCGGAATGAGGCTGCGGGTCTCCGGCGGGGGGCACGCGGGAGAACCGGGCGCGCCGCCCGGGGACCTGTACGTCAGGGTTAAGGTGAACGAAGACCCCGAATTGTTGCGCGACGGCGAGGATCTCATCCACCACATGAGGGTCAGCTTCGTCGATGCGACGCTCGGGGCCGAGGTGGACGTGCCGACGCTCGAGGGGCCAAGGGCCGTGAGGCTCGACCCGGGTACGCAGCCTGGTGCGACGCTCACGCTAAGGGGCGACGGCATGCCGGGCCTCAGGCGGCGTGGGCGTGGGGACCTAAAGGTCGTCGTCGACGTCATGATCCCGACGCGTCTCTCGTCGGAGCAGAGAGAGTTGCTGGAGAGGTTCGATACCGTCAGCGGCGAAGAGACCTACAACGGCGGCGGAGGCTCCTTCTTCGAACGCCTAAGGGGAGTTTTCAGGTAGGGGGCTTCGTCACGAGCACGCCCATAACCCGAATCTTCGTCGACTCCATGCTGGAGCCAGACGGGATGCTCGAACTGCCGGCCGGCGAAGCTCACCACGTTCTCAAGGTTCTGCGTGGCAGGAGTGGGGATCGAGTCGAGGTCGTCGACGGTGTCGGGCGGCTCTTCGCTGCCGAGTTGCGCGGCGGGGGAGAAGCCATCGTCGTGGAAGAACTTGCGGCGCCGGATGCTACGGACACCGAGGTCTCACTTTATCAGACGGTGCCCAAGAGTGGAAGGATGGACCTCGTGGTCGAGAAGGCCACGGAGATGGGGGCCACGAGCATAGTGCCGCTCCTGACGGACCATGGCGTCGTGAACCCGCGCGAGGGCAAGGTAAACCGTTGGCGACGGGTGGCCGAGGCCGCGGCGCGCCAGTCGCTCAGACTGCGCGTGCCTGAGGTTGCGGAGCCCATGCGGTTCTCTTGCGCAGTCGCGCGGGTGGGGGGGGCCGGCGTGCTCCTGCACTACGCCCCTGACCTTCGACCCGTCGAGGCAGTGGTCGGTTCTTCCGCGAGCCTCTTCGTGGGTCCAGAGGGAGGGTGGAGCGAGGGCGAGCTGCGGGCTGCGGAGGAAGCCGGTATAGCCTTTGGTGGGCTCGGGCCGTACAGGCTTCGCAGCGAGACCGCCGGTATCGTAGCGGTGGCGCGGGCGTTGGCCTCGCTGGAGAATAGGATCAAACTTTAGAGGAGTACAGGCTGTGAGCGAGGCTAACTGCATATTCTGTAAAATAGGTCGTGGGGAGATAGACGCCGAGGTGGTCCACGACGAAGACGATGTGCTGGCGTTCAAAGACATAAATAGCAAGACCCCCGTCCACCTTCTCGTCATCCCCAGGCAACACGTCGCCAATTTGGAGGAGATCGGCGAGCTTCCCGATGGCGTGGTCAAACGCCTCTTCGAGGTGTCCAGCGCCGTGGCCGAGAAGTTCGACGTCGCGGAGGGCGGGTACGCCGTCAGGGTAAATAACGGGCGTGATGCGGGGCAGGAGGTTTTCCACCTCCACCTGCACGTTATGGACGGCAGGAAGCTGGGGATGCCATGAGCGTGGGGGCAAAGATCCAGGACGACACCAAAGCCGCCATGAAGCAGCGGGACAAGACCCGCGTCGGCGCCTTGAGGATGCTCGGCGCCGCGCTAAAAAACGCAGAGATAGAGGCAGGGAGGCCGCTAACCGAGCAGGAGGAGCAGACCATCCTCAGGCGCCAGCTCAAGCAACGCGACGAGTCCGCCGAGGCGTTCCGCCGGGCAGGACGCGAAGAGCAGGCCGCGTCCGAATCGGCCGAAGCGGAGATAGTCCGCTCCTACCTCCCGAAACCCCTCTCACCGGCGGAACTGGAAGAAATCGTCGACATGGCCATAAACGGCACAGGGGCGACGAGCATGCGGGACATGGGTTCCGTCATGGGCCGCGCCATGGAGCTTTCAGAAGGCCGCGCCGAAGGACGCCAGCTCTCCGCCCTGGTCCGAAACAGGTTGCAATGAAGGCTTCAGGTTTCAGGCATCAGTCCTTGGTGGCGAAACCGCGCATCGACACGAGGATCGGCCGCGCACCGACGGCTTCGGATCGCGCGCTAAAGCAACGTCGCCCGCCAAAAACCTGAAAGCTGATGCCTGAAGCCTTTATTAAAGGAGTAAACACGGAAACCAGAACCGATAGCCAGGTCGAAGTCAAGCTCGTGATACCGCCGCAGCGGACGCTGGAGGTCTTCGGGGACAGGGACTCTGTCCTCAGGAGGGTCGAGGAGCTCGTGGAGTGCGAGGTCGTCGTGCGGGGGAACGAGATCGTGCTTCGCGGCGCCGAGGCGTGCGCGGAGAGGGCCGAGGCCGTCTTCGATGGCCTGGTCGGGCTCGCGGAGGAGGGACACCACCCGACGCCCGAGACCGCCGAACGCCTCTACAAGATGGCCGACGGCGGCGGCGGGCGTGAGGTACTAGGGGACGTCATCCTCACGCACCGAGGACGCCGTGTCGCGCCAAAGACCCGCAACCAGAAGGCGTATACCGACGCCATCCGCCAGCACCAGGTCGTCTTCGGCATCGGGCCCGCGGGGACGGGCAAGACGTACCTGGCCGTGGCGCTGGCTGTTGAGGCTCTCAACAGGGGCGAGGTGTCCAGGATCATCCTGACCAGGCCCGCGGTCGAGGCCGGGGAGTCGCTCGGGTATCTGCCCGGCGACGTGATGGCCAAGGTAGATCCTTACTTCAGGCCGCTGTATGACGCGCTCTACGAGATGGTCGACCCGGCCAAGTTCCAGGCACACCTGGAGCGCGGTATAATCGAGATAGCACCCCTAGCATTCATGCGGGGGAGAACCCTTAATGACGCGTTCGTCATCCTGGATGAGGCCCAAAATACAACTCCGCAGCAGATGAAGATGTTCCTTACGCGACTCGGTTTCGGGTCCAAGATGGTCATCACCGGCGACATCACGCAGGTCGATCTTCCGAAGATCCGGGTGAGCGGTTTGCAGGACGCCAGGGACACGCTCACGGGCGTGGAAGGGGTATCTTTCGTCGGGCTCAGGCGCGACGACATCGTCAGGAGCGATCTAGTTATGCGCATTGTGGACGCCTACGAAGGTGCCGGGGAAGGCGGCACAGCCTAGAGGACCGTCGAACCGGGAGCGAACATGAGGATAGGAAAGAAGAGCCCAAAAAAGATCGAAGGCAAGCGGGTCGACGAGTTCCACCGCTCGCCGACGAGGTTCGAGCGCTTCAGGGCCTGGATCGAGGGGATACCCAAGGTCAGGCTCTACGTCGGGCTCACCACCGTAACCTGGCTCGCCCTCACGGCGCTCATCGGGATCGGGCCGCGGCCCCTCATTGAACGCGTCATAGCCCAGGGAATAATAGACCCGAGCGACAGGTCGCGCCTGGAGTCCCTGGACCTCCTCCACACCTCCGACCCCTGGCTGGCGATGGTCGGCGTCGGCATCGTGGTCGCGGCCGAGATGTGGATCTGCTGGTACTTTCTGGAACGCTTCGGGGAACGTATCCTGAAGACGAAAGCCGCGATCAGACTTGTTCTCGCCGCCTCGCTCACGGTCCTCTTCACCGCCCTCGCGCGGCTGTTCATCGCGCTCGAGTTCGACCCTTACCTAACGCCCCTTGCGGGCCTCTCCATCATCGGGACCATGCTGCTCGGGCCGAGGCTCATGTTCCTTATGGTCGTGATCACCAGCGTCAACGTCGGCATCCTGAGCGGCAACAACTTCCTCCTGACCGCGGCGCTGCTTCTGGGTTCCGGGTTCGCGATCTACTCGACCGTTCGCGTGGACTCCCGCCAGCGCCTCCTGAAGGCCGGCCTCGTGATCGCCGCCGTGATGGGCGTCATGACGTTCGCCGTCGGCTTGATCGGGGGCGGCGGTGTGCAGGAGGCCCTCTGGCTGGGCGTCCTCGGCCTCGGTAACGGCCTCCTCTCGCTGATGCTGGCGATGGTGCTCTTGCCGTTTTTGGAAGACGCCTTTAATATCCTGACGCCGATGAAGCTGCTGGAACTCTCTGACCCCCGCCACCCGCTCCTCGACAAGCTGCTGCGCAACGCCCCCGGCACCTTCTCTCACTCGATGCAGGTAGGCCTGCTCGCGGAGAGGGCCGCGGAGAGGATCGGCGCGAACGCGTTGCTGGCACAG
The DNA here is from genome assembly GCA_046733115.1 of Actinomycetota bacterium. Taxonomy (GTDB): domain Bacteria; phylum Actinomycetota; class Rubrobacteria; order Rubrobacterales; family Rubrobacteraceae; genus Rubrobacter_D. Next base: position 13,399 of record JBKPOM010000127.1, on the reverse strand, counting down.
GTCGGGGCCTACTACCACGACATCGGCAAGATGGAGCACCCGGCCTACTTCGTGGAGAACCAGATCGCCCAGCTCAACCCCCACACCGACCTCTCCCCGCCGCTCTCCGCCAAGGTGATCAAACGCCACGTCAAGGACGGCCTCGAAATAGGGGAAGCCTGGGGACTGCCGCAGGAGATCCTGGACATCATCGCCCAACATCACGGCTCGACCCGCATCGAGTACTTCTACCGCAAGGCCCTGGAAGACACCCCCGACGAGAGCGCGGTTCGCGAGTCGGATTTCCGCTACTCCAGCGGCCAGCCGAAGTCCAAAGAAGCGGGCATCATGATGCTCGCCGACTCCATAGAAGCCACGGTAAAGTCCCTGCCGAAGCCGACCCCGAAGCGCATCGAGGACGTGGTCGCCGACACCGTGAGAAGGAAACTGGAGGACGGCCAGTTCGACGAGTGCCGCCTGACCATGAACGACATCCACGAAGCGGGCGAGGCCATCCGCGAGTCACTTATAGGTTTCCTCGGCCCGCGCATCGAGTACCCCGGACCCGCCAAAGATTCCCACAGCGGAAAGAAGGCGGCAAAGTAGACCGTGGCACAGACACCGCCTGAAGGGAGGTCCGTCCATGTCCGTCGCCGTCGTCGACGAGGTGGGTTACGAGGGGCTCAGCCAGGAAACCGCCTCCCGCCTCTTCGTCGCCTCTTTCTCGCACCTCGGCCTGGATCTCGACCGCATCGGCGAGGTCTCCGTGACCCTCGTGGACGCCGGGACGATTCGTGATCTCAACCTCAAGTTCAGAAACAAGGACGAGCCGACGGACGTGCTCAGCTTCGAGGTGGATGGGCCGTACGGGGAGATGGTGGGGGAGGTCGTGATCTGCCCTTCCTGCGCGAGCCCCGCGATGGGGGTCGACGAACTGGTGGTGCACGGCGCGCTACACCTGGGTGGGATGGACCATGGCGAGGACTTCGAGTCGAGCGAGATGGCCGGGGTCCAGAGGGCCGTGGTGGAGGAGTCGCGTGGCCAGGAAGGTTGAGCGGTCGAGCAAGGGCCAGCAGGGCGTGGTCCGCAGCTTCGAGCACGCTTATCGAGGGATGATCTCCGCGGTCCGCACCCAGCGCAACATGCGCTTCCATGTGGTGGTCGCTGTCCTCGTCCTCGTGGCGAGCCTGCTGGTGGGCGTCAGCAAGCTCGAGCTCGCCGTTCTCGTCCTCACGATAATGCTGGTCTTCGTCACTGAGATGTTCAACACGGCTATGGAGTTCATCGTCGACCTCGCTACGAAGGAATATCATCCGCTAGCCAAACTGGCCAAAGACGTCTCGGCCGGGGCCGTCCTCATCTCCAGCGTGGGCGCCGTGCTCGTAGGCTATCTCGTTTTGGCAGACGACCTCGGACCGCTTTCGTTGGCGACCCTGGAAAGCATCCGGCGCTCGCCGGCCCACCTCACGCTCGTGGGGCTCGGCGTGGTCGTGCTCGTCGTCCTTCTCGGCAAGGCCCTCACGCACTCCCCAAACTCGTTCGCGGGCGGCATGCCCTCCGGGCACGCGGCGGTCGCGTTCGCGGGATGGGTCGCGGCAAGCTTCATAGCCGTCAAGGGTGGGGCGGGGTCTTACGCCGGGTTGATCTCCGTGATCTCGCTTCTTATGGCCCTCCTCGTGTGCCAGAGCCGGGTCGAGAGCGGGCTGCACAGCGTCTACCAGGTCGTTGTAGGAGCCGTGATCGGGGTCCTCGTCACGACTGCCGCCTTTCAAATGTTGTGAAAGGAGAGCTAATGGACCGCGAATCCGTAATGAATGCAGCCCGCGCGGCCTCGGAGCGCGCCTACGCGCCGTACAGCAACTTCGACGTCGGCGCGGCAATATTGACGGGAGACGGAAAAATACACTCGGGTTCGAACGTCGAGAACGCCTCCTACGGCCTCTCTATCTGCGCGGAGCGAAACGCCGCGACCACGATGGCCTTCGCCGACCCGGAGGACCGCAACATAGAGCTGGTTGCCGTGTACAGCCCTAACACCGCGCCGTGCTTCCCCTGCGGAGCCTGCAGGCAGTTCCTGCGCGAGTTCGGCTGCAAAGCGGTCGTAGTGGAAGATAGCTCCGGACTCCGTAGCTACCCGTTCGAGCAGATCCTACCCAACCCCTTCGGACCTGAGGACCTGTGATCGGGGAGACCACGGGCGCGAACGGGCTCAAGAGCGGCTTCGTCGCGGTAGTCGGAAGGCCCAACGTCGGCAAGAGTACGCTGGTCAACAAGCTCGTGGGTAAGAAGGTTTCTATCACCTCCGCCCGCCCCCAGACCACCCGCAGTCCGATCCGGGGTGTTTGCAACGGCCCGGGATACCAGGCGATCTTCGTCGACACCCCTGGTTCCCAGAAGCCACGCGACACCCTTCGCGCCAGGATGCAGGAAGGGGTCCTCGACAGCCTCTCGGAGTCAGACGCGATCTTGCTCCTCTTCGACGCCGAAAAGGCCAGGGAGAGACTCGGCAGCGGCGACAGGTACGTCGCCCGCCTCGTCGCAGAATCCGGCACACCAGCCATCGCCGTGGTCAACAAGACCGACCTCCTTCGCACCCGCGAAGAAGCGTTGCCTATAGTGGGTGCGGTATCGGAACTCGCGGATTGGTCGGAAGTGTTTCAGATCAGCGCGGCCAACGGCACGAACGTCGAGCCGCTGATGAATTCCGTGGTCGAGTTGCTCCCCTCGGGTCCCCGTTACTTCCCGGAAGGGGCCGTGACTGACTACCCTGAGTCTCTGATTCTCGCCGAATACGTGCGGGAGAAGGCGTTAGGCGTGCTCAGGGAAGAGGTACCGCACGCGATCGCCGTCGAGGTAGAAGACGTCGAGCGCAAAGAGAATGTGACCGTCGTCTACACCGTCATCCATGTCGAACGCGCCACGCAGCGCATGATCGTGCTCGGCAAAGGCGGAAAGACTATAAAGCAAATAGGCACCGAGGCACGCCGCGACGTGGAGCGCCTCCTCGGTGTCCGTATCTATCTCGACCTCAAGGTAAAGGTTACTCCGGGATGGCGGAGCGACAGGACGTTTCTGGAGCGGTTGGGTTTATAATCCCTTTGCGTCGTGGCGTCGAGAGAGGAGCGTAGAGAGTTGGCAATGAGGGTACGCGAGTTCGCGAAGACGGTGGATCATACCCTCTTGAAGCCGGACGCCACGGAAGGGGACATCGTACGCATCTGCGAGGAGGCCGCCCGCTACCACTTCGCCGCGGTATGCATTCCGCCTTGCTATGTCCCGCTGGCGGCAAGGGAGCTGCGCGGGGCGGACGTGAAGGTGGCGACGGTTGTTTCCTTCCCGTTCGGTAACGGCGCTACGACGGTGAAAATAGCGGCCGTGCGGGAAGCGGTGACCAGGGGGGCTTCGGAGCTCGACGTGGTCATGAACATCTCGAAGTTTCTTACCGGGGAGTTCGGCTACGTCGCCGACGAACTCGCGAGCCTCACCCAGGAGGTCAGCGTGGTCGCCATGAACAACGGGTTGAACGACGTTGTCGTGAAGGTCATCATCGAGACTGCCTACCTCTCGGACAAAATGAAGCGACTCGCGACCCAGATCGTGGCCTCGAGCGGCGCTGACTTCGTAAAGACTTCGACGGGCTTCGGGCCCTACGGCGCCACCCCGGAGGACGTAGCGCTGCTCAGGGAGGAGGCACCCGAGAGGCTGGCGGTGAAGGCGTCTGGCGGCATACGCACGCTAGAGGATGCTTTGGACAATCTCAACGCCGGGGCTTCGCGACTAGGCATGAGCGCCAGCGTCGCCGTGATGGAGGAGGCCGAGAGTGGCGGTCTACAAGAGTAAAGGGATCGTGCTCCGCTCCATCCGCTACGGCGAGGCGGACCGCATCCTCGACCTCTACACCAGGGACGCTGGCCTAATCTCCGCAATAGCCAAGGGCATTAGGCGGACCAAATCCCGCTTCGGAGCCCGCCTGGAACCGCTCTCCTGCGTGGACTTCGTCGCCTACCATGGCCGCACGCTCGACACTGTGACCCAGGCTGAGACGCTCCGCAGCTTCCACGGCGTCAGGGAAGACCTCGCCCGCTTCGAGACCGCAGCCGGCATGGTAGGCAGCGTGCGCGCCCTTTCCGGCGGCGACGAGGCCGACCGCCGCGTCTTCAACCTGCTCTACAACGCTCTCGACACGCTGGAGGGATGCAACTCGGGATTCGAATCGATCGAGGCCGCCCTCGGTCTGAAGCTCTCGGTCCTGGCCGGTTACGCTCCGCAACTAGACGTCTGCCTGGGCTGCGGCACCGACCTCGATGAAGCGGAGGAACCGCTGCATTTCGCCCCGGAGCACGGCGGCGTACTTTGCGCGGTGTGCAGGTTGCAAACTAGCAACGCGTTCCCGCTCGCCCCCGGCACGCTGGAGAGCTTGAGGCTCTTGATCGAAACCCCGGTCCGAGATGCGCCTCTGCAGACCGGACCGCGGGAGAACATACTCAGGGTCGTCCGCTCCCACGTTCTCGCCCACGCCCCCGGAAACGCCCTCGTCGGTCGCGGTCTCGCAGGCGCCCGCCGTCCGGCGTGAGTCTCGCAGGGTCGGTACCGGGCATGCAGCAAGAATCCTGGGCTGTGGAGCGGAGCGCAGGGCGGGTGAGGTTCGAGCTGCCCGACGGCGTGCGCAACGACTTCCAGCGCGACAGGGACCGCATAATCCACGCCAAGGCCTTCCGCCGGCTGATGCACAAGACCCAGGTCTTCATCTCCCCCGACGGCGACCACTTCAGAACGCGCCTCACGCACACGCTTGAGATGATGCAGATCTCACGCACCATAGCCCGCTCGCTCGGCCTCAACGAAGACCTGGCCGAGGCGATCTCGCTCGGCCACGACCTCGGCCATACTCCCTTCGGCCACACCGGAGAAGAAGCGCTCGCCCGCGCCCTCTCGGCCTACGGACGCACCTTCCGCCACAACGAGCACTCCCTGCGCGTCGTGGACCACCTCGAACGAGCGGGGGTCGGACTGAACCTCACGGTGGAGGTCAGGGACGGGATACGTAACCATACGGGAGATGTGCATCCAGCTACACGGGAAGGTGAGATCGTACGCGTCGCCGACCGCATCGCCTACGTCAACCATGACGTGGACGACGCCTTGCGGGCCGGCATCATCCGGAGGCAGGACCTCCCGGCCGGCCCGATCTCGACGCTCGGGGAGCAGATGAGCGCCAGGATCGACAAGCTGGTACGGGACATGATCTCTAACTCTAGAGCGAAGGGTGAAATATCTCTCTCTGACGGAGTATATGAGGCCCTCATGGAGCTCAGAAGCTGGCTCTTCCGGATCGTATACAACGACCCCGGCTCCAGAGAAAACGAGAAGGCCGCCGGCGTCGTTGCAAACCTCTTCGATTACTACCTCGAGCACCCGGAGGAAAGGGTGGCCAGCGATCCCGACCCCATCACCGAGACCGCGGACTTCGTGGCAGGAATGACAGACCGCTACGCCCTCGCCACGTACAGAAGGCTATTCATGCCCCGAGGTGAGATCTTCGCCTGAAAGCGGTTCGCAAGAGGTTTGGTACCGAGTCCGTTTGAATGAACCTGCATTCGGACTGCGGGCACGCCGAGGTAGCCTCGCACCCTCATTCCCGCGGAAGCGGGAATCCACGAGTAGCGCAAAACGCAAGGCCCATGCGCGGTGGCCTCCCCTTTCACCCGTAACTAATAGCAGGCTGCTCAATGCGCCTCCTACAGCGGATTTCAGTGTGATTGGCCCACATCGCGTGATGCGTACAGATACGGTCCGGCCGAAGGGTTTACTCAACCACTCGTACATGCATGGTTTGTGTGGGTCAATATCAACGCAATACGCTGTAGGAGGCGCGTGTGAGGACTTCGGCCTCGATTTCGACAGGTACCCCCAGGGGCAATCCTGCCATGCCCACTGCTGAGCGGGCGTGGTCGCCCGCTTCGGGGCCGTAGAGCTGTAGGATCAGGTCCGAGAAGCCGTTTATGACGTTGGGCTGTCTGCTGATGCCTGGCGCGGAGTTGACCATGCCGAAGACCCGCAACCAGGCACTTACCCTGTCGAGGTCTCCGAGCTCGCGCCGGAGGCTGGCGAGGATCGCCAGGGCGGTCAGGCGCCGCCTCGTAGCCCTCTTCCTCGGAGATCTCCGCGTCAACCTTGCCGAACGGTCCCACGACGGAGCCGTCGGAGTCTAGGGGAACGTGGCCGGAGACGTAGGCACGGTTGCCGCGCGCGCACCCACGAGAAAGGCAAGCTAGCCCGGGTGGGTTCTTCGTCGGCCCCGGCAAAACGAACCGCAGTTCGTGCAGCTTCGCTTCTATTTCCATCTTTTGCTGCTTCCCATGTCCGCACGGAACTCTGCCAGGTACACCGCGTAGTATGGCTCTCTGGGCGCTCCTGCGTTGATGTTTCCGACGAGTCCCAGACCACGGGCGGCGCCCTCGAGCGCAGCCTGAGGTACAGGGAGCTCTTGAGGCCATTCGGCTTCGGATACGAACTGGGCGGCGCCTTCGTCGACGGGAGCCTCTGGGGCGGCATGGACCTAATACGCGGTTCGAAAGACCCCGATTTCAGCGGCGGTGAGGTCGCCCTCGTGAAGCGCGTAGCCCCGCACATCGGAGCCGGTCTCAAGGCCGCCGCCCTTCGCTCGTGTGCGAACGTAGCGCAGGACACTCCCGAGGTGCCCGGCGTGCTTACCTTAGACAGATCCGGAAAAGAAGTCAGTAGTCTCCCACACCCCCTCGGGGGAACACTGGCTCAAGGATCTGGGAGATCTGGATCCCTCGTGGCGTGACGACGGACTCCCCATGGCGGTCCGGATGGTGTCCGGAGCGCTCAAGCACGCGCTCGCCCCGAGAACGGACAACGACGCGAATCTCATTCCAAGGATGCATATCAAGGGGCGCTCGGGACGCTGGCTCGCGCTTTACGGATCCCTTACCGAACCGTCAGGCCAACGCCCAGGCGAGATAGTGGTCGTCATCGGGCCCGCCAAACCCGAAGAGGTAGCATGGCTGAACGTCGGCGCCTACCGACTCAGCCCGTGCGAAGAAGAGGTAGTAGGGCTCCTCGTGCGCGGCTTTACCAACCACCAGGTCTCGCGTACCCTCTTCATCTCCGAGCACACCGTCCAGCGACACCTCTCTAACATCTTCGAGAAGGTCGGCGTCAGAAGCCGCAAAAACCTCCTCAAGCGCCTGTTCTTCGACAACCTCCTGGCTGACATGATCGGCGACTAAAGCGGTTCGCATAAGGTTTAACCTTATGCGAACCGCGCTGTCAGTAGTCACCTTTAAGCCTTCTGCTATTGGCTCTTGGCTGAATGCTTAAAGGTGATGGCTGAAGGCGCGGTTTTCGGGAAGGGTCTTCCCGAAAACCGCTGTGGGACAATCGCAGGGGCTGCGGCGACTGCTTAAGGAACGGTGACCACTAGCCTGCCGGCGACGTGCCCTGCCTCGCTTGCTGCATGCGCCTCCACCGCCGCCTCGAGCGGGAAGGTCTGCTCGACGGAGAGGCTGAAAGTGCCTTCGGTGAACAGTCGCGCTGCTTCCGCCATGGCGCCTGCGGCATCCGTGGAGGTGGTAGAAACCTGTGCGCCTTGCTCCGGGGCGCTGAAGTCGGCGATCGACAGCACCTTGTAGGGCTCGCCAGTGAGCTCGATCAGCTCGAGGATGACGCCGGAGCCAGCGATATCGAGGGCCGCGTCGACCCCGTCCGGGGCAAGGTCACGCACTCGATCGACGAGGCAGGCGCCATAGGTCGCAGGGACAGCGCCAAGCGACCTCAGATAGTCCTGGTTGCATTCGCTGGCGGTTCCGATAATGTTGATCCCACGCTGGCGCGCGATCTGGACGACAGCCGAACCAACACCCCCGGACCCCCCGCTTACCAGCAATGTCTCGCCCGGCCGTACCCCGACCTGATCGAGAATCCGGATCGCCGTCTCGACCGGGATCGGGTAGCCGGCGGCCTCTTCAAACGACAGCCCCTCGGGCTTGGCCACCCAACTCGAGAGCACCGCGTACTGCGCGAATGTCGCGGACCCGGACCCGAACACTTCGTCGCCAACAGCGACGTCGCTGACCCCGTCGCCAACCTCGTCGACCACGCCCGCCGCATCCATCCCGGTCCCCGACGGCTTGGAGAGCGGCGTCCCACCCCCATGTATCCGGCCCGGATTTTCCAGTCGATCCCGTTCACGCCAGCCGCCCGAACGGCGATCCGTACCTGACCCGCACCCGCGTGCGGCTCATCGACCTCGACAACCCGCAATACATCGGGGCCACCGTACTCAGCAAATTGCACCGCCCTTATTAGCTCCTCCTCGCCTCGATTGAGTTCGTACCGAGAGCATACCAAGAACATGTTGGGAGCCCCTGATAGCGAGCTGCCCGAGGATCAATCCTCTGGCAACCGCGCATTTCAGCCGCTCAGCAAGTTAGCATTTCAGCAAGAACAAAGGGCCGAGAAGCTGAGAAGCGAAGGCGAAGCCGATCTGTTCATGCACGACGAATTATCGGGCTTCAGCAAAGCGAAGCCGAAGTACCGACCGGCTGAATGCTAACAATCATCCGGTGTTCAACATCCCGGAAGATATGCCCGAGATAGAGAGCAGCAGGGTGTTCAGCGCGCCCTCACGATCGGGAGCGTCTTCCGGCAGGGTGCGGAGCCGGCGTAGGAGCGCGACCTGCACGTACGAGAGCGGGTCCACGTAAGGGTTACGCAGGCGAATAGACCTCTGTAGCACGGGGCTGTCGTCGAGCAGGTTCTCGTTTCCGGTTATCAGGAGCAAGGCATCCACGCAGGCGGCGTGTTCTTCGGAGATCCTGTTCCAAAGGCGTTCCCGGACGGTGGGCTCGGAGACCAGAGAGGTGTAGTTTTCGGCTATGCGCAGGTCGCTCTTGGCCAGGGTCATCTGCATGAAGTCAATCAGCGTCCGGAAGAACGGCCAGCCTCGGTACATTTCGCGGAGTACCTCCAGCTTCTCGGACTCGGAAGCGTGGCCGCCAAGCGCAGTTCCGGCGCCGTACCAGGAAGGGAGCAGGAAGCGGTTCTGGGTCCAGGCGAACACCCAGGGTATGGCCCTGAGGCTGTCGACCCTCGGGTTCTGCACCCTGCGGGCGGGCCTGCTGCCCATGTTGAGCAGGGAGAGCTCTCCGATGGGAGACGCTTCGGAGAAGAAGGACAGGAAATCTCCGTCTCCGTAGACCAGGGCCCTGTAGGTTTCGCTGGCCGTCGTTGAAAGCTCTTCCATCGCCTCGACCCAGCGCCGTTTCGGTTCGCAGGGTGTTTCGTCGGCGCTCGCTTCGAGGACCGCGGCGAGCACGGTATCCAGGTTGCGGCGGGCCAGGCCGCGCATGCTGTATTTGAAGGAGATCACCTCCCCCTGCTCGGTTATCCGGATCTTGCCTCGCAATGTCTCCGGGGGCTGGGCCATGATCGCCTGGTAACTTGGACCTCCTCCTCGACTGGCGCTGCCGCCCCGCCCGTGGAAGAGTCGCAATTCGACACCGAATCTACTGGCAACAGACAAGAGCAGACCCTGCGCCTCGTACATGGTCCAGTTGCTCGTTACGTATCCTGCGTCCTTGCCCGAGTCGCTGTAACCAAGCATTATCTCCTGCAGGTCGTCGCCTTCCCTGAGCGAGGAGCGGTAGAAAGGATCCTGAAGCAGGTCGTCCAGCACCTCGGGCGCCCGCCTGAGGTCGTCGACGGTTTCGAAGAGGGGAGATACCCTGAGATGATTGGCGATGCACGTGCCTTCCTCGTTAACCTCCAGTAGCCCGGCCCTGCGGGCGAGGAGCTGCACGCAGAGCACGTCGCTCGCGTGGTGGGCCATGCTCAGCACGAACGTCTCAACCGGCGCGCCCGAGAAATCTTCCCTCGCCCCCCGGATGCGCTCGAAGGTCTCGAAAACTTTGCGCGATTCCTCGGAGGTGTCCTCCGCTTCGGGAAGAACGAGCTCGGGGGCGGTGAGGAGCCCGCGCAGGAGCGCGGCACGCGCAGCTTCGTCCATCTCCAGAAGGTCTTCGCCGGTGGCGGCGGAAACCAGCTCTGCGACGGCCCTGACCACGGTCGCGCTCTCCTGGCGGACGTCCAGCTTCGCCAGGTGGAAGCCGAAGACCTCGGCCTGACGGATGAGGTCCCGAAGTGCCCCTTTGGCGACGCGTGCCCCGCCGTTGTACAGCAGGCTCTCGCGGATGGTGAGGAGGTCACCCAGAAATTCCGCAGCGCCCGGATAGGCGGCGGGCGACTCGCTTTGTTCGAGGGCGCGTCTCAGGCGCTCGGCCACGAAAAGCAGCTTGCGGCGGTAGACCTCGTTCGGGTCCACGCCACCGTAGCGCTCGGCCGCGTCGGGCATGAGCCCTTTGTCCCTCTCGACCGAGCGGCGCAGCCCTTCGGAGACCGGGATCATCCTGGCCGACTGGCTCATGTGGTCTGTGAGCCACAGCACGGATGCGAGGTGCCTCTTGAGGATGACCTCGCGGTGCAGGCCGAGCGTGGCTGTGACCATCTCCGGCTCGACGAACGGATTGCCGTCCTGGTCGCCGCCGACCCACGAGCCGAACTCCAGGACGCGTCCGAGCGTCGGGGTGTCCTCCGGATAGAGGCGGGATAGCTCGTCCTCGAAATCCCTGTACGCTTCGAGCGTCGCGGAGATCAGGGGGTTCTCGAAGAAGAGCAACGTCCGCTCTATCTCCTGTCGGACTGCGGGGCGGCGGACCCTGAGCTCGTCGGTCTGCCAGAGAACGGTGATCTCCTCGGCGAGGTCTTCCTCTAAACTGCGCCGTTCTCTCCAGGTGAGCGCCGGCGACTCCATCGACTCGAGCATCTCCCCGATCCTGACGTGCTTGCGCCTGACGCTGCGCCGCATGGCCTCCGTAGGATGGGCGGTTAACACGAGGCCGACCTTCATGCTGTCGATCACATTCTGTAAACCTTCTTTTCCGAGGCCTTCTTCGTCGAGCCGGGCGAGCGCGCTCGCCACGGAGGCCCGTTGCGGGGGATTGTCGGGCGACGCCTCGTACTGCCGCCTGCGGCGCACCCGGTGGTAGCGCTCCGCGATGTTCACCAGTTGGAAGTAGACCGAGAACGCCCGCACTATCCGCCTGAGCTCGCCTTCACTCATGGCATCTATCCGCCGCCTGAGCCGTTCGTCTAACGCAGGGTTGTAGTCGAAGCGCAGACGCTTGCACAGCAGCCTGATCTCCTCCTCGGTCTCGAAGAGGTCCTTGCCCTCCTGCTCGATGAGGACCCGGCCGAGCACCCTTCCGAGTAGGTTTATGTCCCTGCGCAGCGGTTCGTCTTTCGGCTCGAAGCCAACCCCCAGCGGGAGGTCCGCGAACCCCGTCTCGGGCACCATCGAAGATCTGTCGCGGATGTCCACCCCCGGTAGAGTAACATTACTCCTGCTCCACATAACGACGGAACACGAATATTTGTACATGGTACAACGGAAGGCCATACTTGAGGATTTCACAACGCAGCATAGAGGAGATTAGGGAGGCCGCCAACATCGTCGAAGTGACCTCCGAATTCACCGCCCTCAAACGCCAGGGAGCACGCTTCTCAGGCCTCTGCCCCTACCCAGACCACCAGGAGAAGACCCCCTCCTTCAGCGTCTCCCCCGACCGCGGCTTCTACTACTGTTTCGGATGCCAGAGGGGAGGCGACACCATCAAGCTCGTTATGGATCTGAAGTCCTTCGACTTCGCCGAGGCGGTCTCCTATATAGCCGAACGCTCCGGCGTGGACCTGCAGTTCGAGGGTGGGGGAGATCCCAACGCCGCAAGACAGCGCACCATGCGGCGACGCCGGATCCACAAAGCCCTCGCTGCAGCCGCCGTCTACTACCACAAGTACTTCCTCACCTCCCAGACCCCGGAGGCACAACAGGCCCGCCGCTACCTGCAAGACCGTCAGATAGAGCGTTCTACTATAGAAGAATTTCGTTTGGGGTACGCTCCTCCGCGGAGTGCGTCGGGGTTTCTGGCGGCGGCGAGGAGGTTGGATCTCGACAGGGGCACACTTGATGGGGCGGGGCTTCTGTCAGCGCGGGGAGGAGAACGTTTTGCCGGTAGGATCACGTTCCCCATCTCCGACAGGCGTGGCAGGATCGTGGGGTTCGGGGCGAGGACGCTGGGTGACGCCCAACCCAAGTACCTGAACTCCCCCGAGACGGAGACCTTCAACAAACGCGACCTGCTCTACGGCTTCCCGCAGGTCTCCGAGGCCATGCGGAGGGAGCGCACCGCGCTCGTGGTCGAGGGCTACACCGACGTGCTCATGCTCTACCAGTCGGGCATCAAGAACGCCGTGGCCACACTCGGTACGGCTACCACCCCGGGTCACTTGCGCACGCTCAGCGGCTACGCGGACAGGATCTACGTCCTGTTCGATCCCGATGCGGCCGGCGAGAAGGCTATAGAGCGGGCCGCTGTGACGGCCGCGGACTTGAAGCTGGACCTCCGCGTCCTGCGCCTGCCGGAGGACCCGGCGGATTGGCTGTTGCAACATCCCCCCGAGGCGTTTGCGGAGCTGCTGACGAGCGCGATGCCCGTCCTCGAGTACGGCATCCGGCGCATCGTTGCCCGCACGCGCGGGGCTGGTGCCACGGAGAGATCCAGGGCCGTCCCCGAGATAAGGCGCATGATCGGTGAGATCAAAGACCCCGTCCTATACCGCGAGGCCGTACGGCTGGCCACAGAATCCCTCGGCGTGAACCCCGACGTCTTGATGAAGGAGGAGCCCGCCAACGCACGGGTACAAGCGCCACGATCCCGCGGCCCGAACGACCCGCATACGGAAGCCGGGGACGCGGTACTCACCCTGGTTCTCACCAGACCGGACCTCACGGCCCCACTTCTCAAAGAAGGTCTGCGGACCCCAGCATTGCAGCAACCGGTGATGCTACTTGACGAGGACTTCCGAGACGAGGTTCAGGCCAAAATTTTCGCCCTGTTGAGAGAACGCGCGGGCGGGGATCTCGACGCCGTCCTCGTGGACGAGCGGGCAAGGCCGCTGATGGACCGGATCGGCGCCCTCGCCTCGCAGGGGGAGAGGCTCTTCCCGTCCGAACGTTCGGCCCGCGAAGCGTGGCTAAGGCTCGCGATACTGAGCCGCGAACAGGGCAAGAGGGAGACGCCCGACTACGACCGGAAGGAACAGCTCCAGGCGGAGATCCAACAACTCAAACACGGCCTGCGCTCCGTCGCCTCAGGAGCTTGAAGCTGCGGGCCACGAACCGTATAATCGTATCTGCAGCATTCCCCTGTAGCTCAATTGGCAGAGCATTCGGCTGTTAACCGAAGGGTTGCTGGTTCGAGTCCAGCCGGGGGAGCTAGGCGGTACCACCCGGGTTTCCCGCCAAGGGCCCATAGCTCAGTTGGTTAGAGCATCCGAC
>JBKPOM010000126.1:0-2537 GCA_046733115.1 Actinomycetota bacterium | reverse complement strand
GCTGCGCCAAGCAGGAGCTCGTACGAAGGACGCTTTGGTAGAGGTATTGGGCGAAGCGCTTTCGACGGTAAGCGCCCAAGAGGCTCAAGCTTACTTCAAGCATGCTGGCTATCGCCCACAAGCCCAACTACTGTGAAACGTACTGTAAGGATGGGTTTTGGGAGCTTCTTCGAACACTGCGGCTACCGCATAGCGGTTCAACCGTTTTGATCACCGCTGTAGGACACACTTCGTGCTGCTTTGTGTACACTTTGCATCTGCCTTTCTCAAAGCGCTCTTCCGTCGACTTTTGACGCCTGTAAGATCAAGCACTGATAGGCCCCAGGCATCTGTTACAAATTCGTTTGGCTGGCACGGATCCCACGGAGTTTTTGGGAGGGAAGCGTGGCTGGTTGTGTTGGATAGGAGTGATGCGGAACAAAGATTATCGGTGACGCTAGCCCCCTGAGCACGAGCCGTTGGTGCGTGCTACCAACAAGAAGCGCTGGAAGCCGGTTTGGAAGCACCGGCTGATAGTTGGTACGCTCGTTCCCTCGAACGTGTTTTTGGCGCTCGTGATTTGGGGAGCTGCGTACGTTGGCCAGAGCATCTGGGGACGTGGCGAGCTCTCGGGGGTAGCCGTTCCCCCCGTCGTGCCCAGTGTAATGGTGTGGGTCGGGCTGCGGGCGTCGCTAGAACCGTATCCGGGTTATGGTTTGGATTCGGCGGAGAGGCTGCGTCGGCACGCCTAGCACGAACGAACCTAAGTGTAGGACGGAAAGGAAAAGCACGGTTAAGGTGATAGCTCGAGCTAGGGAAAGGAGCGCGGCCCTCCTCCCTCCGGGGAAGCTATCGAAGCCGATTGCTGCGATCGCGAACGTTTACGCTGCGTCTGAAGTCCCATTCGGGACCCCTCATACCGTGGAAGTACAACTGGTGAACGTTCACCAGCTGAGTTACGCAATCTTGAGGCCCAAGGTCGAGAAGGTTCCGGCGACGAGCATGGCATTCGGCCCTTTGCATAAAAGCAGGATCCGATCTTGTCCTCGAAGACTCTGTGTGCTAGAACGCCAGAGCGCTCGTAACAGCAGAACTGAAAGTAGCAAGGATCTTTGCCCTGACGCCTAGATGGGAGCGAGCCGGTATGTTAGATGAACAGACAAACCTACTGGGGGAAATACGAGCTCTGTAGAGACAGTACTGCAGAGACTGTTACGGCGTAAGAGCACGATCATGGTAGTAATGGTTGTGCTTACAGCAGCGGCCTTAGGATTTAGTTTGGCTCAGGCACCAATTTATGAGGCTTCTGTCAAGATACTGGGCGGCCAAGAGAGCACAGGGAATACAAGCCTCGCTGGGGACGTCTCAGGTCTTCAGAACCTTACGCTAACTGTGGCCGAGGGGGCGCAAACCATCCCCATAGCACAAGCGGTCGTCGAGAAACTGACCTTGCCAGAACAAAGTACTAGTGAGGTGCTCGGAAACATGAGCGCAGAGTCGGATCCCGGCACCATGTTCGTCCCCATATACTACGAAAGCTCCAACCCGAAGGAGGCGCGGCTGGTCGCTAACACCATTGGTGAAGTGTTATCGCAGAAAATTTCGGAGGTGAGCCTAGGTGCCAATGGCATAACCGCCACGGTATGGGCGCCAGCGACGTTACCCGAAACTCCCGTGAGTCCCGACCCGGTACGTAATAGCATCGTCGCATTAATACTGGGGGGTCTTCTTGGTGTAGTATTGGCCTCTTTATTGACACGTCTCCCTATGTATGACGCCCAATTCTGGTCCTTCTATGACATCTCAGGTGCCTTGGCCAGTCCGTTCTACCATCGCCTGCACATCGCTCAACTCGAAGCGCTTGAGCTGAGTTGCCCAGAACACGCGGGGCGTTTCAGAGAGCTTCGCGATACCTTCCAAGGACAGTTTGCTTCCCGCCTAAGCGTGCTGCGAGCAGTAACTTTGAAAGGCTACCAGAAGTTGCCATATCCCCCCGAAGGCCTCTAACCTTGAGAATCATCTACGTTACATCGAGTTTGCCACACGGCAAAAAGGAAGCGTTCATCATACCCGAAATAAGGGAGCTAATGAGGCGCGGGCATGATATCTTGATAGTGCCGACATATCCAAGGGGAAAAGTATTGCACGGGGATGTCAAACCTCTGATGAGTCAGGTCGTCTCCAAGCCTTTGCTCTCGGCCGACATCGCAAAGGCGGCTGCAAAGCGATTCTTGGAAAATCCTACCGGAGCATCTGACGTCTTAAGCTCTCTGTTTGGGAGCCGCAGTGCAGGTGTCATCCTTAGAAATCTGGCGGTTTATCCGAAGGGATTGTGGCTGGCAGACCTTGCGCGCGATTGGAGAGCCGACCACATCCATGCTCACTGGTCTACGGTGCCAGCAACCATGGCCCTTGTTGCCGGCGAGGTTTCCGGACTTCCATGGAGCATTACAGCTCATCGCTTTGATATAGCCCAAGACAACCTTCTAGATATGAAGGCGAGGAAGGCCTGTTTCATCCGGGCAATCAATCAGCGGGGAGCGCAGGAGATAGCGGAC
>JBKPOM010000125.1:0-2535 GCA_046733115.1 Actinomycetota bacterium | reverse complement strand
GCTAGGCCGCGCGCTCATCGTGAGGTGGCCCAACTGCCCCTGAACGAGGAGATGGTCGCGCCGATCTAGCGAGACGGTGGCGGTACCTCACAGAATACGATCGGCACTGATGTTCAGAAACGACGCCGGCGGGCCAGATTTGATGCTCGCCGGCGTCAGCGTCCGCCTGAGCGGCTGAGGGTCACAACGGCTGCGGAGGTGATCGCCCGCTACCTATCGCCATTGGCAGAGTAGGCATCTGCGGCCGCAGCAGATCGCCAGGACAATGCTGAGACGAGCCATCCATGAACCGATCTGCGATAGCCGAGTCATTCATCGATCACGCGGCCCGCATCGTCTCCGGGCGGCCGACGCACTCGAACACCCTGTCCGCAATGCCGTCCGTCAACGACTCCGGCTCCACGGTAACGGCGCTGACCTCGCGGACGCGGTCCCGCCTGCCGGGATCAGGCTCGCTGACGAGTACCTCACACGAGCCCGCCGCTACGAGAAGCGCGGCGCACAGAACCCCTATCGGGCCGGCGCCGAGCACCAGGGCGCGTTCCCCCGGACGTAAGCCCCCCACGTCCACTGCGTGCAGCGTACATGCCAGGGGTTCTGTGAGTGCGGCGGCCTCCAGTGGCAAGCCCTCTGGTACCCGGTATGCCTGCGGCGCGGGTAGCACCGCGAACTCAGATAGTCCCCCGTTCAGCGTGACGCCGAGGGCCTGGGGCCTTACGCAGAGGTGCGGACGCGAGTCGTGACAGTACTCGCAGGTGCGGCACGGGATGTTGGGGTCTACGGCGACCCGCTCCCCTAC
The DNA here is from genome assembly GCA_046733115.1 of Actinomycetota bacterium. GTDB lineage: Bacteria > Actinomycetota > Rubrobacteria > Rubrobacterales > Rubrobacteraceae > Rubrobacter_D. Next base: position 1,736 of record JBKPOM010000125.1, on the reverse strand, counting down.
GCCGAAGCCTTCCACGTCCGGTCCAACCTCGACAATGGTCCCCGCGAACTCGTGCCCGATGGTTACGTCCGGCCGGGCGAACGGGTACTCACCGGAGGCGATGTGAAGGTCGGTCCCGCACAACCCCGAAGCCTCGATCCGGATCTTCAACTCGCCAGGACCCGGTGGCGGTACGTCACGGGGCTTAACTTCTACCCCTTCTCGCCTGGACCAGACCACACTTATGCTTATGAATTAACCACCCCCGTATTTTCGAATTTCACACTCTCTCCTTCACCCCTGGTAACCACGCCTAGAGTCAGCGCGCGTACCAGGTAGCGCTTGGCGGCGAGACCCACGGTTGCCATCGGCAGCGCCACCACCGTCCCTATCGCCGTCAGCTGGCCCCAATTTACCCCGGTCTGCGTTATCAAGCCGGGAGGCGGCCGCCAGCAAGGTCTGGCTACCTGGTCCCGCGAACGTTTCCGAGACGCAACACGAAGGCTGCATCTCTCAAAGCTACTCGTCCTCTAGAACGCGAGCACTTCCGAGAATCGGACTACTTCCAGAAATCGTCCGAAAAGTCTCGGAGGTGCCTGCGGCGTAGCCCTACGGACCATCGAAAGGTATTTTCGGCCCATTTCTTCCTCCGTGTAGCGGCCAAATTCTGCCCTTTAAAGCAACACGCATTGAGAAGATCAGAGCTCGATACCATCGCGGGCTATGGGTTCCGTTAGGCGGTGCATCGCCCGTGCCGTCGCCCGGTACAACGAAGGGCAGACTTCGTAGTGCTCCTCCTTGCTCCTGAGCCGGGGCGGCCTCACTCCGAAGAGTTCGCGATGACCATCGGCTTGACGTTGACGGGGTCTTTTCTGCTCGCCTGTAACGCTTCTTCCGTGTCCTCTAGACCGTAGTAGCTCGTCACGATCGCGTCCAAGTCCACGCGCCTTGTGGCCGCCAGCTCGATTGCGGCCGGGTACGTGTTCGCGTATCGGAAGGTGCCGGTCAGCCAGATCTCACGGGTCTGGATGAACGACAGCGGAATGCTCGACTCCTCGCCGGGACCCATCCCGACCACGACGGCGGTGCCGGCAGGCCGGATGCAGCGGATGCCGTCGTTCAGCGCTGCCGGGTTGCCGGAGCATTCGATCAGGGCGTCCACCTCCACGTCGGCCTCCGCGAGCGGTTCCTCGGAGACGTTTATGGCTCTCGTGGCGCTAGTTTTCTGGACTATCTCCAGCCTCTCTTGGGAGACGTCGGTGATGGTGACCTCCGTCGCGCCCTCGGCGAGCGCCACCTGCATCGCGAGGAGCCCGATTGGGCCCGCCCCCGTAACCAGCACGTGGTCGCCGGCTTTGATGCTCGCCTTCCGGCAGGCCCAGATGCCTACCGAGAGCGGCTCCATCAGCGCGCCGGCGTTGTACGAGAGGTTGTCCGGCAGCGAGTAGGCGAAGTTCTCGTGGATCGCCACGTAGTTCGCGAAGGCTCCGTCTATGGGGGGCGTCGCAAAAAGCGAACGTTCGGGCAGAGGTTGTAGCGACCCGCCCGGCACTCGCGGCAAGTCATGTCGGGGACGCCGGGTTCAAGGGTCACCCGCTCGCCGACCTCGTGCTTCGTGGTCTCATCTCCCAAAGCCACGATGGTGCCCATGGATTCGTGGCCCAGGATCAGGGGCTCGCGGACGACGAACGAGCCGATGCGTCCTTCCTCGTAGTAGTGCACGTCCGAGCCGCACACGCCGACGGCCCTTATCTCTA
>JBKPOM010000124.1:0-31625 GCA_046733115.1 Actinomycetota bacterium | reverse complement strand
CGCGATAGCGGCGCTTTTCAACCCGCTTCGTCGGCGCGTCCAGTGGTTCATCGACCGGCGCTTTTTCAGGAGCGACTACGACGCGAGGAAGACCCTGGAAGCGTTCTCCGCCAAACTGCGCGACGAGACGGACCTGGACAGTTTGAACGCCGAGTTGATAACGGTCGTGCGGAAGACGATGCAACCGGAGCACGTCTCGCTCTGGCTGCGCCCGAACACAGCGTCGCCGGGTCAGGACGGGTCCACGCCCAACCAGCAGCGGTAAAGGGCTTGCACCGACGGTAGAATCAGTGGGTGGACTTCGCCGGCCTTAGTGTTCTGGATCTGTTTATCGCCATCTTCGTCGTCGTCTCGGTAATGCGCGGGGCGAGGACGGGATTTCTCGCGGGCGTCTTCTCGCTCGTCGGCGTGGTCGTCGGGGCTTCTGTGGGGTCAAGGGTCGCGCACTCCCTCATGCCCGATGGGGGGAACCCGATCTACGGCGCCGGGATCACCCTCGGGAGCATCCTCGCCTTCTCCGTTCTCGGGGAGGTCGTCGCCAGGTCGATGGGAGGTTCGATCAGGAACCGCCTCTCCAGCCCGGCTTCCGCGACGCTCGACGGGCTAGGCGGGGCCTTGCTCGGTTTCGCCCTCTCCCTCGTGCTGGTGTGGGCGGTCGGCTTCTTCGCCCTCCAGTCCCCATCCCTGGCCGTACTGCAGCCCGCGGTGCAGGACTCCAAAATCCTGCAGACCCTCAAGGAACGGATGCCATCAGGGCTTCTGACGCGGGCGGTGGCCGATCTGCAGCCGCTGCCCAAAATTCACGGCCCCGAACCGGAGGTGGCGGCCCCGGAAGGGAACATCGCCAACGACCCCGACGTGCAGGCGGCGAGCGGGCGCACGCTCCGCGTGACGGGCATAGCCTGCGGCTACGGTGTGGAGGGCTCGGCCTGGGTGGCGGGCCAGGACCTTGCCGTCACCAACGCCCACGTGGTCGCCGGCGAAACGGCGACGCGGGTGCAGATCGGGGGCGCGGGACGGTACCTGCCCGCCGAGGTCGTCGCCTTCGACGAGAGAAACGACATAGCCGTCCTGCGCGTGGACGGCCTAGGCCTCGACCCGCTGCCCCTCGCGGCGGTCCGGATCGGCGAACCGGCGGCCGTGATCGGGTTCCCCAAGAACGGTCCGCTCGACATCAAGCCGGCCCGCACGGGAACCACCCAACGCGTCGTCTCGACCGACGCGTACGACAACGGCCCGGTGGAGCGAATCGTCACCAGCTTCCGCGTCCACGTAAGGCCGGGCAACTCCGGCGGGCCCGCCGTGGACGCGGAAGGACGGGTCGTCTCGACCATCTTCGCCAGCCGCACCGACTCGGAAAACTTCGGCTACGGCGTCCCTTCCCGGATAGTCCAACGCGACCTCCGGACCGCGGCCAGCCACACCACCCCCATCAGCACGGGCGGATGCGCGAATTAGCTGGTCAGCATTTCAGCACTTCAGCATTTCGGGAAAGGATGGGTTCCGCTGCCCTACCGCGCTCGATCAACGGCCAGCGGCATGCCTACCTGGAGCCGTTTCGTAAGGCACCGACCGGGTAACAGCTGCACAGCGGCAAGCTAAAGTGCCGACCGGCTGAAGTGCTGACTAGCTCTAACTCGTCTCTTCGCGGATGATCTTCTCCAGCGCGAGCCGGCTCCTGTTGAGCTCGGCCTCTACCGTGGAGAGGCGGGCCAGGGAGGTCTCGCGCAGACGGTCGCGCTCGACCTCGCGAGCGACGGCGGAGGCGGCCTCCTCTATGGCGGTTACGGCGCTCTCTAGTGTGAGCAGGTCCCGTTGGTCCATGGGAGGGATATTACCTGAAGCCGTACCGCTCGTTGTTGTGCTTCGCCGTCATGTAGGCGTCGATCATGGACCACAGGCCCACGAGTGGTAGTAAAAATCAGCCGATGAAAACAGCTGTCAAGGCGCCGTTTATGAGCTGGATGACTATGAAGATCACACCCTTCTTGACCTGGCCTTTGTAGATCTGGCCGAGCCCGGCGACGATGAGCTGAGGATGGCGGCGAGTATGGGAGTGCGCATGGATTTCTCCTCATTTTCGACGACTTCTCTGACGAGGTATACGTCCGAGACCGCTACTCGTTGCGGCGCCTGTGCCCTTCTTTCATCTCGATGTATCTGTCGTCAGTTCTTGCGCGGTCACGAAGCTCTTTGAAGATGGACGCGCCGCGCAGCTTCTCTTGATCCGGCTCCTCCAGAGATTGGCCCTTCTTGCCGCCCTTGTACTTTGCGTACCGCACAGGCTCCTCGTCCAACCCATCTCCAGATACTTTCTTGCGACGTCCATCCCGACGAAGTCACCGTCCGAACGATACTCGAGAAACTTCTGGTAAATAGCCTCCGACGACTCCCTGGCGGCCTCTTCGTCCTTGAACTTCCACAGGGGAAGGAGCTCGCCCTTGTGCGGCTCGGCGTGGAAGACGCCCTGCTCTCCGCGTCCGATCCTGTACTCTTCAGGATGCTCCCTCAAATCCACGCCACCGTACGAGTAACCCACGGTCCTCCTGTACCCAGATTCCACGCCGAACTCTACCTCTTGACTAAACGTTCTATCAGGAGTATGTCCTTGATTGAACGACCAACAAAGGGGTGTTTTGGCTGAGGAGTTGGACAGGCGGGCGCAGATTTTGGAGGCTGCCTTCGAGGAGTTCTCTGCGAAGGGTTTCAAGGGAGCGATGATCAAGAGCATCGCGCGGGCGGCGGGCCTGCGATCTCCGGCGCTCATCTACTGGTACTTCCCGGATAAGGAGGTCCTTTTCGGGGAGGTTTTGGAGTTCAGGATCTCGGTGTTGCGAGCGGTGCGAGATCCCGCCGTCCTTCTCGACCTTCCGCCGGAAGAGGTGCTGCCGAGCATCGCGAAGAGATATCTCTCGACGTTCGACAACAGGGCTACCCAGAGGATGGCGAGGTTGCTACTCGGGGAGGCCATGAGGCGGTCGGAGGTCGCCGACATCTTCGGCAACGCGGTGATAAAGCGGGAGCTCGGGTTCCTGACAAGCTACATGGCCCGTCAGGTCGAGCTAGGCAAGCTCAGGCCGCACGATGTCAGGGCCAGCGCCAGGACGTTCATCGGGATGCTTCTCCCCCAGGCCGGCGGCAAGATGTTCTTCCCCGCTATAAGGGAAGACGGCCTGACGGACGAGGAGCACGTGGAGGCTGCGATCTCTATTTTCCTGCGGGGTCTTGGAAAGGAAGACGACAAATGAACGCTATAGAGGTCTCGGGATTGGCCAAGAAGTACGGCCGGTTCGAGACGCTGCGGGGCGTGGACCTGTCGGTGGGCCAGGGAGAAGTATTCGGCCTCGTGGGGCCCAACAGGGCTGGCAAGACCACCCTCATCAAGGGCCTCGTCGGGGCGTTGCGTCCCTCCGGGGGCGAGGTGCGGGTGATGGGGTTGAACCCGCTGAAGGATAGGGCGGAGCTGAAGCAGAGGATCGGGTACATGCCCCAGGCTCCCGCGCTCTACGACGACCTATCCGCCAGGGGCAACGTCGCGTTCTCCGGCGCCGCCCATCGGACGGAGAACCTGAAGAAGAAAGTGGACGAGGTCCTCCAGTTTACTGACCTCTCCGAGCGGGCCGACAACGCCGTGCACACCTTCTCCGGCGGGATGAAGCGGCGGGTCTCGCTCGCCTACACCCTCGTCTATAGTCCGGAGGTCATCTTCCTGGACGAGCCGACGGCCGTCGTGGACCCGCAGCTGAGGAGCAGGTTCTGGAAGACGTTTCGGGAGCTTACCAGGGGTGGGACGACGCTGTTCATCAGCACCCACCTGATGGACGAGGCCGTGCTGTGCGACCGTATCACGATACTGCGCAAGGGCAGCGTCATCGCCACGGACACCCCTGCCACCATCATCGAGCAGGGCAAGACCCGTCTCGTGGTGGAGCGGGACGGCACCGAGGAAAAGGAGACCATCGGCGGGCATCCCGAGGATCTCGCCGCTGCGCTTCGTCCCTACGGACTCGAGGAGGACGTAACAGCCGTAGACGTGCGGACCGACACTCTGGAAGAGGTCGTCCTGCCGCTGATCGAGAAAGACAAGGTGAGGTAATGCGCCGGACGTTCATCATCGCCGGGAGGGTCGTGAGACAGCTCATCAGAAACCCGAGGCTACTCGTACACTCGGTGGCGGCGCCGCTCGTGATCGTGTACTTCCTCAAGATCTTCTTCGACACCCTGCCCCCGACCTTCGACGTGGCGCGCTACGCCGTGCCCGTCGCGGCCTTCGTGGTCCACTACCTCACCTTCTTGCTCTGCGCCATCGCGCTCGTGCAGGAGAAGACCATGGGCACCATGGAGAGGATGTTCATAAACGGCTTCAGACGCACGGAGATAATCGCCGGTTACGTGCTCGGCGTCCTGGGGCTCGCGATCTTCCAGGCCGTCGCCGGTCTGGCCGAGGCCATCTGGCTCTTCGACCTCGACTACGACGGGGATACGCTGGCGATGCTCTTCGTGGTCGTGTGGCTTCTGGCCATAGCCTCCGTGATGCTGGGCATCTTCATCTCCACCTTCGCCCGCCACGAGGGACAGGTCTTCCCCTTCGTGCCGCTCATCATCCTCCCCTCCGTCTTCCTCTCGGGATTGCTGGTCGACGTGGACGAGCTGCCGACCTGGGCCGACTGGCTGGGGCACGTCTTCCCGTTGTTCTGGGCAAACGGCGTGATCCAGGATCTCATCGAATCGGGCTGGAAGTTCGGCGACGTACAATCCAGCCTCGCCGTACTCGCCGGCTACAGCGTGCTGTTGCTCCTGCTCGCCTCCCGCACGCTCAGAGAGGTCGCGTAGAAATCGTGAACTAGGAATTGGAGGAAGGCGTGGACCAGGCGGATAATTCCAAACTCGAAGCTCCTAAATCCGAATTCAAACTGATACTGCCGTTCACCGCGATCGACAGGGTGATGCTGCCGTTGGCCGGCGGCAAGGCGGCGAACCTCGGCGAGCTGGTCACGGCCGGGTTTCCCGTGCCGGCCGGGTTCTGTGTTACCACGGCGGCGTACGAGATGGTGGCGGCGGATGCCGGGCTGGAGCCCACACTTGCCGCGCTGGTCGCGGCGGATACCGAGGACACGGAGCGTTTGGCGGGGCTCGCTACGGAGGCGAGATCCCGCCTCCAGGGTGCAAGCGTCCCCGACGTTCTCGGGCAGGCCATCGCGGAGGCTTATGGGGAGCTGGCTGACGGCGCGCCCGTTCCGGTGGCCGTCCGGTCTTCGGCCACGGCGGAGGACCTGCCCGGGGCCAGCTTCGCTGGCCAGCAGGACACGTATTTGAACGTCGTCGGTGTCGAGTCGGTCCTCGACGCGGTGCGGCGCTGCTGGGCTTCGCTGTGGACGGATCGGGCCGTCAGCTACCGGGCTACGAACGGGATCGACCCACGCGGCGTGCGCCTCGCCGTCGTCGTGCAGCGGATGGTCGACGCGTCGGTCGCCGGCGTCCTGTTCACCGCCAACCCTGTCACGGGGAAGCGCCGTCAGGCCGTCATAGACGCGAGCCCCGGCCTCGGTGAGGCCGTCGTTTCGGGAGCGGTCAGCCCCGACCATTTCGTCGCGAACGCTGCGACGGGGGAGATAGTCGAGCGCCGCCTGGGGGACAAGCGCGTCGCCGTGGTGGCCGGCCCTGGCGGCGGCACCGAAAGGGTCGAGCTCGCCGCGGACGAACACGGTGCTTCCCTCTCGGACGACCAGATCCTGGCCCTGGTGAGGCTGGGCGCGCGGGTCGAGGAGCATTACGGGACGCCGCAGGATACGGAGTGGGCCATCGACGGGGACGGCGCGCTCTGGCTGTTGCAGGCGCGCCCGATCACGACCCTCTTCCCGTTGCCGGAGGGAGCCTCGACCGACGACGAGGCGCTGCGCGTGTACTTCTCTTTCAACGTCGCCCAGGGCGTCTACGGCCCGCTGACCCCGATGGGCATCCAAACGTTCCGCCTCATAACCTCGGCCGTGGCGACGTTCGCGGGCCATCCACCACGCAACCCCTACAAAGGGGCGGCATTCTTCATCGAGTCCGCCGGGCGTATGTTCATCGACATAACGCCCGTGCTGCGCAGCGGGCAAGGACGCCGGCTCTTCGAGCGGTTCATGAGGAACATGGAGGCGAGGACGATCCCCATCGTCCGGCAGTTGGTGAAAGATCCTCGCCTGGCCACCGTGCCGACCAACCGGTGGCCGATCTTGCGTACCCTGCTCCTTGCGTTCGCGCGGGGACGCGCCCCGCTGCGCGTCGCGGAGGCGCTCGCGCGCCCGGAGAGGGCGAGGAACCGGGCGGCGCGCGTCGTGGCGCGGTTCCGCACGTCGGGCAAAACATCGCCTGAGGCCGGCGCCAGCGAGTTCCTCGTCGCGGCAGAGCGACTGCTGCGTGACGGCCCTCCGGAGATACTGCCCAACGTGCCCCCGGTCTTTGTCGCCGGCCTCACCGCCAACGCACTCGCAGGCAAGCTACTTGGAGACCTCGCCACCGACGACGAACGGCGGGCGGCGATGCGCGCGCTCCCGCACAACCCGACGACGGAGATGGACCTGACGCTCTGGGCGCTCGCCAAAGAGGCACGCTCAGACCCGGACAGCGCAAGAATCGTGGGCCAAACCCCGACTGAGCGCCTGGCGGAGGAGTACCGCGACGGCTCCCTTCCCACGAAGCTGCAGAGCGGTTTGACGGATTTCTTGCGGCTCTACGGGCATCGTGGTGTGGCGGAGATCGACCTCGGCCTGCCCCGCTGGTCGGAGGACCCGACGTACATCATGGGCGTGCTGGCGAACTACCTGCGCCTGGACGATCCGCAGTCAGCCCCCGACGTCCAGTTCGGACGGGCGAAGCGCGAGGCCGAAGATATGGTTGCGGAGCTGACTCGTCGCGCGACCGGCAGGGGCCGTCTGCGCGGGGCGCTCGTCTGGTTCCTGCTTGGACGTGCCAGGGAGCTTTCCGGACTGCGGGAGACGCCCAAGTTCTGCATCGTCTTGCTCATGGCGCGGGTCAGGGACCTGCTGTGGCCCGTCGGCGAAGAGCTGGCCAGGGCCGGACGCCTGGAGAACGCCGAAGACATATTCTTCGTCACCGTACCCGAGGCGTGGGCCGCCCTAGCCGGCGAGGACCTCCGCGCCATCGTCCGCGAACGTCGCACGGTCTACGAGCAGGAGATAGGGCGCAGGCACGTGCCGCGTCTACTCCTCTCCGACGGCACAGAGCCCGCGGTGGAGACGCGCGAGGCGACCGCCGATGACGTCCTGCGCGGCACGCCGGCTTCGGGCGGCGTGGTGAGCGGGGAGGCGCGCGTCATCCTGGACCCCGGCGGCGCGCACCTGGAGCCCGGTGAGATTCTGGTCGCGCCATCGACGGACCCTGGTTGGACGCCCCTCTTCCTCACGGCCGGCGGCCTCGTGATGGAGATGGGCGGACCTATGTCCCACGGCGCCATCGTCGCCCGCGAGTACGGCATACCGGTGGTAGTCGGCGTGCCCGACGCCACGGAACGCATCGAGACAGGACAGCGGATCACCATCGACGGTTCTGCTGGCGAGGTTGTGCCGAATGCGGGTAGGATGTAGGAGTTGCGAATTGTGAATTAGGAGTTTGAGTAGGGCGCCGAGCGTCAGTCGTCGAGGACCGCCGCCAGGTCGAGGCGGCGCAGGCGCGCGGGGTCGGCGAGTATGTCGATCTCGACGATCTTCCCGCCCCTGACCGTGAAGCCCCCGACCGAGAACGGTTGCCATCGCGTGTCGAGACGGCTCCGACGGCGCCGTTGACGAGCGCCGGCTGCACGAGCAGGTCGAGCCGCGAGTAGGTGAGCGCCTGGCCTGCGACCTCCGCAGCCCCGCGGACCTCCGTCGAGCTGTCCTCGGACAGTGGACCGAGGTCCGCCCGTAGCACGACGTCCGGGTCGAGCACGGCGACGAGCGCGTCGAAGTCGCCCTCGCGCGCGGCTGCGAGGAAGGCGAGCCGCTCGGCGGGAGAGAGCGTTTCTAGCACTGCGAACAGCGCTAGCCCTACCGAATCGGCCAGTAGCGCTTCGTGTTCGGGGTCGGTCCGGTCCTCGCGGCTTACGAAAGGGTCGGGCACGTAGGCACCCAGCGGAGCCTCGCGCCTGGACCGGCGGGAGCGCAGCATGTCGAGGCACACCCTCCCGACGACCGTGGTCAGCCACCCGCGCACGTTCTGGACGGTGCTGGCATCGGAGCGGAAGAGCCGCAGCCAGACCTCCTGCACGGCGTCGTCGGCCTCGTCCAGGGAGCCTAGCATCCGGTAGGCCACCGCCCTCAGGTGGGTCCGGTTGGCCTCGAACTGCTCCGTCAGCCGGTCGCGTTCCTCCATCGGTCACATTCTCCTGTCGCGTTACGTCATTGTAGTAGTGACGGACGAAACCCGTCCGATGTGACCGGAAGTCGAGGCCGAAACCCGTATGTTCGGCATCCCGATTCAGCAAGGACGCTTGAAGATCGCGGGAGGACAGCAATCATGTTAGGAGGAACCATGGAATCACCCATCCTGGTCACCGGCGGCACAGGTACGCTCGAACGGCTCGTCGTCCGGCGCTTGCGGGACGCCGGCTGCGACGTACGCGTGCTCAGCAGGCGCAGCCATGAGGCCGAGGACGGCATCCGGTTCCTAACCAGCGACCTGGCCACGGGCGAGGGGATCGAAGCCGCGGTGGACGGGGTCGCGGCCATCGCGCACTGCGCGGGCAACGCTAAGGGTGACGCTGAACTCACCCGCAACCGCGTGCGGGCGGCCTCATCACAGCCGGCCCCCGCATCTCGTGTACATCTCAGTCGTCGGCACCGACCGCGTCCCCACGGCGAGTCGCGTTGACCGCGCCATGTTCGGCTACTTCGAGTCCAAACGGGAGACCGAGCGCGTCGTGGCCGACTCTAGCCTGCCGTGGACGACGCCGCGCGCCACCCAGTTTCACGACCTCATGTTGACGGTAGCCCAGCAGATGGCGAAGCTGCCGATCGTGCTGCTCCCGGCCGGCTTCCGGGTCCAACCGGTCGACGCCGACGAGGTGGCCTCACGGCTGGTCGAGCTCACGCTCGGGGAGCCGGCCGGGCTGGTGTCCGACATGGGCGGGCCACGAGTGTACGGCGCGGCCGAGTTGCTCCACGGATACCTGAAGGCCAGTAATCGCCGTCGGCCCATCATGCCGGTCCGTCTACTGGGCGAGGGTGCCCGCGCGTTCCGGGCCGGCGCCAACCTGGCCCCCGAACAGGCCGTGGGATACCGGATCTGGGAGGAGTTCCTCGCGCAGCAGAATTAGGAATTGGGTAGGTGGATGGAGCAACTGGAATAGTCCAACTTCCAGATTCTTTAGATTCTTTATTCCTAATTCAATCGTAGCGTACTGGCATGGAGAAGCGCAGATCGTGGTGCAGGTTCCAGTAGGCTTCGCGCAAGCGTAGGGTTATGGGACCTGGCTCGCCTTCGCCGACGGCCCTGCCGTCTATCGTTGTGACGGAGATGATCCCGCCGGCGGTGCTGGAGAGGAAGACTTCGTCGGCGCGCCTGAGCAACTCGGCTGGAATGGGACGGGTTTCTACCGGGGTGCCATGCTCGGCAGCCAGCTCGATCACGGTCCGGCGGGTGATGCCTTCGAGTACGCCGTGGTCGGGGGTGGAGATAACGCCGTCGTGTACGGCGAAGACGTTGAAACCGGGTCCCTCCACGACGTTGTCGGTCGCGTCGGTCAAGATCACGGTCTCGCCGCCGCGCTCGTAGGCTTCGAGGAGCCCAGTCTCGAGGTCGAGCCAGTGATAGTTCTTGAGGGTCGGGTCGACAGATTCTGGTGCTATGCGTTGCTTGTTGCCGATTACGGCGTGCAGCCCGCGCTCCTGTTTCTCGGGGTCGGCGATCCAGATGAAGGGAACGACGAAGGCGTAGAAGCGGTTCTCGCACTCGCGCGGGTCGCGCGAGCCCGATTTGGGGATGCCGCGGGTGCAGATTATTTCGGCGTAGGCTTCGCGCAGCCCCCTCAGACGGACGCACTCGATGAGGATGTCCCGGATCTCGTCCCTCCCATATGGTGTATTCAGACGCAGATGCTCCATCGAGCGCTCGAAACGATCCAGGTGATCCTCCAAACGAAAAAAGCTGCCACGCCAGACGTGGGCAACGTCGTATGTGGCGTCCGAGCGCAGAAAACCCCAGTCCAGAATCGGAACCCGCGCCTCCGCAACGGGCGCGAACACCCCTCCGACAAAAGCCGCACCGTCCGCATAAGGTTCGCGATCCTCCGCCGTCACGCCCCGCTCCGCGATCTCTCCACCCATCTCTACCTCACTCCCATAACGCCCCGGACGATCATGCCGCAACCACTCGCGCCTGTCCAGCAACGCGCAGCCAGCGGCCAAATCTAACTCCCAGATTCATAATTCCAGATTTTATTGTGAATGCTTTTATTTGCGGTGCAAAGGGCTAAACTGTAAGCTACGCTGGCGTGGAGATGTGCCGTTCTTTGCGCGTGACGAACCACAGACCTCTCGGCGTCCTGCAAAGCTAGGAGAACGGGGTATATGTACAAAGAGATCTACGTCCCGGTCGATAACTCGGACTACTCCAATCAGGCGTGCGTCATCGGGGTGGACGTGGCGCGGCAGTTCGGGGGCAGGGTCGCGGGTTGCCACGCCTACGCCGCCAAGATGCACGACGTCCGCTTCCGTCAGATGGAGAGCGGTCTCCCCGAGGAGTTCCGCGACGAAGACGAGATGAAGCGGCAACGCAAGATCCACGACCAGTTGATCACTAAAGGCCTCGAAATCATCACCGATTCCTACATCGATGTTTTGGAACCCTTGTGCGAAAAGTACGACGTCGAACTTGTCCGTCGCTCCCTCGAAGGCAAGAACTTCAAGGTCATCGTCGAGGACGTGAACGCGAACGACTTCGACCTCGTCGTGATGGGCGCGATGGGTATGGCCGCCGTCAAGGACACGGTGCTCGGCACGGTCACGGAGCGGGTCGTCAGGCGTTTGGAAAAGGCCGACACCCTGATCGTCAAGGACCTCGACCGTTCGCCGTTCGAGCACATCGTCGTCGCCGTCGACGGGTCGGCCAAGTCGCTCGGTGGTTTGAAGCGGGCGATCGAGCTCGCGCGCGAGTTCGGTGGGACCGTCGAGGCGATTTCCGTCTTCGATCCTTACTTCCACTACGCGATGTTCCACTCCATAGCCGGCGTCCTGTCGACCAAGGCCCAGAAGGTCTTCAGGTTCAAGGAACAGGAGAAGCTGCACGAGGAGATCATCGACTCGGGGCTGGCCAAGATATACACGGCACACCTGGAGATCGCCAAGAAGATCGCCGAGGACGAGGGCGTTGACCTCAAGACGACGCTCCTGGCGGGCAAGCCGTTCGAGCAGACGTACAAGTACGTTAACGAGGTCAATCCCACGATGGTCGTGATGGGCCGTATCGGCTACCACTCCGACGACGAGATGGACATCGGCGGCAACACCGAGAACATGATGCGCTTCCTGCCAACCAACGTTCTTATAACGAACTACGAGTACCAGGCACCCGACCTGTACACCGCGGAAGAGCACATGACGTGGACCAAGGAGGCTCTCGAGAGGCTCGACCGCATCCCGGGCTTCGTCGTCGGAATGGCGACGGGCGCAATCATCCGCTACGCCATCGAGAAGGGCTACACGGTCATAACCACGGGCGTAATCGACGAGGTTATAAAGAGCATCCTCCCGCCGGGCGCGATGGAGTCCATGCGCGCCATCGGCGACCAGATGCGCGCTGCGGAAGCGATGGGCGAAGACCAGCCTATCGCCTCACTATTCAAGGACTTCGACGAACGCACGGCCGAGAAAGCAAACGGCAACCGGTCGAACGGCCATAAGAACGGTTCGGTCAATGGTGCGAACGGCGGCGATGCTGTGATGAAGCAGGAGATCTTCGAGGCTGGCCGAGGCGGCTTCGGCCAGAGCGAGGACCAGGGCGACATCGAAGGCATCTCGGCCGAGGTGCGCGCGGAGATTCAGCGCTCGGCCCAGGGCCAGGGCCATTTCGAGTGCGACATCTGCCGCTACGTGGCAAAGGGCAAACCGGCCCGCTGCCCGGTCTGCGGCTCTGGCCCCACGCACTTCCACGCGGTCGACGCCGAGATAGCGACCACCGCGGGTGACGAGAACCTGAACCTCTCCGAGGTCTACGACGGCCGCGAGCTTCACTGGACAGACGACGCCACGGCCCTCCTCGATTCGCTGGAGGAGTGGCAGGAGAGGCGTCGCGTCAAGGCGCGGGTCGAGAAGAGCGCGCTCAAGAAAGGTTACACCACGATCACACGCGATTACGTCGCGCAGCAGTACCGCGAGGAGACGGGCCGCGAAGCCCCCGAAGTGAAGTCCGGCGGCTGCCCCGTCAGTCATGCCAAGCAGCAGGTGCAGGAGACCGGTGCCACCTGCCCCATCGACCACAGCGCCTTCCAGAAGGCCGGCGCGCAGGTCCCCGAGGGCGGCTCCAGGGAGTTCACCTGGACAGACGACGCCATTGAGAGGTTGAACCGGGCGCCCAAGGGCTTCATGCGGAACATCTCGCGCAACATGACCGAGAAGCTCGCCCGCGAGCGCGGCACGACGCACATTGACCTTCCGCTCGTCGAGGACTCGCTCACGGGAGCGCGCACCACGATGGAGGACGTCATAACAGGCAAGGTCTCGATCGCCGATCTCGCCAAAGACACGGGCGTGAAGATAGAGGCCGAAGACGGTGAGGCACCGCACCCACCCATGACCGTGACGATGGTCTGCACCACGTGCGGCGAGGAGCTGCAGGGCGTCCAGCCCCCCGCGGAGTGTCCCGTGTGTGGCGCACCAGGCGAGGATTTCGAGCAGAAGTAGGTTTCAGGCATCAGGCTTCAGGTAATCCCTTAGCCTGAGCTCGGAGAGGCACCGGTCCCGCTAGTCGGGCATCGAGGCTTCTCGTTCGCGGATCTCGAATCATCGAGCTGTCCCGTGCGTATACTCTCTAGAGTGCTGCGCTCTGATCGTGGAAGAAGCAGGATGGAGAGACCCTTGCCGAAGCACCAGAGCAACGAGGCTCGAGGAGGGAACGAAGGGTGCTGACCCGGATCCTGGCGGTGCTCGGCGTCGGAGTTTGGTGCCTCTTTATCCTGCTCGTCTCGGTGGCGTTCGTGATAGATAGGGGCCTAGCAGACGTGGGCGTGGTCTGGCTGGCCGTCTTTGGCATCGGTGTCGTGGCCTCCGTACTTTTCCTGGGGCAGATCAACCGTGCCATAGCGAAGCACGAAGAGTCCCGCCGCGCCGTTCCAGGCACGAGAGAAAAGGGAAAGGAGCTCCTTGGCGCCCTGGAGGAGCGCGGCGAGCTCACGCCCGCCACGGCCGCGATGCGCACCTCGCTCACCGTGGACGAAGCATCCGAGATGCTAGAGCATCTGGCCCGTAAAGGTCACCTGGAGATGCAAACCGATGGAGGCGTCGTGGCCTACGCTCTAGGCGGACGCGACCGGCAAGCGTTACCTGGTGGCGATCCGGCAACACCTCTTGCGCGGTCGGATGGCAACGGGGCGTCCCTTCGTCTCGAAGATCCTCTGAGCGAACGGGAGATCGAGGTGCTGACCCTACTGGCTTCGGGCAGGACCAACTCGGAGGTGGCTGGGGACCTCTTCGTCTCGGTGGGCACCGTCAAGAGCCATACTGGCAACATCTACCGCAAGCTCGGCGCGAAAAACCGCGCCGAAGCGCTCACCAGGGCGCGCGAACTCGACCTGATCCCGTAGTACCGCGCTCTCGTTCTCGGGCGAGAGACCCCGGATAAACCGCAGCAACGAGCGTCCCTCGCGCTACGGGCTACGAATGAACCTCGATGAACCACCTAGATCCATCTTTCGGCCGATGACCCCGTGACCGGTTCGTCCGTAGCTTCCATATACGAGCAATCGGCGAGGAGGCGTCCAGAAGATGTCCCACTTTGTAGAGACACTAGAGCATCTGTCATAGCAGTTGACCCAGTATGCGGTAACCGCGGTGCGCGAAGAAGCCGCGGACGTCCTGGGCTGTGATCGCGTTCAGTGCTACGCCCATCGCCTCGACCAGAGCTTCGCGAGTACGCGCCGCGGAGTTACGCAGCAGCGCCTTGACCTTCGAGAAGGCTTCCTCGATGGGGTTGAGATCCGGCGAGTAGGGCGGCAAGTACAATAGCTCGCAGCCCCGACCCTCGATCAGG
Organism: Actinomycetota bacterium; assembly: GCA_046733115.1. Classification (GTDB taxonomy): domain Bacteria; phylum Actinomycetota; class Rubrobacteria; order Rubrobacterales; family Rubrobacteraceae; genus Rubrobacter_D. The sequence goes on along the minus strand of JBKPOM010000124.1, from coordinate 17,402 downwards.
TGCCGCACGCGAGAACCTTTGTGTGAGGAGAGGTTGTCCATCACCACGACCTGCCCCGGCCGTAAGGCGGGTGCCAAAAGGTGCTCCAGGTAAGCCTCGAACACCTCCCGCGTCGTGGAGCCTTCGACCGCCAGAGACGGTCCCATCCCTCTCAAGCTCATGCTCGCCAGCAAGGTGATGTTCGCTCCCCAGTTGCGCGGCACCTTAAAGTGCGCCCGCTCCCCCTCGCGTGACCAGCCATACAAGGGCGCAAGCGAGGTGTGCGCCCCGCACTCGTCCACGAACACCAAGCGTCCGGCATCGATCCTTCCGGCGACCACTACTCGCCAGGCGGCCCTGAGCCATTCGTCGCGTTCTGACGCACCCACCGATCTTTTTTCTGCTCCACCCCATCCGCTTGAGTATCCTGCTGACGGTGGAGTCGCTCACCCTCACCCCGGCCACTCGTCGTAGGAACTCGCGCCTTTGGGGGAGGGTCGCCGCTGGGCGCTCTTCAAGGTCCGCTTCCAGGAGCCTCCTGGCGTCCTCGCCGATCTTCGGTTTCGTGCCGGGTCTCTTCTTTGGGGACAAGGACCTACCTTCGCGTGCCATGGCGACGTAACGCTTGACGGAGGAGAGGCCCACGCCGAAGGCGCGAGCGACCTCGCTCTTGGAAGTTCCCTTCTCGACGGCTTGGATTATCTTCCTTCTGAGGTCTTCTGAGTAAGCTTTCATAAAACCATGATGCCGCATTGCCCAATACTGTTGCAAGGTGCTCTAAGTGATACAACGCCAGTCGAGGCAACCGCGAAGCCGTCGAGAAAAGTCGCGCGGGCCAGGCTATCCGTCACGGCACGGCTGGCCCGGATCTTCTACTCCGTGCTCTCATCGACGTTCGTGGCTGACGTCCTGGTCCAGGTGTTCTTCGCCGGCTGTTCTTCGCCGGCATGGGGGCCTTCGGGGCGGATTGGTCCTACCACGTGACCTTTGTGCACCTTCTGGAGCCTCTGCCTCTGCTAATGGTCCCGGCGGCTTTCGTCGGGCGGTTATCGTGGGCGTTGAGGCTCTTGCCGCTAGTTCTCACGGACCTGATCGGCGCGCAATACGCCTTCGCCCGCGCCGCCGTACCCGCTGCGGCGCTACACCCGGTCAACGGGTTGCTGATCTTTTTGACGGGCCTCTTCATCGCCAGGCGGGCGTGGACAGCAATGAGAAGGAAGGGGTAAGTGGCGCATGGAGATCTCACGCCGGGAGTTTCTGAAGCTGGGGCTCGCGGGCGGGGTGGCGCTCGCCCTCCCTTTGGGCGCGTCCGCGTGCTCCGGCGAAGGCTCGACGGGGACGCTGTTGCCGAGCAGGGCGAAGCTGCCCGAGCCACTCGAGGTGCCGCTACCCATACCGCCGATGCTCGAGCCCGAGCGCGCCGACGCGGGCATCGACTACTACGAGATGACTCAGAGGGTAGGCAAGGCGGAGATCCTGCCCGGCCTCGAGACGGAGGTCTGGGGCTACGACGGGATCTTCCCCGGCCCCACCATCGAGCCTCGCGGCGGACGGAAGATCGTGGTGCGCCAGAGGAACGCTCTCCCGGTGCCGGTTTCCACACACCTGCCCGGAGGACGAACGCCACCCGATAGCGACGGCTACCCCACGGACCTCATCATGCCGAAGAAGATGCACCACCGTTCGATGGGCGGCAGCGGCTCGATGGACATGGGAGGGTCCAAAGACTTCAAGGACTACACGTACCCGCTGGCGCAGCGGGCAGCGACCCTCTGGTACCACGACCACCGCATAGACTTCACGGGACCGCAGGTCTGGCGCGGGCTGGCCGGCTTCCACATCGTACGCGACGACGACGAGGACGCCCTGCCGCTCCCTAAAGGTGAGAAAGATGTCCCGCTCATGATCTGCGACCGCTCCTTCGACAGGGACGGGTCGTTCCTCTACCCATCGCTCGACCCCGCTACAACACAAACCGGGCGTCGAGGACGATTATATGGATGGGGTGCTCGGGGGCACCATCCTGGTCAACGGCGCCCCCTGGCCGGTGCTAGAGGTCTCGAACACCAGGTACAGGTTCCGCATCCTCAACGCCTCCAACGCCCGCCGCTACGAGCTCGCCCTTCAGCCGGGAAACGCTCCCTTCGTCCAGGTCGGCAGCGACGGGGGTTTGCTCGGCGCGCCGATCCCGCACCGTACCATCTCTATGGCGCAAGCCGAGCGTCTCGACGTGGTAGTAGATTTCTCGAAGTACGACGTCGGCGGCGAGGTCACGCTAAAGAACCGCATGAGCGAGGACAGGACCGCCGACGTGATGCGCTTCCGCGTCACCAATACGGAGAACGACATGAGCTCGAGGAATCCAACGCCAACCGCACGCGCGTGTTTCGCTTTACCAGGGTCGGCGACGAGGGAAGAGCGATGTGGGAGATCAACGGCGAAACGTTCGACCCGGGGCACATGGCCGCCCGTCCGGAGTTGAGCTTCGCCGAAGTCTGGCACCTTAGAGCGGCCCCCGCTTCGCACCCTATCCACCTCCACCTCGTTCACTTCAAGGTGCTTTCCCGCAACAACGGTAAACCGCTACCCACCGACGCCGGCTGGAAGGACACCGTGGGCCTCAGCTCGGGCGAGGAGGCGCGCGTGCTGGTCCGTTTCGACGGCTACAGGGGCCGCTACGTCTTCCACTGTCACAACCTCGAGCACGAGGACATGATGATGGCCAACTTCGAGGTTACGTAGGCATCGCGCCCGGTTATCGGTTTCGCCAAAAGGAATGTGTCGGTGTGCTAGAACGGATGAGAACACACGATCTGTCAGCACGGGCCAACAGGAGCGAACGGTGGCGAAGACGCACAAAGTAACCTTCAAAAAGAGCGGCATTACCATAGACATCGCCGAGGACGAGTACATTTTGGAAGAGGCCGAGGACGCCGGCCTCCATCTCCCTTACGACTGCCGCAGTGGGACGTGCACGACGTGCATCCAGAAGTGCCTCGAAGGAGAGATCGACCAGGACATGGCCTTCGCCATCGGCGACGAAGAACTGGAGCACGGCCTGCGCCTCATCTGCATCGGCAGTCCGCTATCAGATGTCGTATTGGACGCCTGAACGACTTCTGGGCCGGGGTGGCGATGGTCGAGCTCCGCTTCGGCGCCTATCTTCCGAGCTCTCGGAGGTTCTCCCAGAGGATGTAGAGTCCTACGGCCAGGACCGCGAGGACGACGACCAGCCAGAAATAGTGTTCGAGGATGACCAGGGCGCCTACTATCGCCAAGGCGATGTTGACGCTAACCATGAACCTGGTCAGCCGCCTCCTGAAACCGGCCTCGATGAACGCGAACACGGCGATGGCGAAGACGAGCGCGCCGAGCAAGTGCTGTCTCTGGTAGGCGATGATGAGGATGAGCGTCACGAGCACTACCGCGATGCTGATCGAGGCCCAGAGCTGCGCCACCCGACCAGCTTGGGTCTCGGACTCCGAGACGGGGTGCGCGGGATGCACGATGTGGGCGCGGGCGGGGAGGCGCTCGCCGTTTCTCAGGCTTTCGGCATGATCCTCCAGGGACTCGGCGAGGACTTCGTCGTCGGACAGTTGCTCGCGCAGCGACTCCACTTCTTTGGATAACTCTTCGATGTGCCGCGTCTGGTTCTCGTGGAGCTTGCTCAGGTGGGACTGGTCGCGCGTGGCTTCGGCGTCCATGCCCAGCGCTTTCAGCCGGTTGCTCTTCTCTTGCAATTCGGAGCGGAGGAGATCCTGGCGTTCTTCGATGTCCGCCTGGCGCCCTGTTATGATCTCGAGTTCTTCTGCTCGGGTCGGCACCTTGTCGAGCCCTGCCCAGCCTACGGGGTCGAACCACTCGCGGCTGATGGTCTTGTCGCGGTTGTACATCGGTCCTGCCGGGGCGTCCTCGCCCTCGAAGGGATCCTGGGTGTAGAGGCCCCATAGTCCCCGGTAACCCGAGACCCAAGACGGCAATGGGTTCATGAGGCGCGGAGGGTCCCACTCCTTGTCCTGCCCTGGTCCTACCGACAGCCCGTCCCCGCGCCCGTAATCCACAAAGGGGATGGTGAACTGTTCGTAGGACTTCTCCCTATAGTCCTCGTCGGCGTACTGGCGCAGCGTCACGTACCAGAACCGCCGCGCGACCCTCCTGACCACGGCGAACGCACGCGGCAGGGGGAAAGCGAGCTCGGTCAGGTACTCGCCCCGGGAGTAGCGGGTCGCGTGCGAGCCGGCGCAAACGTACGCCACGGGATGCTCGCCGACCTTCTCTAGCTCCGGATCGTCCCACCGGCGCCTGAGGTCGTCGCCTGTCTCCTCGTGCGCGGCGTAGGCCACCCACTCCGGCCTTACCTCGCCCGACTCCGATTCGGAGAGGAACACGAAGATTTTCTCCCAGTCGGCCTCGTGGTCGTTGGCGCCGAAAACGTTACTCCTCCAATCGTTGAACGCGTAGAAGAGCCAGTACCGCAAGACGATCCAACCGTCCTGCCGAACCACGCTGCCGTGGTACTTGAAGCGTTCCCCTTTCTCCATAAAGCGGCCGTACAGGACCCGCCCCCCCTCCACATCTCCGCCGGGAACCCTCCCCCTGGCCAGCAGGGCCAGAGAGAAGAGCGCGTCCGCCAACCGCGAGATGTAGCCGACGCGTGCGAGACGTCCTCTGCCGGCCCGGAAAGTCTCCTTTGGCCAATCGGGGTTCGTGTGCGAGCGCCTCGCCCGCCGGCGTGCACGGCGACCTCGATCCTCGTCTTCCTTGGGGTTGGGGATCTTGAGGTAGTGTACGGCGCCTGTGGTGTCCTCTGGCTGCTGGGCGAGCCTCTCCAGGGTGAGCTCTCCAGCCGGAACGACGCAGACGGCGTCCTCATCAGGACGCCTGACCCAGAGGCTGCAGGCGTCTACATAAGGCTGGCAGTCCATCGGGTAGAACCACTCGCCTTTGGTGAACCGGATCACGGGCTCGAAGCGGCGCAGCAGTGCCTCGGCGGTCCTCGCGTCCACGCTCTCCTCAATCGCCATGTGCGATCTCCGGTCTAGCCTCCGCCGGCGTCAGCCGTCTTCGGTGGACCGCCGCCCGCACGCTGCGGGAGTTGAGGAGCAGGATCATCAGGATGCTGTAGGCGATCATGGGGTAGGCAAACCACGGGCGCGAGGCGCCGTAGAAGAACAGGCAAGCCAGCATAATAAGGGCCTGCGCGACCGAGGCCAGCATCCATCCTCGGCGCCTGAGCAGCACGAAACCGAGGCCCGCAAGAAGCAACAGGATCACGGGCGCGAGAAAATAGACCGTGAACACGATCGCCCGCGCAAATTTCTTCAACGTCTCCTTGTCGTTAGTTTGGAGCTTGACCTGGCCCGGCTCGTTGGAAAGGTTTACCACCATGTCCCAGTCGATGCTGGCGAACAACAAGACGCCGATCCCCACCATCGCGACTACCTGCACAATGAGCAGCAGACCAAGCACCCGCGCCTGTCGGTACAACGCTCGCCCCCCTGGTTCGATCTCAAACCTTGTATACGCCCCAACAGGTAGGATAAACCTTCCTCCGAGGTCGTGCACGTTCACGCTCGGCGCTGGAGCGGTTCGCAAAGAGGATCTACTTCTTTGCGGGCAATCAGCCAGCGCTTCGGCGTGTCGGCTTCCCACCGCTTGCCAACGATCGTACCCACGATCCCCTCCGTCGTCGCGCTGATCATGCGCCCATCCTCCTTCCACCCGCCAGTCCAGCCCTTGTGGCCGCCGGGGTGGCATCCGACCGCCACTTCTACCGGTCGCACCCCTTTTCTGGCGGTTTTGCCCTGTCTGAACAGGCCTAGAGGGCAAGCTCACGGTGGCACCGACCAATTCTAGTTACTGTGTCTTTTTTCGCGCAAGCGGCCCACCAAACTATGCTAGGCTGTTCTGCAGGAGCGGTCGGCCAAAAGGGGGAAGGTATTGGGTGAGCTGGTATCTCGAAGCGCTCAAGAAGTACGCCGTGTTCGGTGGCAGTTCCAGGCGCAAGAAGTACTGGTACTTCGTGCTGTTCAACATCATTGTTGGTGTCGTGCTGGCCGGGATCGACGTTCTGCTCGGTACCTTCAGCTTTGCGCAGAACATAGGCCTGCTGAGCGCCATCTACAGCCTGGCGGTACTCATTCCGAGCCTGGCCGTGACCGTAAGGAGGCTCCACGACATAGACCGCACGGGCTGGTGGATATTCATAAACCTGATACCGCTGATCGGAACGATAGTCCTCTTAGTGTTCGCCTTGCTAGACGGCACGCCGGGCAGCAACCGGTACGGCCCCAACCCGAAGGAGGCCACCAGGGTGGTTTGAGGATCGGCCGTTCGGCTCGTCGAACGAGCATTTCAGCTAGTCAGCAGTTCAGCAAGCACAAAAAGCCGGAATGCTGCTCCGCTGACATGCTTGCAATGGGGTTCGAGCCTTTTGCAAACCGCTCTAGACAAACGCGACTTACGGCAGATGGACGTTTCGGTTGATTCAGAGTCTGTATAGGCGCGTGGCATTACCGCGCAATACGCTGTCTCCTACGGCTTCGGCTTCGGAGAGACTGAGTTCTGCGTAGGATACCATCTCTCCTAGCGCTCGGCCCAGGACGCGTCTGCCGTCTATGGCGCTGATCCAATGTAGTTCTGGCACGCCGATGCCATCGGAGCTGTACATGAGCTTGGAACTCGGGGCGACGCCGAGTGCGGACCGCGTGAAGGAGAGCATCTCGCCGTAGCCGAGCAGCGGTATGCCGTAGGAGAGATCAAGGTATACGTTCTCGTAGACGGCGGCCAAGTAACCTCCCTGCCTGGTGTACGGGTAGCACTCGTGCAGCAACACGACGGGCATGCCGCGGTAGTCGGGCCGCTGGAGCACCGGGCGCAGATTGAGCGGGTTGCCGAGCAGTAAGTCGGTGTCTGCGTCGCCGTAGCCGACGTGGAACTGGACGGGGACCTCCTGCCGCGCCGCCTGCGCGAACGCGACATGCAACAGGGTGTCCAGGAGCGGCTTGTGGGCGAGCCGCGCGGAGCCCGATTCGGCGGCCCGTTTGTATTCACGGACCGAGTTCTCCGCCTCCGCCCGAGGCCACTCCCGGATGTCCAGGCCCGTCCTGTAGGCTACGATGCTCTTCAGCGCCAGGTAGCCCTGGCCCCGCACGTCGTCCAGAGCGGTAACGAGCGCCTCCTCGGTGTCAGCAAGAGAATCGTGTTCCAAGAGTAAGTCCTCCATCAGGACCTCGAGCCGCAGCATCGGTTCCGCGCGGCAGCCTCCTAATTCTCCCAGCTCTGGCACCGACAATACTTCTTCTGGTGGCGGAAAGCCCGTGTCCAGGAGTAGGGCATCGACCTCCGCGGCGCGCAACAAATCGCCTGCGAGTCCCCGCCCGTCCCTCCCGCTGCGGGCGGCGAACACGGCTTCCTCCTCGGGCTCGCAGTCGAAGAAGGCTGCCAGGGTTTGGATCAGCCGCCGGTAGAGGGCCGTGGAGGCGACGTGGTCGCGCGGCATGCCGGGGTCGAGGGACTCAGTAAAGGCCCGTCGCCAGGCCGTAATGTCCTCGAAGGCCTGATCTAGCATCACGCCGTGGCAGTGGTTGTCCACGACGGGGACCACTGTAAAGTCTACCGTTTCCATCAGCTACCTCCGTTCAAAGCATCACGTCCCCGCCGTCGAGGCCGAGCGTCTGTTCCACGCAGTAGGATATGTCATCTGAGGCCAGTAACACGGCCACTCTAGCTTCTCATTTCCTCGGTGCCCGTGGGCCTTCCGGCGGGTTGGGGCGCCATACAACCCTCTTCCATCGGATCGGACCTCGCGTGGATCTTTCGCGGCCTCACGGCATGGGGTCAAGGGAGGAAGCGGCGGCGAAGGCCACCGCCTGGGCGCGGGCGACCGCGAAGACGGCTTCTTCGGGTGGCAAGAAACGCGGGTGGTGGAGCGGTACGTCAGGGTTGTCAGGTGCGCCCGCGAGACCAACGAACAGCATGAGCGTAGGCGCCAACATCCCGTAGAAACCGAAGTCGTCTGACCCGCAGGACCTCATTGCCGGCCCCAGCCCGAAGCTAGCTTCGGGGAGAAGCGAGCGCGCCGCCTTGGCGAGTCCCTCCTCGTTGACCGTCGCGGGCTCGCCCTCGGTAACCTCCACCCTGGCGACGCAACCGTGCGCCCGGGCCGTGTACTCGACGATCTCGCGTGCCATCTCCCGCAGCGGTAAGCGATCTTCTGGGTTCAGCACACGCAGGGTGCCGCCGGCCTCGGCGGCGTCCGGTATGACGTTCTCTGCAGTACCCGCACGCACCCAACCGACGCTGAAGACAGCCGCATGCATCGGGTCCAGCCTGCGACTCACCAGGGACTGGAGAGCAACGACGGCGTGAGATAGCGCGAGGATGGGATCATGCGCGCGGTGAGGATATGCTCCGTGGCCGCCTGATCCCTCAACGACTATGCGCAGGTTGTCCGAGGAGGCGTTGACCGCTCCGGGCTCGACGCTCACCGAGCCCCACGGTACCTCCGGATGGACGTGCACAGCCACGATCGCAACGGTTCGGCCGGCCAGTACCCTCTCTTTGAGGATCAGATCCGCCCCCGAAGGATACGCCTCTTCGCTCGGCTGAAAGAAGGCGAGGAGGGGGTTCGGTAGGAACCCTTCGTTCCGTTCGGCGGCCCGGAACAGCGCGATGAGGGCGGCCATGTGAACGTCGTGGCCGCAGGCGTGCATCGAGCCGTTGGTAGCGGCGAAGGGCGCGCCCGTCTCTTCCTCGATGGGCAGGGCGTCGAGCTCGGCCCGTATCGCGACGGCCCGCCCGGGTGGGCCGACGCGCGCCATTAGGCCTGTACGGAGGACTCGCTCCACGCCCGATGCCCCGAGGGCCTCCGCGAGGATGCGGGCGGTGCCGTGCTCCTCGTGGCTCGGCTCGGCGATCGCGTGCAGACGCTCGCGCTCTCGAAGAGCTCGCGGGAACTCCCCATCCAGGGAACGCAGGAGCTTTTGCAGGAGATCAGTAGACACGCAGGTACCGCTCGCACGCCACCTTCGGGTCCGCGCCGTCGAGCAGGGAGATCTCGGTCCGCTTCAAGCTCAGGTAGTATTCAAGGAGGTCTTTGGAGAACCAGGAGCGGACGACAGCGTCGAACTCTAGCGCATCGAGAGCGTCTTCCGGGTCGCAGTGGAGACAGCCGACTCGATCATCACCCCGCACGGGTCTCACCACCTCCGTCGGGTGAGCCGTTGTCCCAGGAGCGCACCTCGAAACCCGCCTTTCCCACCCGCCGGGCGAGGGCTTCGGCCGCCGGCGCTTCGCAGGCGCAAAGCACCCCGCCTTCGTGCCCGTCGCCCCGCACGAGCGCCGCCGCAACCGCCGCGGCCGGTTGCAGGTGGTAGCCGCCCCAGCCGAGCTGCGGGTAGGTATCGCGGAGGACGACGAGGACGCCACCCGGACCGCCCACGCAGGCCGCGATCGTCAGGAAGTGCCCGCAATCCCAGTCCGGCGGCGGCACCTCAACCGGGCGGCCTTGCAGGTAGTCGAGCAGTAGCCTCGCGGGCGGGCGCGAGCTCCACAGGTGTCCCGAGCGCAGGTTGGCGATCAGGACGCATCCCCGCGCCCCGGCAGCGAGCTCGACGAGCGAGACCACAGTCCGGGCGCTCCACGGTCCCGCAACGGGCACGACGGCCAGCGTACCGCCGGAGAGCTCTTCGATGCTCCGCACGACCCCCGTCGCTGACGTTCCGGCTGAGACCCCGGCGGCTGCAACGGGGATGGCCGCCTCGTAATCCGCCCTGGGTGAGGCGCCGGGCGGCAGCCAACCCGCGGGGTCTCCTTCTGCCAGCGTCGTTCCGGCCAGGAGCGCGACCTCCTCCTGGCTCGCCGTGTGGCCGGTCGCCGAGAGGACCAGCGATCCCCAGAACGCGCCGCAAAGCTGGTCTTTCTGCGGCATCGCCCTCTCGTGTAGCAGGGCGAAGTCCGGAGGGCCGAGCGAGATCCCGACCGTGCCGGCTAGCGGGCCGATCACACCGTGCCTCCTTTCTCATGGCTTTTGCTGATGCCTGTGGCTTGAAGCCTGATGCCTTTCTAATAGAGCATCGCGGCCGTGGCCGCCACGTCCTCTGCCGGCAGCTCTCTGGCCATTGCGGCCTGCGCCCGCGCCACGGCCACGTGGGTGCGCACGAGCGGCCCGCCCAGCGCCTCCTTGAGGGTTTCGTCTCTCTCCAGCGCGTCCAGGGCTTCGTCGGGGGAGGCGGGGAGCGGCTGGATGCCATGGGAGGCGAGCTCCTCGTCGCTCAGCGTGGCCGGATCGACCATCGTCGGCTCCCCCGGGTCGAGGCCGCGATCGATGCCGTCCATCCCCGCGGCCAGGACCGCGGCCAGCGCGAGGTAGGGGTTGGACGTGACGTCGACCGGCTTGAACTCGACGTTGGCGGTAGCCGGCTCCCTGCCGGCTACGGGGGAGGCCAGCCGCACGGCCGCCTCCCTGTTGTCCAGGCCGTAGGCGCTGTAGGCGGAGGACCACATTCCAGGGGCGAGCCGCTGGTACGAGTTGGGCGAAGGGGCGGTGAACGCCATGACGGCGGGCAGATGCTCCAGGACACCGGCCACGAAGCCCGCGCCTGGCCCGCTCAGGGCGCCCGAGGCGTCGAAGAGCACAGACGAGTCGTCCTCCTCGTAGAGGCTCACGTGCAGGTGGTGGCCGTTGCCGGCCCCCTCCAGGTACGGTTTCGGGGCCATCGTGGTATCCAGCCCCATCCCGTAGGCCACGCCCCGGATCGCCTCCAGCACCATCACGCGCTTGTCCGCCGCAGCCAACGCTTCGTCCTCTCCCACAGAGAGCTCCAGGTTCCCCTGCCCCACCTCGGCGTGACACTGCTCGGGACGGATGCCCATCTCCTGCAGAGTCCGGGCCAGTTCCGCGACGAACTCCGCCGCCGGGGTCAGCGCGTAGCTGCCCGCGTACGGCGTCCTGTCCAGCGGACCTTCGGGACCCCAGACGTAGAACTCGGCCTCGTATGAGGCGAGCGACCTGTATCCCCTCTCCGAGAGCCTGCCTAGCGCCCGCTTGAGGGCGCTACGCGGGCATCCCTCCCACGGCGTGCCCGCGTCCGGCTCCGTCATGTCGCAGGAGACCATCGCCTGTCCGCGGGCGAAAGGCAAGGGGGTCAGCGTCGAGAGGTCCGGGATCAGGCGGCACTCTCCGACGGGGCTCAACCCCGACTCCGGGTGAAGCGCCCCGCTCGGGTCGAGCGCCAGGACACCCTTCGCGAGCCCCACCCCGGACCTGGCCCTCCCGGCGAAGCCATCCCTGTAGACGGCCTTCGCCTTGGGAATGCCCGCGTGATCCACGAACACGAACCTCACCCACAGGGTACCCTCGGGCAACAGCCCCGCCCCGTTCTCCCTTACCTCGCGCTCGGCTTGCATCGCACCCCCTACGACTCGGTCGAATGCCTTTCCCACGATGGTGCGCCCAATATCTCACGCCCCGGCTTCTCGGTCCACGGCGTCCTGTGGCCGCATCCGGAAGCCGGTCTTTACCCGTATCCTCCGGTCCGGGAGCCGGGTTCCGCGGCCAGGCCCTCTTCGGCCATCAGCCTCTCGCCGGCCCGCCGCGTCGCGGCGTTGCGGACAAACGTGACCAGGATTCCCGCGATGACCCAGAGCGCGGCGATGATCGGGTACCATGCCGCGGCGTCTGTCGGGTAGGGGTAGACGTTACGGAATAGAGTGTAGCCGATGACCACCAGCGCCAAAAACGGCACGACGACCTCCCACGCGGCGACCTGCCGCTCGCCCGAGAGGAAAAGCAGCTTCGCGGCCCCGATGGTAGCGAGCGCGTACACGAGCAGCAGGATCAGGGTCCCTATAGTACCCGACGCCACGAACAGGTCGAACGGCGCCACGCCGAACACGAACCAGCCGAGGACGATGATGACGTAGGCGCCGATGGCGACGGTGGCCGTGGAGCGGGCCGGGACGCCGCTTCGGGAGGAGACCGTGCCGAGCGGGGCGGGACCGACCTCGTCGCGCGAGAGCGCGTACAGGAGCCGGGCCGCGCCAACGACGCAAGCCAGGGCGCAGCCGAAGGCGCTGAACGCGGCGCCGATGGTGATGAGCTCTCCGACCCACCCGGCGACGAACTGGCTGCCGAGGTCGCCGAGCAGCGAGCCCGACGCGATGAACTCCTTGACGCCCTTCGCGTCGGTGCCGAAGCCCATAACCTCCACGGCCGTAACGAAGATGAAGTACAGGCCGCCGAAGATGGCGACCCCGAGGATCGCACGCGGTATGTCGCGCCGGGGCTCCTGCGCCTCCTCGCCGAGGGTCGCCGCGGCCTCGAATCCGGCAAAAGAGAGAAACCCGAACACCACCCCGAGGAACACCGCAGAGAGGCCCGTCCCGCCAGGCACCGAGAACACCGAGAAGTCCAGGGTGTTGCCGTTGGGGGCCGTATTCGTGGCGAGCCGGAACAGGATGATCACGCTGACGATAAGGATGAGCGCGACCGTCGTACCCTCGATAAGCAAGAGAACCCGCGTGCCCCCTCGAATGTTCGAAGCCGCGAGCGCCCACACGCCGGCGAGCGCGATCGCACCTACCACGAACGGCGCCCAGCCCGGCTGGTTCGTCCAGATGCCGAGGGCGTCGAGGAAGTCAGCCCCGAAGATGCCGGCCGCGGTAGACGTGACAACGCCATAGAAGGTGTACGTACCCATCAGTGCCCACCCCGAGATGACACCAGCGTGCGGGCCGAGCGTCGCCCCGACGAAGCCGTACACGCTACCGGCGTGGTTGAAGCGCTGGGTGAGCCGGACGAAGGTCCAGGCGATCAGGAGCACACCGATGGTCGCCAGAGCGAACGCGAGCGGAACGGCGCGCCCCACGGTGGTAGCTGTGCCCTGAGGGTTGATGTTGGCGGCCATCGAAGGCGCCATTAGCGCCAGCGAGATGCCGACGGCCTCCCAAAGATGCAGCTCGCGCCGCAGGTGCGGGCTCTCCGCACTAGTGGTGTTCCTAGCTTCTACGGTCATGGTGACCCCCTTGTTCTGTTACGCTGAACACAGGGAAAGGAGTCAGCGTACCCGGCGTAACATCGCTTCCTGCCAGCTATCCCTCGTTCGAAAGATCCCCTTCATCGTTGGTCCTCAGCTCGCCGGACGGTTGCCCTCCCCCGCACGATTGATGGTCGCCTATCCCCCGGTCTTCCCACCGGCGCGCGACGATTCGCCGATCCCTTGCCCGACCCCCCTCTGCGGCGTCGCTACTCCTAGGCGGTGGAGGGCGTAGTAGAGGATTCCTGCGGTAAGCATCCCGGCCAGCCACGAGAGGTCGAGGCCGTTCAGGGCGCGGGCGATGGGTCCCTGCAGCGGGGCGACGAGGCCGTAGAGGAAGAGCCAGGTCATCACGAGGCCGACCAGGAGCGAGATCATGGCCGCCCAGTTCACGTCGCCGACCCGCGATTCTCTCGGAGGTTGGTACAGCGCCTCGACGTCTATATCCTCGCGCCTGATGATGTAGAAGTGGACGAGCATTATAGCCGCCCACGGGCTCGCCCAGGCGACGACACTCGCTAGCCACGCGTCGAGCTGCTCGGCGAGGCTGCCGGCGAAGACGAGGTAGAGCGTGAAGGCCGTTGCGAAGACGCCGACGATGATGGTCAGGACGTGCCGGGGTACCTTGATGTCCACCGCGAGCGCCGAGACCGACGTGGAGTAGACGTTCAGGATGTTGGTCGCGATGGGACCGTGGAGGACCAGGAAGAGCACTGGCACGGCCAGGGCGCCGAAGGTGTTCACGATGATGACGGCCGGGTCGGCGCCCGTGCCCGTCGTGGCTATGGAGGCGCCGAGGATGCCGAGCCACAGGACGGGGACGAACTGCCCCAAAGCGCCGGCCCAGAAGAGCCTGCTCCGGCGGGTCGTGCGGGGGACGAAGCGGGAGTAGTCCGAGGCGTAGGCGAGCCAGGTGATGCCCCACCCGATCCCGATCGCTGTCATCACCTGGCTCATAGCCGTCAGGCGGGCGGCTCCGGTTGCCTCGCCGGCGAAGCCCCAATCGATATTCCCCTTCGACCACGCGACGATGGACATAGCGACGAGGATCACCAGCGTCACGGGCACGGTCCACTTCTCGAAGGTACGTATGGCGTAGAAGCCGAGCGTCGCGAGCCCGACCTGTATCGCCATGAGCACGAGCACCACGACGACCTTCGTCGTCGCCGAGTTCGGGATGCCGAGTTTGTCAAGCAGGGCGACGCTGAGGTCGAGGATGATCCAGGTGTTTATAGCGATCCAGCCCGTGGCGATGACTATCTGGAAGAAGGCCGGAAAGTACGCGCCCCTCCTTCCGAACGCGCTGCGCGAGAGGACCATCTGCGTCACCCCCGTCCGCTGGCCCATCAGCACGAAAAGGCCGAAGATCACGACCCCTATGGCGTTTCCTAGCGCGAGGACGAGCACGGTGTCCCAGAAGCCCAGGCCAAGCACGATGCCCAAAGCCCCCAGGACCCAGTTTATGGGGGCGATATTGGCACCGGCCCAGATCCAGAACTGGTCGAGCGGCGTCGCGTCCTTGTACTCCTCCGGGACAGGCGTGATGGCGTTGTGTTTCTCGACGTGCACGGCCTCCTCGAGCTCCGCCCGTTCGTGCCCTACGCGCTCCTCGATACCCGGCTCCCTGTCCACCGCTCCTCCCTTCTTCCGAGGGCTTGCGCCGTCGGATCTACCCTTTACCCCTCTGCCCTCTCGAAACCGACGACCTCACCCATGAGGCGTGCCTCGGGTGGGCGAGTCTCTGCTATGACCTCGCCGCCCTTTACGACCAGCGTCGTCGTGGCGAGGCGCCGGATCGCATCCCACTTATCGGTAGCGTCCACGAGGACCAGATCCGCCGCCCTACCCTCGGCCATGCCGTAGTCTTCCAATCTCAACGTCCTGGCCGCGTTCTCGGTCACCATATCGAAGCAGGCCGTAACCTCCTTGCGGTTCGTCATGTGACTAGCGTGGACGGCCATGTGGGCGGGCTGGAGCATCCCGCCGGTGCCGAGCGGATACCACGGGTCCATGATGTCGTCGTAGCCAAGGGAGACGTTCAAGCCGCTGTGCCAAAGCTCCTTGACGCGCGTGATCCCACGCCGCTTCGGATACGTGTCGTAGCGCCCTTGCAAGGTGATGTTGATCAGGGGGTTCGCCACGAAGTTGATGTTCGCTTTCGTTAGAAAGCCCATCAACTTGAAGGCGTAGGCGTTGTCGTACGAGCCGAAGGCCGTGGTGTGGCTCGCGGTGACCAGAGATCCCATCCCCGTACGTATGGCCTCTGCTGCCATGACCTCGAGAAACCTGGAGTGCGGGTCGTCGGTCTCGTCGCAGTGTATGTCTATCGGTTTGTCGTACTTCTCGGCGAGGCGGAAGCTCTCCTTTACGGACTCGACGCCCATCTCGCGGGTGTGTTCGTAATGGGGTATGCCCCCGACCAGGTCGGCGCCGAGTCTAAGCGCCTCCTCCACCAGCTCCACGCCCCGCGGGTAGGAGAGCATGCCCTCCTGCGGGAAGGCCACGATCTGAACGTCTGCCCACCCTCGCACCTTCTCCTTGACCTCGAGGAGGGCTTTGAGCCCCGTGAACTCGGGGTCTGAGACGTCGGCATGGGTACGGACGTGCAGAACGCCCTGGGCCGCCTGCCAGCGCAGTAGCTCCGTGGCGCGCCTGACAACGTCGTCGTGGTTGAGGTCCCTTTTGCGCTGGGACCAGATCCGTATACCCTCGAAGAGCGTTCCCGACTCGTTCCACCTGGGCTCTCCGGCGGTAAGCGTCGTGTCCAGGTGAACGTGCGACTCTATAAACGGCGGCGAGACGAGCCGTCCGTGGGCCTCTATCTCGCGCTCGGCCCGCTCCTCGATCCGCCGGGCTAAACGTTTGATTCGGCCGTCCTCGATACCAACGTCCACGACCTCCTCCCCGAGTCGTGCCCCCCGCAGGATCAACTGGTACACGCAAGACCTCCCTCCGCCTCCAACGGCGGCGCTCCTCCACGACCGGCAGACTACTTTCCGACGTGAAGATAGTCAATAGTGAGGGGGAGGCGCAGACCTCCGGCTTGCGTGCTCTACGCATGGAGCGGAGGGTGAGTCCTGTACTGGTGGGCTGTCGCCTCGCCCCCGGCGCGCTTCTTGCGGTCGCCCCGCAGGGTTATCTCCGCCCCAACGATGATCAGTGCGAGCCCGGCGACGGATGCGAGGGTGAGCGTCTCGCCGAGGAAGAGCACGCCGTAGAAGAGCGCGAAGATGGGGTGATGTAGTTACCCAGGGCGACGCGCTCCTCCCCCACCTCCGCGATGAGATCGTAGTAGAGCATGAAGGTGAGCGCCGTGCAGAAAAGTCCAAGCACGCTGACGACCAGGATCGCACGCACCCCCGGCGCGTGGCCCGAGGCGGAGATCGCCGCGAATGGAGCGGCGATCACACGGCTCCGACGCTTAGCGAGAAGAGGGTCGTCGTGCTCGGCGGCACGTTCTTCCCTGTACTGCAGCTTGACCACGAAGCTCGAGATGGCGCCGCTGGCCGCCGCGCCAAGGACCGCCAGGGCACTCAAAAACTGGCCGACCGAGTTGACCGACTGGAGGCCGACGACGAGCGCGACGCCGCCCAGGCCGACCACGAGCCCCGCGCTGACCTCCGCCAAGACCGTTTCGGGCAAGACGACCGTCACGGGCAAGCTCAACAGCACTCCCAACAGCCTGTTCTTCGTCCAGTTCTACTCCAACCCCTCCGGCAACGAGGGCAAGAAGCTCATCGGCATCAAGAGCGTGAGCACTGGCCTGGACGGTACTACCGAAACCCTCACGTTCTCGCCGGCCGCACCGGTCGCGGTGGGACAGGCCATAACGGCCGCGGTTTTGGATGAAACCACCAAAGACACCTCGGAGCTCTCCGCGCCAAGGACGGTAGCAACTTCCTAGGGGAAGTACTCCGCAAGGCGTTTCCCCCGTGGGCGACAACGGGTCGGGACGTAACGGTCCCGGCCGTTCCTCTCGTCCCTATTCACCGGAGTGCGTGGAAGGGAGATTCTTGGACGTTCTGTGGTCGCGTCCAGGAAACACCGAGCGCGCAAGCTCTTGCTCCTCGAGGCGTACTCGATCGTCGATATACCTGTTTCGTTGCCGCGTTCCAAGGCTACCCGGGGTCGGCTCGGGTGGCCATCCTCTCGCCCAAGGCCCCCGCCGAGAAGAGGACCAACGAGCAACCGATCGGGAAGAGCACCTCGTTCACGCCTACAGACAAGGCGTCGGCGGGCGGTGGGGGCGGCGTCGATCCCATCGTGAGGGCGACGATCGTCCCCCCGAAAACCAGGCCCACCAAGAGCCCTACCGCGACGTGCGCCGCCGCTCCTCCCCAAGGGCGTTGGCCTACCCAGGCGATCGCCAACCCCAGGCACCCGTAC